>PMBV01000499.1 GCA_003153055.1 Myxococcales bacterium
GCCGACTGGATGCCCCGCAACTTCCACCGCCGCGTCGAGGTCATGGCCCCAGTGGAGGACCCGACGCTGCGCCAGCGGATCCTCGACGAAGTGCTCGGTGTGGGCTTCAAAGACACCGTCAAGCGCCGGCTCCTCACTCCTGAAGGGACCTACATTCCCGTCGCCCAACCGCCCGACACACCAGCGATCAGGAGCCAGGCAGTGCTGCTCGAGCTGGCCCGACGCAGCCAGGCGGTGGTGGAGCCCATCCTCCGGCACGTCGTCTCGCCCTTGGCCGAGAAGGCAGGCGAGCCCACCAGATCCTCTGCCAGTGTGACCCCGTCGGCGGCGGTGNNCGCAGCTCGGCAGCTCTTTGGGCTCGGCGATCCGCAACTTCAAAAAGGGCTTCTCGGGTGAGGTCTCCGACGAGCCTGAGGAAGGCAAGAAGCTCGCTGACGGTGGCGCGAGCCCCTCGGTGAACGCGTCAGACAAGGCCGCCTCCAAGCACAGCTGAGCCAAACGCGCTTCCCCCCACCGGGTGCGTCGAGCCGTGCCCTCGCTGGTGCGATGGGCGCGGCTCTTTCATTCGTGCGCGGCGCGCTCGTACATGGCGTCGAGGGCCGCCTGGTACTTCTGGGTGCAGATCTTCCGCCTCACCTTGAGCGTGGGGGTGAGCTCACCGGTCTCCTGGCTGAAGTCGTGATCGACGAGGGAGAACCGCTTGAGCGTCGAGTACGGCGGCAGCTCGGCGTTGACCGCGTCGACGGCCTTCTTGACCGCCGCGAGGAGCTCCGGAGCCTTGGACAGCTCGGCGTAGCTCATCGTCGCCCCAGCCTGCTCCGCCACCACCTTGCGGGCATTCTCCTCGCTCACGCAGATCAGCACCGTGAGGTAGGGGCGGTTGTCTCCGTGCACCATCGAGTTCGACACGATGCCGTGCGCCTTGAGGGCGTTCTCGAGGTTCTGGGGCGCGCAGTACTTGCCGCCCTGACGTCTTGATGAGGTCCTTCTTGCGATCGGTGATGCGCAGGGTGCCCTTTTCGTCGAGCTCCCCGATGTCACCGGTGTGGAAGAAGCCATCGGGCTCCAGCACCTCGTCGGTGGCCGCTTGGTTCCGGTAGTAGCCCTTCATGACGTTGGGCCCACGCACGAGGATCTCTCCGTCGTCGGCGATCTTCAGCTCCACCGTGGGGAAGGCCTGGCCGACGGTGCCGATGCGCACTGCCTCGGGCCGGTTGAGGGTCGCCCCGGCGGCCGTCTCGGTGAGGCCGTAGCCTTCGCACACGGTGAAGCCGAGCAGGTCGAAGAAATAGCCGATCTTCTTCGGCAGGGGCGCTCCACCCGAGATGAAGATGCGCATCCGTCCGCCCAGCTTCTCGTCGAGGGCGGCGCGCACCTTCTTGAACACCAGCCGCTTGGCCAGCGCCCAGCCCAGCGAGTCGTACGACTGGCCCTTCTCCTTCGCGGCGACGTACTCGTCGAACAGGCGAAAGGCCCAGCGACCGAGCTGCCCCTTGACCCCCGGCGCCGAGGTAGCGCTCCCGTTCACGGCGGAGAAGACCTTCTCGAGCACCCGGGGCACCGTGGGCAAAATGGTCGGTTTGGTCTCGCCCAGGTTCGCCACCACCTTCTCGACCGACTCGGCGAAGACCATCTTGAAGCCCATGGCCAGCCACGCCGACTTCGCCGCCTGGGCGAAGGAGTGGGCCATGGGCAGAAACAGCAGCACCGCGTCGCCCGGCTGCATCACGCTTATGCGCCGCAGAGACGTCCCCTCGAAGGCCCAGTTCCCGTGGGTGAGGATCACGCCCTTGGGGTCACCGGTGGTGCCCGAGGTGTAGAGAAAGTGGGAGAGATCATCCCGGCCGATGGCTCGGGCCCGCTCCTCGAAGTCGGTGAGGTCTCGCCCCTTCTCGATGAGTCCCTCGAGCGAGAGGGCCGAGGCGCTCGCTCCCTGGAACAGCACCACCTGCTTCACCGCCGTCTGGGCCAGCTTCAGGTTCGCGCGGGTCAGCCGCCCGGCTTGCTTGGGGGTCGGCTCGTCATCGTCGACGAAGAGCAGCACCGCCCCGGAGTTGTCGAGGATGTACCGCACCTCCTCGGGGGTGTTGGAGGCGTAGATCGGCACCGAGATGGCCTTGGCTGCGTGAATCGCCAGATCAACCACGCACCAGGTGAGGCTGGTGTTGGCAAAGATGGCGACGCGGTCGCCGGGCTTCACTCCCCAGCCGACCAAGCCATTCGACACGGCCTTCACCTGAGCCAGCACCTCGGGCCAGGAGACGTCTTTCCAGCCCGACGACGTCTTCACCTGCGCCGCTGGCCCCCGCGATTCCCTGGCGCGCTCGAGCAGCATCTCCACCAGATTTTCCTCGGTCTCCGAAGAAACGGAAGAAGCGGAATCGACTTTGAACGCAATGGCCATGAGCACTCCGAGCAGCGATGAAGATTGGGCAGGGGATAACGGCGTCATCGAGAGTCGCAACCGGGTGAGCCTATTTCAGCTCGCGCTGAATCTCCTCCGCTACCGGTTGAGCCCATGCCTTGACGCGTCGCGCCTCGGGCGGATCGAAATCGGAGGCCCCGTTGAGGACCTTGTCGATCTGCTCCTTGGCTCCCTTGGCATCACCATCTTTGATGAGTGTCTGGGCGAGGTAGTAGTAATTGCGAAGGTGCTCTGGGCTGGCGGCGACGGCCTTGGCGAGCTCTTCCTTGGACTTCTTGAGATCGCGCTTGGGCCATGGGAGCTCCCAGTAGTAGCGCCCCTTGGCCCTCCGCCCACCACAGCGATCGAAGGCCTCGTTGTTCTTCAGCGCGAACTCGAGGTTCTCGACGAATTGGCCCTCGAGCCCGTCGGTGAGCGCCTTCAAGATCCCCACCGCCTGCGAGTACGCGCCGATGCTCAGCGCCACGTAGTACTTGGCCTCGGCGCCGGTCGGTTTGGCGTCCACCGCCCGCTTGGCGTAGTTCCACCCCTCCTTAGCCACCATGCGCTTGGTCTTCTCGTTCGTCTCGCCGTCGGCCTGCCACCAGCGAAAGCGCGCCGCCCTCCAGAGAATGGCGTAGTCGTCGGGGAACGCCTTGAGACCGTCGCGGATGGCCGCGTTGATCGCCGCCACCGAGGCGCCCTCGTCTCGCGTCGTCCAGTGCTGATCGAGGGTCGCGACGACGGCCGCCGCGTCGGCAGGGGGAGCGTCGGGCGACTGGGCCCAGCTGCTCACCGCCAACAGAACACTTCCAAGGAAGATGGCTCGCATGTCGCGCGAGGATCTCCCAGGCCTGGGCAAAAGAAAACCCGCGTCACGTGGGCGCGGGCCAGGTTCTGACGCTCGCACGGCCGACGAGCCGCGTTACGTCCAGCGGGTCATGCGGCGAGGTTCTCGTTCAGCTCGATCTCGGCGTCTTGGTTGATGGCGGCGAGGTAGCGGGCGAGGAACGACTTGGTCTTGAGCTCGACCTGACGCACGCGCTCCCGAGACACGCCCCAGCGCTCGCCCAACTCTTCGAGCGTGCGCGGCTTGTCCTGGGTAAGGCGCTCCTGGAGAATGTCCCAGCCCAGGTCACCCAGACGTCGGCGAACTCGCTGCAGGGCCACCGAGACCTCCTCGTCGCGCTCCAGCGAGAGGAAGGCGCTGTCGGGCGTCGGCGCGGCGTCTTCGAGGCGCTCGAGGTAGGTGGACTCCGACTCGTCGTCGATGGGGGTGTCGAGCGAGAAGTCGCTCATGCTCAGCCGCTCGTGCTCGCCGCCTCGAACGTGGCTGCGGTTGTCCTTCAAATAGCGGGTGATGTACGCGCGGATCCACCAGACGGCGTAGGTGGCGAAGCGCACCTGCTTCTTGGGGTCGAAGTGCTCGATGGCCTTCATCAGGCCGACGTTCCCTTCCTGAATGAGATCGTCGAGACGAGCTCCGCGGCTGGTGAACTTCTTGGCCACCGCCACCACGAAGGGGAGATTGCTCACCGCCAGCGTGCGGCGCGCCGCCTCTTCTCCCTTGCGGGCACGTCGTGAGAGCTCGTACTCCTCTTCGCGTGTGAGTTGCTTGTGGCCGCCCATGCTCCGTAGGTAGTGAGACAGCCCTTCTGAATCGGTCCGGCGCATCGGCTTCTCCTCGCTGAACGCGCTCTGCTGTTCAGGCTCGAGAAGAAGATGCTCGTCCCACACTCCGGTTTCGAAGAATGCCATGTGTAGAACCCTCCCAATCGGGTGGTGCTGACCTGGCCACCCACGGAGCAAGGGCAGTGCCGAGCACTCAACACATGGAAACGGTCAGAACTACACAGGAAATCATCTGTCGGGGAATATCTTCCCGGGGTTCATGACGACCTGGGGGTCGAGGAGGACCTTCAGCCGACGCTGAACATCAATAACGGCCTTTGACTGCTCCAGCGAGAGAAACCGGCGTTTAGAGAGGCCCACGCCGTGCTCGCCGGTGATGGTGCCACCGAGATCGACGGTGATCTGCATGATGGCCTCGAGGGCGCGTTCGACCAGGGGGCGCTCATGGGGCCCAGAGTAGAGGACGTTGGCGTGGAGGTTCCCGTCTCCCGCGTGCCCGTAGGTGGCGACGGTGAGGCCGAGGTCGCGACCGACCCGCTTGAAGCGGTCCACGGCCTCGGGAATGCGGGAGCGAGGCACGACGATGTCTTCGCTGACCTTGAAGTGCTTGAGCGCGCGGAGGGCTGGGGAGATGAGCCGGCGGACAGCCCACAGGCGCTCTCGCTGGTCCCGATCCATCGCCAGGAGCGTCTCCTGTGCCCCCTGGGCGGTGCAGCGCTCAGCCACCTTGGAGAGCTCGGCCAAGGCGACCTCGTCTGAGGGGCCGTCGACCTCGACGATGAGGCAGGCCCCGGCGCCCGAAGGAAACCTGAAACCCTGGCCGTCGATCGCCGCGATGGCGACATCGTCGATGAGCTCGAGGCAGCGGGGCAAGGTCCCTCCGAGGAGGACCTGGCTGACGGCCTCGGCCGCCTCGACGACCGAGCGGAACGACACCAGCGCCGTCATGACCGCCGCCGGCCTGGGTAGGAGCTTCAGGGTAATCTCGGTGGCGACGCCGAGGGTGCCCTCGGAGCCGACGAAGAGCCCGACGAGATCGTACCCCGCCACGCCCTTGATGGTGCGATGCCCAACGCGCAGGAGCTCACCGGTGGGCAGCACCCACTCGAGCCCCAGGACGTAGTCGCGGGTGACGCCATACTTGAGCGCGCGCGGCCCACCGGCGTTCTCGGCGACATTGCCGCCGAGCGTGCACACGGCGGCCGAGTTGGGGTCGGGGGGGTAGAAGAGCCCGGCCTCGTCGACGGCCTTCTGGAACGTCTCGAGGATGACACCGGGCTGGACGGTGGCGGTCAGGTCCGCGGCCCTCACCTCGAGGATCCGATCGAGCCGCTCGAGAGACATCGACACGCCACCTTTGACAGGGAGCGAGCCGCCGCTCTTTCCACTGCGCGCCCCGACCGGCGTCAGGGGGACGTCGCGGCTGTTGCAGGCGCGAACGATCACCTGGACCTCGGCCGTCGACCGAGGGAAGGCCACCAGCGCAGGGAGAAAGTCGCCCACGTCCGACTCGTCGTGGGCGTAGAGGGCGAGGGTCGCCTCGTCGTCCTTGAGCTCCAGGCCGGCGAGATCGGCCCTGAGCCTCGCGAGTCGCTCGATCACCGCCGCTTCCGCCCGAGACGGCGCCACAGCTCGGCTCTCAGCGCCGGCTCCTTGAGCACTCCCTCGTAGGCTTCGGAATAGGTGACGGCGTCGTGCTGCTCCTCTCCGCGGAGGCGGAAACACGTCTGCTCGGCTTCGATGACGCAGGCCGCCCCCTGGCTCGGGAGCTCGTCGGTGAGCGCGAGAGCCACCAGGCGGGCGAGCTCTTCCTGGAGGATGAGCCGGTGAGCGAAGGTGTCGACCAGGCTCGAGAGGCGTCCGAAGCCCACGACCTCGCGCCCGGGGACGTAGGCCAGGTGGATCCGGCCGCTGTAGGGCAGGAGGTGGTGCGGGCACATCGATCGGAAGTGGAGGTTCGTGACCACCACGAGCTCGCTCGTCGACGCGCCGGTGACGGGGAAGCGCTCGTCGAGGGCCTGGGCGGCGGTCTCTTGGTAGCCCGAGAGGAACTCGTCGGCCCAGGCGTCGGCCACCCGCCGGGGCGTCTCAGCGAGGTTGGGGTCGGACGGGTCGAGGCCTGCCGCCTCGAGGAAGTCGCCGATGGCCCGCGCCATGGCCTTCTTGTCTGGACGGCGGGGCTTTCGCGGGCGGCTCACTTAGCCTCGATAGGTAACGCAGTACTCGTCCGTCTCCCAGATCTTCAGCTCGGTGAGGCCGGGAAGGATCGGCGCCAGGCGGTCCCAGATCCACACCACCAGGTTCTCCGCGGTCGGGTTGTCCACGATGTCGTTGAGGTGGTAGTGGTCCAGCTTCGAGAGCACCTCGCCCCAGACGGTGCGCTTGACCTCATCGAAGTCGCGGATCATCCCGTCTTTCGGCTGCGGGCGTCCGCTGAGCGTCACCCGCACGAGGTAGTTGTGGCCGTGGAGGCGCTTGCACGGCCCGTCATAGTGCGGCAGCAGGTGCGAAGCACTGAATCGAAAGTCGACTGACAGCAACATCTCCATGGCCAGCGCCCATAGCAGCGATGCCCGCCCAGCACCACCACCCGCGCCGCTGAGCCACGGGCGACATCAGTCGAGCTCGAGCCAGCTCTGGCCGCACACCTGACAGCGCATCTTCGCCCCTCCGGGGAACACCAGCACCGTGCGCCCCGAAGGGGTGGTACCGGGACCTTGCCCGCACGTCGGGCAGCCGGCGCCCTTCGCCCTGACCGCGAGGGAGCCGTCGTACGGCGGCAGCTGGAGCGCCTCGAGCCAGTCCACCACGTGCGCCTCGCTCCACTTCACGTCGAGCTCGTTCCTCCCCTTGAGCAGCCCATGCCGGGCCGCCAGCCAGTACAGCTTGAGTCGCCGGGTGTGCTCGGTCATCTCTCGTCGGGTGAACTCCTCTCCGAGGCGACGAACGAGGGAGAGCAGCGTCGAGCGATCCACGCATCGACTGAACATCTTTTCAGGCACGTGATGCAAGCCCTGTCTCGCCTTGAGCCTGAGCTACGGTAGATCTTCACCGCCATGGGCGACCCCGTCATCTACCGTGTCTCGATGCCGAACCCGCACTCCCACCTCTTCGAGGTCGAGGCGGACTTCCCTTCGACCTCGCTGTCGGACCTCACGGTCTGCCTCCCGGTGTGGACGCCGGGGAGCTACCTCGTGCGGGAATACTCCCGCCACGTGCAGGACTTCGAGGTCACCGATCGCACGGGCACCCGGCTGCCCTTCACCCGCATCGACAAGCGCAGCTTCCGCATCGTGTCTCGGGGCGCCGAGGTGCGCTGCCGCTACCGGGTGTACGCCAACGAGCTCACCGTCCGCACGAGCCACCTCGACGGCTCGCACGGCTACTTCAACGGGGCGACGCTCTTCTTCTACTCCGAGCACCTCCGCCTCGAGCCCCACCGGGTGGAGATCGCCGCTCCACCCACCTGGCGCGTCACGACGACGCTCCGCCGCGATGGGGCGGGCTTTCTCGCCGCCGACTACGACGAGCTCATCGACTCTCCCGTCGAGCTGGGCCCCACGAAGCCCCTCGAGTTCGTCGCGGCGGGCAAGCCGCACGAGGTGGCGCTGTGGGGTGAGCTCCAGCTCGACGAGCGGCGGCTGCTCAACGATCTCACGCGCATCATCGAGACCGAGGCGGCGCTGTTCGAGGGGCTCCCGAACGAGCGCTACGTCTTCTTCCTGTACGGCACCGACCGGGGTCGCGGAGGCCTCGAGCACAAGGCCTCCACCGCGCTCCTCTACCCTCGCGCCGGCCTCTCGACGCCGCGCGGCTGGGAGGATTTCCTCACCCTGTGCGCCCACGAGTACTTCCATCTGTGGAACGTCAAGCGCATCAAGCCCAAGCGCTTCGTGCCCTTCGACTACTCGCAAGAGAACTACACCCAGCTCCTCTGGTTCTTCGAGGGCGGGACGAGCTACTACGACAGCCTCGTCACCCGCAGGGCCGGGTGCTTGAGCCCGTCGCGGTACCTGACGCGCCTGGGAGAGACCTTGACCACGGTGCACGCCGCGCCCGGCCGGAGGATCATGTCGCTCACCGAGGCCTCGCTCGTGGCGTGGACCAAGCACTACCGGCCCGACGAGAACACCAACAACACCTCGGTCAGCTACTACGTCAAGGGCGAGATCGTCTGCGCCTTGCTCGATCTCACCATCCGGCGCGCTACCGGCTCGCGCAGGTCTCTCGACGACGTGCTCAGGCTCTTGTGGAAGCGCTTCGGCGACGAGTCGGGCGTTCCGGAGAACGGGGTCGAGGCGACCGCCTCCGAGGTCGCGGGGATCGACCTCGGCCCGTTCTTCGAGCGCGCCCTCCGATCCACCGAGGAGCTCGACCTGTCGGTCTTCGACACGGTCGGCCTCGAGGCGAAGAGCCGAACCCGCGAGTCGCCCTCGGACAAGGGCGGCACGCCTCCCCGGAAGTCGGAGCGCACCGAGGGCTGGTTGGGCATCACCTCGCGGGGTGCTTTCGTCGCCACCGTCCAGGCGGGCTCGCCGGCCATGGACGCCGGCCTCTACGCCGATGACGAGGTGTGCGCTCTCGATGGGCTCAAGTGCGACGCTGCCGCGCTCATCACGCGGTGCGAAGAGAAGCGGCCGGGAGAGGTCGTCAAGGTGACCTTGTTCCGCCGCGAGCGGCTCCTCGAGGTGTCGGTGATGCTCGGGCCGAAGCCACTCGATACGTTCTGGCTCGTGCGCGTCGAGCATCCCACCGAGAGCCAGAAGGCGGCGTATGAGGCGTGGCTCAAGGCGGGCTGGGACGAGGTCGAGCCGAGGAGCTAGGCGGGGGTGCCCTCGAGAAGGGGCGAGTGGATGCGAAGGTCAACAGCCGGGTTCGCGACCGGGACCGGGTGCGGCTTCGGGGATCGGGTACGGTCATCGGGTACGGGCCACGCAACACGGACACGGGCGCGGAAACACCACGTTCATGTCGCCACCCCGTCACACGTGACCCGTCGGACGTGACCCGCTTCCGTACCCGATCCCCGAAGCCGCTCCCCTCAACTCGATCACCTACATGT
>PMBV01000040.1 GCA_003153055.1 Myxococcales bacterium
CGTCGGGACGAGCCGAGAGAATGGCGCGTGCCGCCTGGGCCTGCACGGTGATGGCCATCATGTGATGCGCCACGCTGTCGTGGAGCTCACGCGCCAATTGCTCGCGCTCGAGCAAGCGAGCCTGCGAGAACGCCCGCTCCTGCGTCTCCGCACGGAAGCGAACGACCAGGCCCAGCGCGCCGGGAAAGAGGAGCACGAGCGCTCCTCCAATCACATCGGCGAGCCGTGGCATCTCGTGGTTGATCAGCGACGCAAACCAGGTGAGCGCAACCAACACCGCGCCGATGATCACGTCACGCTGCGTTCCACGTCTCGCGAGCGAGTACGGGAGCACGAGCACGGCGACCGACGCCCACGGGGCGATCTCCGGCGTGTGGAGCACGAACTCGACGAGGGTCACGATGACGGCACTCCCGAAGGCGAGGAGCACCGCCGCGAGCGGGCGCTGACGTCTGAGCACGATGCCCGTTGCGATGATCGCGGCGAAGGCGAAGGCCGCCGGGCGACTGGGCAGATCCGTGCGAAGCGCCACCTCGACGCAGGCAACGGTCAGCACGAGCGCGGCGAACCATCGATCCATCGACTGCGCACTCTACCTGAGCAATTGGGCCCCCGTAATCGGCCGAAAGAACCGGTCGAGGGACACCTCACCACGGTCGAGCGCATCGGCCTCCGCGCGGGCCTCGGCGGCGCGAACCGCGGCGAAGGCATTGAGCGCTGGATCGAGGACCGCGATGCGGGCGAGGCTGTGCTCGACGAGGTCCCTCGCCTTCACGGCACCTTCGGCGACCCAGGTGCGCTGCTGGACGACGGTGGCGAACTCAAGGTCGGGCGTCTGCGCGGTCCTCCTGCGACGCGGCGGCCATGGATGGCGCCATCATGCCCCATTTGCCGGACGGGGAGCGTCCTCCGGCGGCGGGCTCGAGGCGCTCGGCGCAGGCGCCAACGCACCTGCCGAGGCCACCGGTACGGCGCGCAGCACCTGCCCGAAGGGCTCCACCAGCTTCTGATTCGCGTGGGTGTAGAGCCAGCGCCGGGCCGGAGCGAGCCAGGTGAGCGGGAGGAGCAGGGCGTTCGCCAGCCGGGTGCGGTAGTCGCCCTGGGGGAAGTCGAAGCCGCCGTGGGCGTGGTAGTAGCGAATGTCGGCCCGGAAGGGCACCCGCAGCGGCCCGTAGAGGCTGTCGCGGAGCAGCTTCCGGCCCCCCACGCCGAGGAAGGTGCGGGCCGGCACGTACCCGGTCTCGGCGGAGCGGACCAGGCGCTCCGCCAGGGCGTCCACCAGCGAATCGAGCTCTCCGCTCGTCGCCACCTCGTCGGTGAGGAAGTGGGCGTGGTACTCGTACGTGTCGGCCCAGGCGGCCAAGGCCTGCCGGAGGTGCGGCAGCTGGGCGAGCGGTCCGGCCACCAGGAGGCCAACCTGCTTGCCACCAAAGCTGGGGACGTGCCCCTTGTAGAAGGTGCGGTCGAAGAACTGCTTCCACTTCGAGGAGAGGGCGCGGTCGCGCACCGCCCCGGCGAGGACGACGATGTCCGCCGACGCCAGCTTGGTCTGGAAGAAGTCAGCGAAGCCGTCGGTGTAGGCGCAGACGTTGTCGTACCCGCAGTGGAGGCACCCCAGGCACCCGCCCCGGATGTCGACCTGGTGGAGGTTCACCACCTCGACGGCGCCGGAGAAGGCGCGCGCCAGGCGATCGGTCATCGCCGCCAGGTTCGGCGAGCGTCCGTCGTCGTCGGTGACGATGACGGCCCTCCGGCCCCCGAGGGGGGACACCCGCGGCGGCGTCTGGGGCACATAGGTGAGCTCGGGCCACCTCAGCGGCGGGTGGGTGCGCTGCACCGGCACCGCGCGGGCCACGGCGCTCTCGACGAAGTCGGCGAAGCGATCGAGGCGGCCGCGCCCCTCCGCCTCGAGCAGGTCCAGCATCCCCGCCGAATGGAAGCCCAGGTACTTGAGCCCGAGGTCGTCGCTCACCGCGTGCACGTACTGGTGGGCGGTGTGGTCGAAGTAGCGGATGGAGGTGGAGAGCGCGGCGGCGTACTTCCCGGCCAGCAGCGACCCGGCGCCTCGCTCGAGGAGGAGCTCGAGGAAGCGCTTGTATTGCGACGGCACCAACAGGACGTACACCGGGAAGGCCCACAGCACGAGGTCGGCCCGGCGCAGCGCGCCCTCCAGCGCCTCCCAGGCCGACGGCGTCCGCTCCAACCGGCCGACCTCGCGGGCGACCTCGAGCACCTCGAAGCGGTGAGCAGGGCGCGTCTTCCGGAGGTACGTCACGTACTGCAGGGTGACGCTCACTTCACCTTTGGGGCTCCCGGTCAGAACGAGGATGTCCATTGGGCGAAGCCTACTCGGTCCCCGGGTCAGGGAGGGCACATGTCCCGCCTCGAAGTAGCGCTTCATCTGTCAGGCAGGGTAGCCTGCGCTGAACAGGGTTTGTCTCTTCCTCAGGAGCAAAACCATGTCCCGCCTCCCCTCGGTCGCGCTCTCGGTTGCCGCGCTCCTCTCGGCCCTCGCTGGCTGCCGCACCGATGTTGTGCTCGAAGCCGAAGGATTCGTCGCATCGGCGTTTGGCGGGAGCGGCAACCCGGGGGAGATTCGAATCGAGACGAAGCCGAACGCCTCTGACGGCAAAGCGGTCCACATCGGGCCCGACAGTGATGTGTTGAATGAGGGCATCGGCGATTCGCTCACGTTCGAGGTGGTCATTCCCTCCACGATGAAGGGCATGATCGGGGCGGCTGGAGTGCGGTATTCGGACGATGTCGGCGGCAACGACATCGCACTCTCCCTGGACGGCCGAAGGAAGGGCAGCTTCTCCACGCAGAGCACCGGCGGGTGGAACGACTTCACGTACACCTGCCAGCGTGTCGATCTCGGTGAGCTTGCCGCCGCCCAGCACACGATCGAGGTGCGAATGATACGAGGTGGAAGCTACGGCTCGCTCCTCGATCTCCTCCACATCACGACTGCCCCGCGGTCGCACGAGAGCGACGATGTCGCCGCCTACGCCTTCTTGAAGGGCCTCGTCGAGCCGGCGACGGGCCTCGTCAGAAGCACCGAGTGTGAGGAATGGACGACGGTCTACAAGAACGCGCTCGCCGCGATGGCCTTCATTCATCAAGGCGATCTCTCGCTCGCGGAGCGCATCTTCGACTTCTTCGACGGACAGTACGAACCCACTGCGTTCCTGGGGCTCCCCAAGACCTGGAGCGTGATCACCGGGCGACCCGACGCTGCCGCCGACTACTGGGAGGGAGACAATGCCTTTCTGCTCAT
>PMBV01000199.1 GCA_003153055.1 Myxococcales bacterium
ACCGCCACCACCGAGGGCTCGTTCGACACGATGCCGATGCCTCGCACGTAGATGAGCGTGTTAGCGGTGCCGAGATCGATGGCCAGGTCTCGCGAGAACAGCGTGTGCAACCAATCAAACATGGCTTCGACCTCGAGTTACGTAAGAGATAACGGCGGCGAAGAAGGAGAGGAGGAAGAAAGCAGCGAACCCCCTGGCTATCGAAGCCCCTCTTGTCCCACTCACCCGTAGAAGGCCAGCCACACGTCACGGAACAGCTCCAGCGGCCGATTGACCCACACGTATTGCATGCCGACGGCCCAGGCGGTCAGGCCTATGGCCGTCCTGCCGGGGTGCTCCCACTCGCGGCCGACGTCTTGGGCGAGCAGCGGCACCAGGACCGGGGTCGTGTGCCACCAGTGCTGTGGGTCGATCAGGCCGATGGCGCCGACCGCGAGGATGGTGAGCGCGAGAAAGAGGTTGCGGGCATGCCAAGCGAGGCCGAGCCCGGCGAGCGTCACCAGCACATCGACGATGAGGAGCGGATCGTTCGGTCGCGTGATGAGGTGGTCGTACTCGGCGTCCCCGACCGCGGAGAGGAAGCACGCCAGTGAGAGCGCGCCGCAGAGCATCATGAACGCGAGCGCCGCCCACGGCCAGCGCCTCGGGGAAGTCCGCAGGAGTGGCACCACGACGGCCACGCCGAAGGGCAAGAGAGCTGCCGCGCGGTAGTGCAGGAGCGTCGCCACGCCGAGCCAGGCCACCGCCGCGCCTGTCCTGCGCTCCTCCGCGGCCGCGAGCATGCAGACCGCGGCCGCCAGCCACAAGGGCTCGTACTGACCGCTCAACCCGCTGCGGGCGCAGCAGATCCACACGACCGCCATGGCCGGGATCGCCCACCCGCGGGGGAGCTTCATGAGCCGCCGGAGCATCAGCCACAGCGCGAGGTGCGTGAGCAGCAGGACGTAGATGCTACAGATCCGGTGGTAGGCCCCATCGGAGACCGGCAAGGATTGCCCGAGCAGAGCCAACGGCGCGAAGGCGACGAGCGCGCCGGGCGGATAGATGTAACGCACCTGCGGCCACTCGCGAATCGTCCGCTTGAAGGCGCTCTGGTCGAGGAGCTCGCCGAAAGGGCGGCGATAGATGTCGGCGCCGCGCTCCAGTGCCACGTAGGAGCAGGCGGGGTTGCGCAGGTGGTCGGTGTAGCCGCGCAACGCGCTCGTGGGCGTCGGCAGGACCAGCACGATCGCGGTGCACACAAGGAACGAGCCCAGGACGAACAACAAAGGCCCGCGAGCGCTCCGCGGCGCGAGGGCACTCGGGGGTTTGGTGGCCTCGGCGATACTCAACTCCCCGACGCCTTCTTCGTCTTCCCGATCGCCTGGATGGGTTGGTTGTTGAGGTACGCCGAGATGGGCGCCGCGGTCACGCTCCTCACCACCCGCGGGAAGGCCCCAATTCCGTTGGCGCAGCCGAACAAGTCCAGGAGCTCGCCTCGCGCGCGGTCGCTCTTCAAGGGCACTTTGAACGCGGTGTCCACCTCAGTGCGCGTATACCATGCCCACGAGGTCCGCCGGCACGATGATGTGGCCAAAGACGCCCGTCACGCCACCTACCATGCTGGCGACCGAGGGTGACATCCACGGCGGCCAGGCACTCCCGAAGCCGCCCTGGCAACCATTCCCGAGGCGTCGAACAGGAGGATCTCCCTGGGCAGGCCCTTTCGCGTCGGCTCAGGCGACGACCCACTGAATCCGGCCTGGACCGTGCCGCTCCTCCCGACCCGGCGGAGCTACGCTGGGGGCACCCGCACCGCCCGCCCGAGCAGCTTCTCGAGCACCTCGGAGGGGCTCTGGCAGAGGCCCGGGTGCACCGGGCTCAGATGGACGAGCAATCGCCCCTCCAAGAGTCCCGCGGCGCGAGCCCTGAGGCGATGCGGAAGTCCTCCAACTCTGGCGCGTTCCGCCCTCTGAGCCCTACAGATGTCCAGACCAGGCAGCGGCTTGGCCGATGCTTGGCTCTCCACTAGACTAGAGCAACTGTCCAGCATCATGTGGTATCCATTTCTTGACAGGAGCACAGAGAAGCCGCTGGAATGCCGTATCGTCAGTTCCCTTGGCTACGTAGGGTGTTGGGGCGTCGGACTCGAGTGCCGCTGTGGACAAAGAACGTGAGGGGGAGAGATGAGCGACTTGAAGTTCGAATACACCAACCGGATGTACGGCGATCATGGCGCATATGCTGCGTGGTTTCCAATCTCGCCTGTCCGTCTCGGCGACTATGGGACCGTGGAGGGTCGACTGTTCACTGTGCTGGGGAATGTCAGCACCTTGTCCATCGACATCGGCGCCCCGGTCGTTGGGCCGCCAGGCTCGGCAGACGCAATCATCCACTCTTCGGGCGCCTCCTCGAGCACATTCGCTGCGGGTGCGACGGTCGACAAGGTGGTTCGAGTCAAGGCCGGGCTGAGCGTCACGTTCTCCACGAAGTACGACTTTGTCTTGAACCTAGCCGGGGCGTATCAGGAGCGCATAGCCGACATTCCCAAGGTCATGAGGCAACTCATCGCGTGCTCAAGGCTCTCCGCTACGGACCCAAAGCACTGGGACGCTAGCGGGTGGAGGCTGGTCACTTCAGTGCTGCGCGTGAAGAACCTCACGGTGCTGATGTCCGCGGGGAATAGCTCCGGCGTCACTCTCGAGGCCCAGGGCCAGGTCCAGAGTATTCAGTTGGCGGACGCGAACCTCAAACTCGAGATTACAAGCGGGCAAATTTCAGGGCAGCAATGGATTACCAGAGTGGCCGCAGATGACGCGCTGTTTTCGCCGCTGTTCGGTATGCACCGCATCAAGCGGTTCTTCTCGAACTACTGGTTCGAGGACGCCGGCGATCGGACCGATGCACTGCCGACTACGCCGGCGATCGGCGCCACCGTTGTTCCTGACGGTGATCTGGGCGCCTTCTAAGGTAAGACCGCCATGCCAATCATCTTCGCTGAGGCGTACGATTCGGTCACGAGTGTGCTCAGGACCTGGGCCGAGGACCTCGCCAGCGCGACGGGGCTGCCAGTTCACGACACGCCCCCGAGCACACCCGTCCGCGATACGCTCGTCCACTACGGCCATGGCTCCCCGAAAGGGCTTCACGCCAGCGCGGGAGTATGGACCACGCGTCGCTGCTTGTTACCGCCCTCGATCCTCGTGGCAATCTGCTGCTTCGGGGCAGAAGCCTCCAAGAGCCTCGGGGCGCCCGGAGTAGGATTCTCTGGTCGCCTGTTGGTTCCGACCGGAGCGCCTCAGCTGCAGGGGCCTTTCGGGGCCTGCTGTAATGCCGCTGGTTTACATGTCCTTGGTGGAGGAACCGTGCAGGGCGGCGCGCGCTCAATGGAACAGGCATTCCGCACTCTTGCCGACCAGTTGTCCAGAGCCCCCGGTGACGCTGAGCAATTCGGCGCAATAGCTGCTCATGCGAGCGCGGAGGCGGTACGATACTGGTAGGAGGTGCCCGATGGTGGCCAGAAGGAGTCCGATGGCGTCCAAGAAGAAACGGAAGGCGAACCCGAAGGCACTGGCCGCGGGCGGGAAGAAGCAGCAGGCCGCTCCCAAGAAGCGGGCCAGCGGCCGGCGGGCGACCTCCAAGGAGGACCCGGACCTCGTGGCACTCAGGGACCTCAAGATAGGAATTGTGGCTCAACTCAAGGCGAAGGCAGCGGCGATGCCCGACGTTGAGTTGTTCACAACTGCGGGCGGGAGCAGCAGCCGGTCGTTCTCTCCGAAGCAGCTCGTCAGGGAGATCGAGCGCGAGACTCCACTCGGCAAGAGGATGCTCCACTCCGCCATGGTCTTGTCCACCACTAAGGCGTTGTCTGGACTCTAGCTTAGCCCGCACTGACCCGGTTGGTGCTGATGCAGGTAGGAGCTTGCGAGGCTGATGGAGGCCGAGGCGCTGGAGGACCTCCTCGGC
>PMBV01000146.1:0-54852 GCA_003153055.1 Myxococcales bacterium
AACTGGTCACGGACGCGGGAGGCACCGACGCCGACGAACATCTCGACGATCTCGGAGCCCGAGATGGAGATGAACGGCTCACCCGCCTCGCCGGCGACTGCTCGGGCCTTGAGCGTCTTGCCGGTGCCCGGAGGCCCGACCAAGAGCACTCCCTTGGGCATCCGAGCCCCCAGCCGGCCATAGGCCTTGGGGTCCTTGAGGAAGGCGACGATCTCCTTCAGCTCTTCCTTCGCCTCGTCGACCCCAGCCACGTCAGCGAAGGTCGTCTTGGTGTCGGTCTCGACGTAGACCTTGGCCTTCGACTTGCCGATGGACATCAGCCCTCCACCGCCTTGCCCCAACTTCGCCATGCGCCGGGCGAGGAACATCCACACGCCGAGAAACAGGAGCCCGGGGACGATCCACGAGAGGATCAACGGCAGCACGCTGTTGTCGACGTAGCCGGCGTAGGTCACTCCGTGGGCGTCAAGCTCCTTGGCCATCTCTGGATCGACCCGGGTGGTGACGAAGCGCGTCTTCCCCTCGCGCGGGGTCTTGAGCTCGCCTCGAACGGTGTCCTGCGCCACCGTGACCTTCGAGACCTGATCGCCCCTCACCGCCTTCTGGAACTCGGAGTACGGCAGCGTCAACTCGGCCTGGGCGCGCGCCAGCCAGCTCTGCACCGCCATGATGCCCAGGCCGGCCACCACGATGAAGATGAGGTTGAAACCGGCCTTCTTGTTGAGGGGATTCATAGGGTATGGGTAACCATTGCCTGATTCCCCGCAATCGCGGAAATGACGTCAGTTGACTTCGGAAAACCCGAACTCAATTCAGGCGCCGACAAACGGGCAGGAGCGGCACCCTTTGCCCGTCGTCTGGCACGGAGTCACTGGGGAGCGCTCCGGGCGGTCACCACCTGGGTCACCGCGCAAGCCTTCGCCGATGGCAAGGTCGTGCGCATCGGCCGACTCAGGTCGGCGTTGGGGAGCGACCACGCGCACACGCCGAAGAAGTACCGCTCCCCGGGGGAAAGGAAGCCCGGAGGGAGGGTGATGGAGCGATTCGCAGCGCGGATGGCACCGACAAAGCTCGAGCCCGCGAGCCGCGCACCAGAGGCATCGACCCCGATGGTGACTCGAAAGACGTCCAGCTCGTAGAACGTCGGGGTCCCGAGCGAAGGGGCTCCCCACTGGACCCGCGACTGCGTTCGGGCCACCACGTGAGACTGGGCCTGAGCGTCCTGCCCGTCGATCGTCACACCCCGAGGAGACGAGATCAGGGGCCTCACCGAGAGCGGCGCGCGCACGAGCTGGCTCACCATGGTAGAGAAGTAGGAGCCGCGAAACCGAGCCGTCAACGGCTCGCCGGTCTGGCCGACCTCCCAGCCCCCATCGGACGAGGGGATCTGCAGGGTCCCCTCCACCCAGTTGACCACCGAGAGCTGGGTCTCCCAGCTCGGGGGGAACGGAGTTCTCAGGTCGAAGGCGACGAAGACGCCCGCGTCTCGCTCGGGCTGCGCGTGACCGTCAGCCCCCAGGAGCTCCGAGAACAGGAGCACGGGCGCAGCGTCAGCCCCGGGTACGACCCCGAAGGGCACCGGAGCGACCGAGAGGCTCATCGCCGAGGTCGAGGCTGCTCCGGGGAGCGGCTGGCTCGCTGCCCTGAAAGCTCTGGAGTCGATGATGCCGTCCATCGAGACAGCGCTGGCCGGGGGCGGGTCGGCCAGGGTCGCATCGAGATCGCTGTTGGCGCCAGGGCCGATGGCGTGACCTTGGAGGCTCGTGCTCTTGCGCACCGCCTGGTAGGCGA
Organism: Myxococcales bacterium; assembly: GCA_003153055.1. Next base: position 1,792 of record PMBV01000146.1, read on the forward strand.
CACCTCCGTCGTCCTGCAGGCTGACGAGCTGAAACACGTAGACGACGTCGGTGGGAATGATTCGAGCTGAGCCCTGGAGCGTGCCCCAGTCGAGCCACAGGTCGGCCGCGCGCTGGCCTGGAGTCAGGTCCCTCGGGCAGGACCCCACAGTGCCACAGGCGAGCCGGCTCGAGAGCACGCCAGCGTTTGGGCTCGACAGCGAGAGCTGGTCCCCCGAGTGCCAGGCCTCCAAGCCGCCGACCGCCAGGTGGACGGTCGCGGCATTCGAAGGGACCGTCTCTTGGTCAACGCGCCCAGCCCGCCGCTCAGAGAGATCCAGTTGGTCGAGCGCGGTGTCGACGAACTGTGAGCTCGCATACTCGGCCAGCCAGTGACCCGGCGGGGCGTTGGTCGCCGAGAACACGCCACGAGCACCCTGGAGCGGGAGCGCGACCCAGGCTCCGCCGTCGTCGATGAAGGCGACAGGAGGCCGCCCGAGCGAGCGGGGCTTGTCGGTGGTCGCCCCGCCCTGCGCCAGGTAGGTGTCGATGAATGACACCGTGACGACGCGCCCGCCGTCAGGAGCGAGGTCAACGCAGCGCCCGGTGTCGAAGCACAGCACCCGAGCGGCGTCGTAGTCGACGCACCCAGCGCCGATCAGCCCCACGAGCGCCACCGCCGTCCTCACCGGAACCTCCCGCCGAGCCCGAGCCAGAACGAGCCCCCGGGCCCGACGAAGGCGGTGACCAGCGGTGACTCGCGCGAGAGGTACGCGAGCAGGCCACCCGCAGCCGTCGCGACGAGGCCGGTGCCGAGCCCCACCCAACCCAACGGCTGGAGGATCTTGCCGTCACGAACGGCTCGATCCGCCGCCTCGCTGGTGACCGGCCCGGGGCCAGTCGAGAGGAGCCCGTAGTCGACACGCGCGAGGCCGAGGAGAACCCCGCCGACGACAGCCACGGCGAGCCCCGTGCCCAGCACGACCCAGGCCGCGGTGCGGAGCTCAGGGTTTCCTGCCCCAGCGCGCGGTGGTCGAGACGAGGTGGCCAGAGTGGGCGCGATGGTCGCCGCCACCTCGGGCATGGCCTCCTCACCAGGCTCGGCGGCTTCCAGCGTCACGGTCACCTCGCTCGCGTGAGTCAGAGACACTTCGAACGACCGGATTTCCGGTTCGAAGCCCGCGGCCGAGACGCGGATGGCGTGGTTTCCCCTCGCGAGCTCGACCGTCGCCGGTGAAGGGCCCACGTCCTTCTCGTCGACCTCGATGCGGGCCTCCTTGGGCTCGGCGAACACCGTCACCTGCTGCACACCGGTCTCCCGCAGCCGGCGCTCGAGGTTGGCGATGGCCTCACTGACGACCGCCTTGTCGGGGGGATTTTCCACCAGGCGCAGGTACTCGCGATAGCTCTTGAGCGCGCGGTTGGAGACGCCCAGTTTCTCGTAGCACCTGGCGATGTTGAACATGACATTGGGGTGCGGCCTGAGGCGGTACACCTCTTCGAACAGCACCACGGCCTGAGCGTACTGGCTGGCCGCGTAGAGCTTCGACGCGGTCACGAAGGTCGTTTCGAGCGTCGTGGGCACGCGCTCAGACGACTCACCAGGCGACCGAGACGGCGCCGCCAGACACAAGACCACCGTGAGACCCAGGAACCCCATCAGTCCTCCCCCTCGCTGGCCAAGGTCTCCATATGCCAGACGGCGGCGAGCGTGCCAACCACGCGGTGCGCGGCCAGGGTGAAGCCGTAGGAGCCGGAGCGCACCGTGGCGACCGCTCGCCCGGGCCGCGCGAAAGGGGAACGCCCGGTTGGAGAGATCCCTTTTCGTTGTGGACCCCGCGTCGAAGGGGCCGATACTCGCCCCCACGGAGCCAGTCGCAGCACGACGAGGAGCCGCAACGCTTCAGGTCCCGAGGTGTCGCATGGTGAGATGGTTCGCGTTGGTGACCCTGGTTGGCTCCGCCTCGACGCTGGCGGCCGACTACGACGAGCTGAGCCGCAAGGCTGACGAGGCGCTGGCCGCCGGGCGACTGGCCGAGGCCCAGCAGGCCTACCTCGAGAGCGTGACATTGCCCGGCCGGGGCCCGTGGGATCCCAACCTCAGCCGCCTGGTACTCGCGGCCAGTGAGCAAGGTCGATCGGCGTCGGTGCGGGCGGTCACCGGGCAGGACGCTCGCGGCCTCCTCCTCCGCGCGCTCCTCGACGCGGCAGGTGGTGACCTCGGCGCTGCCCGGAAGTCGCAACAGCAAGCGGTGGCGCTCATCACCGCGGCCGACGCGGCGAGCCCCAGCCTCGCTCCCGCGCTGACCTTGCTGGCGTTTCTCGAACGAGCCGATGGAGACGAGGCCGCCGCCAAGGTGAGCGACGAGCGGGCCATGAGGCTCAGGCACAAGGCGACGAGAGAAGACCCACTGGACCAGGCGCTCCTGCTGGCGTCGGGCGCCGCGGCGAAGGAGCGCGAGAAGAAGACGGCCAAGGCCGCGCCGGAGGCCTGGGCGAAGGCGGGGGCGGCGCTCGCCGCGGCGGGAGGCGCGGGCCATGGGCTGGCTCCGGCGGCGATCGAGCGCGAGGCCACGCTGCTCGAGAAGCTCGGCCGGGGCGCCGCGGCCAAGGCCGCTCGGGCGAGGGCTGAGTCGGCCGTGAAGGGCGTCCAGGAAAAGGCCCACACCGAAGCATCGGCCGGCACGCCGTGTTGCTTCAGCTCGCCAGGCGTCTGGTGACGTGCACGTCCGCGTGTTGAGTCGGATGCCGTGGCCCAACCCGCCAGCCGCATCCCGCCAGCCGTATCCCGCCAGCCGTATCCCGCCTCCGTTGGGTCGTGCCCGCAAACGCACCCGCTCCCGGTCGCGGCCCCGGCAGTTCCTCGCTTCCCAAGCGCCCCGCGGTCTCCGTGCGCTCCCGTGCTCGGACTCACCCGCCGGGAGCGACCTGGCTCGTGGGGCTCGGGGTCGCCGGGGCACCGACGGCCGGAGCCACAGGTGCCCGAGACGCGGCGACCTTCTGTGACATCGTCTCTTCGAGGACACGGGCGAACTCGGCGATCGACGGGTCGGCCTGCCCCTGGGCGGCCCGCAGCGCCGGCCACCATGGCGTGTTGGGCTGTGCCGCCTTCACCAACCCCGCGACCAGGGCGTCGATGGCGAGCGGCCGCTCCTTCTCGGGCATTGCCTTGAGCGCGGCCACCAGCTCGTCGGGCGCGTCGCTGGCGATCACCGCGAGGTTCTCGGCGAGCCAGGCCGACAAGCCTTCGTCGGGAGCACAGAGGCGGACGAGCTCGAGGAGGCGAGCGCAGGCCTCGACGGACCCCGTGGAAGCGAGCTCGACCAGTGACGGCACGAGCGGAGTGTCGAGGCCGGCCTGCTTGGCGGCCCGGGCCAGCCGACCGAAGGTGTCCTCGGTCGCCTGGGCACTGTCGAGCAACATGCGGGCGTTCGCGCTCTCCCGCGGGTCCGACTGGTAGGCGGCCTCGGCGATGAAGGCCCGCACCGCGGGATCCTTCTCGCTGAACCAGGCCGTCCGGAGGAACGGCACACTCCGACGATCGGCCTTCTGACGCAGTGAAACGTAGGTCTTGAGGCGGCTGCTCAGCTCCTCGAAGGGCCCCACGACCGAAGGCAACGAGGTGAGCGACGCGACCGCCGCCGAGGGCCCACCCGCCGAGCCAGACGCCGCCACCGCCGCGGCCAGCGCGTCGATGTGCTGCACCACGCCGCTGGCCCGGCCGGGGAAGTCATTCACCATGATGGAGAAGACGAAGCGCTCGCCCCCCACGGCCTGCACGTAGCCGGAGAGGGCCGACACGTTCTCGAGGGTGCCCGTCTTGGCCCTGAGCCGCCCCACGGCGTCCGACCCCTCGAAGCGGTTCCTGAGCGTGCCGTCTTTGCCCGCGATGCACATCGCCGACAGGTACTCGGGCATCAGGGGGAAGCGCCCCAGCATCGTGGAGAGCAGGCGATTGGTCTGGTCAGCCGAGAAGCGGTTGGCGTCGTTGAGCCCCGAGCCGTTCTTCATCACGTAGGAGCCTCGGGCGAGGCCTACCTCCTTCTCGAGGAACTCCTCCACCACGTCGATGCCGGCCGCCGTGCTGCCGGGAGCCCCGCGCCCTTCGGCTCCGAGCGTCTTGATGAGCTGCTCGGCCACGAAGTTCGACGAGTGCTTCTCGAGCTTCTTCAGCACCAGATCGAGCGTGTCAGACTGGGCGAGGTGGAGCAGCTTGGCCCGCTCTGCCACCACCCCCAGCCGCACCCGACCCTTCACCTTGATGCCTCGATCCCTGAGCAACTCCTTCAACGTGTTGCCGAAGTACAGGGCCGGCTGGTCGATCTTCTTCCACGCCGTCCACACGCCCTTGTCGACCGGCACCACCCCCTTGACCTCGAGGCGCTGGCGCTTCTGGTCCCGATCGATCGTCGAGCTCACCGTGTAGCGACGCTCCGTCTTGGTGCCCGTTCGCACGTCGGCCTCGAGGACGAAATAGTCTGACGAAGGCTCGAGCTCGACGACTGCCCTGCCCCCAACCATCTCCGACGGCCGGAGGTACACCCCGATGGCGTTCGAGTTGAGTGACAGCGCCCCGGTGGGTGCCAAGTAGGCCTTGTCGCCCCACTCCTGCTCGTACCCCGGAGCCAGCCGTTCGCCGTCGAAGTACGACTCGTCCAGCACCAACTCCTGAATCTCCTTGAGCCCGGCGTGTGACAGCTCGGTCACGATTCCGTACAGCCGCTCCGTCGTCATGGTCGGGTCGCCGCGTCCACGCACGTAAAGGAACTTGGCCTTCCCTGCCTGAAAGTCGGGTTCGGTGAGGAACTCGGTCTCGAAGCGAAACTCGGGGCCCAGCCGGACCAACGCCGCGGCCGCGGTGAAAAGCTTCACATTTGACGCGGGGTTGAGCAGCTCTTCGGCGTCTTTGGCGAACACCACCTGGCCGTCGTCGAGGCTCTTGACCTGCACCGTGACGCGAGCCGACTTGAGTGGCGTCCGGTCAACGACGGACTGGATCGCCTGCCGCAGGGCGTCGCGATCGCTCTGCTTGGCTGGTCTGGGCGGGGCAGCGGACACAGCTGCCGACCCGAGCATCAGCGCCAGCAGTGACGGGAAGATGGTGGAATGCATGGGAGAGCATAAAGTTAACGTCGAACGCGCCCTTTCGAAAGAAGAGGGCCCAAAGTGTGGAGGGCTGTATGCCTGAAACGATTTCCGTCTCGCGGGTCATTCCGGCTCGCGCCGAACGTATTTTCACGGCCTGGCTCGACGCGGATGAGCACGCGAAGATGACTGGGTCCGGCGCAACCGCTGCCTCCGATGGGACATTCACCGCGTGGGATGGCTACATCAAGGGTCGCACCATCGAGTCGAGCTCGCCTTCGCGCATCGTGCAGCGCTGGCGCACCACCGAGTTCCCCGAAGGCGCCGATGACTCGACGCTCACCGTGACCTTGGAGGATCTCGGCGCCGAAGGCACCAAGGTGACCCTCGCCCAAGAAGGCATGCCCGAGGGCCAGAGCGACAGCTACGCCGACGGCTGGGACAAGTTCTACTTCGACCCGATGATGAAGTACTTCTCGTCGGCCGGCTCGCGCCTCAAGGACGTGGGCGCCGCCATCGAGCAGGCGGTGGAGAAGACCGGCGAGGCCGTAGGTCAGGCCATTCAGGAGGCGACCGGGGAGCTGAGCGAGACAGCCAAGCAGGCCGCTGACGCAGTGAAGAACGCGGGAGTCCAGGCCAAGAAGGCAGTGAAGGCCGTCAAGAAGGTGCAGAAGTCAGCGGTGGCCAAGGCCAAGGCCGTGGGCCAGAAGGTCGGCACGTTCTTGGGGGTGAAGCAGAAGGCTCCGGCTTCGAAGCCCGTCGCGAAGAAGGCAGCACCGATGAAGGCATCACCGATGAAGGCATCACCGAAGAAGGCCGCGCCGGCGAAGGCAGCGCCGCCCAAGAAGCCAGCGACCAAGAAGGCTGCGCCGAAGAAGGCCGCCCCCATGAAGGCAGCACCCAAGAAGGTCGCGGCGAAGAAGCCCGCACCCAAGAAGCCCGCCCCCAAGGCGAAGGCGGCGAGTCGTCGGTAGGGGTGACGGGGAAACCGAGCGTCACGCATTGGGCCCGGAGCCCCGAGCGTGACGTCCACCGGTCAGGGCCGCAGCGAGGCGATGGCCGCGCGGTAGTCCTTGGCCTTGAACACCGAGTTGCCAGCGACCAACACCGTGGCCCCCGCCGCCACCACCTGCCGGGCCGTCTCGGGGTTGATGCCGCCGTCGATCTCGATGCCGACGCGCCCGAGGCCACGCTCGTCGAGCAGTCGCCTGAGCCGGCGCACCTTGTCGACGGTGGCGGCGATGAAGCTCTGGCCCCCGAAGCCGGGGTTCACGCTCATGAGGAGCACCTGATCGACCTCGGGGAGAATCTCCTCGATGGCCGACAGCGGCGTGGACGGGTTCAGCACCACCGAGGGCTTGGCGCCAGCGGAGCGGATCTGCTGGAGGGTGCGATGGAGGTGCGGGCAGGTCTCCTGGTGCACGCTCACGATGCTCGCCCCAGCCTTGACGAAGTCGCCGATGAAGCGCTCGGGCTCGATGATCATCAGGTGCACGTCGAGCGGCAGCGAGGTCGCGCGCTTGACAGCCTCGACCACCAGCGGGCCGATGGTGATGTTGGGGACGAAGCGGCCGTCCATCACGTCGACGTGAATGAGGTCGGCGCCAGCGGCCTCGGCGGCCTTGATTTCGTCGGCCAGCCGCCCGAAGTCGGCGGAGAGGATGGACGGGGCGATCTGTGTGGGCATGTTCGCCCTCCCTACTCGAGGCCGGGGCTCCCACGCCAGCCGGCCGGGAGTCGGCGCCGACGGCTCCCGCTGTTGCGGCCAGGAGGCCCCCGGGCAATCATCGAGCGGTGCCGCCGCCTCCGCCGGAGCCCGAGACCTCGCCTTCGCTGTCACCGCTGAAATCCGCGCTGAGGCGGATCGACAAGCTCAACGCCATCCTCGAGGTGGCCAAGGCGATGGCGGCTCAGCACAACCTCGACACGCTGCTCCCGCTCATCATGCGCGAAGCCGCCCGGGTGCTCGAGGCAGACCGCTGCTCGCTCTTCATTCTCGACGAGCACAAGGGAGAGCTATGGAGCCGGGTCGCCCAGGGCGTCACCGGGGAGATCCGCGTGCCGCTGGGCCAAGGCGTGGTGGGCGCCGTCGCCCAGACTGGTCAGCTCGTCAACCTGGTCGACGCCTACGAGGACCCTCGGTTCCAGCGTGACTGGGACGTGAAGAACGGCTACCGCACCAAGAGCGTGCTGTGCGTGCCGATGCGCGACACCCACGGCGAGGTGGCCGGCGTGCTCCAGGCGCTCAACGCCCTCGACGGGGCCTTCGACGGCGAAGACGAGGAGCTGCTGCTGACCCTGGGAGGTCAGGCGGCCCAGGCCATCGAGAACGTCATGCTCCACGAGGAGATCAGCCGCCTGTTCGAGGGCTTCGTGCAGGCGTCGGTGATGGCCATCGAGTCGCGAGACCCCACCACCGCCGGTCACTCGGGGCGCGTCGCCTCGCTGACCGTCGAGCTCGCCCAGGCCGCCGAGCACGCCCCGCAAGGCCCGTACCGGGCGCTCACCTTCACCGAGGAGCAGATTCAGGAGCTCCGCTACGCCTCGCTGCTCCACGACTTCGGGAAGATCGGCGTGCGCGAGCCGGTGCTGGTGAAGGCCGACAAGCTGTACCCCGCCGAGCTCGAGGTGGTGAAGCACCGCTTCGAGCTGGCGAGGAAGGACCGACGCCTGGCCTCGATGACCCGCCGGCTCGCCGCGGTGAAGATGCGAGGCGATCGCGAGCTCGAGGCCATCGACCACGAGGAGGACCAGCGGCTCGAGAAGGAGCTCGCGGAGCTGGATGGCGCCCTCGAGTTCCTGCTCCAGTGCAACCGGCCGACGGTGCTCGCCCAGGGAGGCTTCGAGCGCCTCAACGCCATCGGCGAGCTGGGCTTCTTCGACTCGTCCGGCCGGGCGGCGCAGCTCCTGTCTCCCGCCGAGGTGCAGGTACTGTCGATTCCACGAGGCTCCTTGTCGGTCGCCGAGCGGAGAGAGATCGAGTCGCACGTCACCCACACCTTCCGCTTCCTCTCGCAAATTCCCTGGACACGTTCGCTCAAGCGGGTCCCGGAGATCGCCTACGCCCACCACGAGAAGCTCGACGGCAAGGGCTACCCCAGGGCAGTCGGCGCCGACGTCATCCCCGTGCAGTCGAAGATGATGGCCATCTCAGACATCTACGACGCCCTCACCGCCGCCGATCGACCGTACAAGAAGGCGCTCCCCCACCAGATGGCCCTCGACATTCTCAAGAAGGAGGCCGACGGAGGCCAGCTCGACGCGGAGCTGTTCCGCATCTTCGTCGAGGCCGAGGTGCCCCGCTCCGCCCTCAAGAAGACCCCGTGAGGTCCGCGACGGCAGGTCGATCTCCGGTGGCGCTCGGACCTCGGTGGCTCGCCGGGGCGCTCGTCACCTTCTCCGCCTGCCCGACGACCATCGTCAGCGGCGACGGCACGCTCGTCAGTGAGGCCCGCCAGGTGGGCGCCTTCACGCGCGTCGACATCGAGTCGGCCATCACCGCGCTCATCACCACCGGGCCCCGATCGGTGACCGTGCGAACCGACCAGAATCTTCAGGCGCTGGTGGAGACATTGGTGGAAGGAGACGCCCTCGTCGTGAGGGTCAAGGCCAACACGAGCATCACCAACCACGGCGCGCTCGAGGCGACCATCGCCAATGACGTGCTGGAAGGCGTCGCTACCTCGGGCGCGGCGAAGGTGACCTCGGCAGCCACGGCCACCAGCACCTTCACCGTCGACGCCTCGGGGGCCAGCACCGTCAGTGTGTCGGGCATCTCGGCGAGCGCGCTCTCTGCCAGCGCGTCGGGCTCGAGCCGGGTGACCCTGAGTGGAGCCGCCGCCAGCGCCAGCATCGTCGGCTCAGGCGCTTCGACCCTCGACCTGAAGGCCGTGCCGCTGACCAGCGCGTCGCTGGAGCTGTCGGGGGCGAGCAGCGCGCGCGCCATGGTCTCGTCGAGCCTCACCGGGACCGTGTCTGGCGCCAGCACGGCCACCATCACCGGCACGCCCTCGTCGACCGTGTCGGTGACGGGCGACTCCTCGCTCCACACCGGCGCCCCGTAGAGGTGACTGGTGTTGTTTGATCGAGGTGAGGCGGGTCGACTCGGGCTGCGAAGGGCCCAAAGCCGGGAGCTCACGCGAGCGCTCACATCGAGATGGTGTGGAGCCGGAGGGAGTTGATTTTGCCCGGCTGCCCGATGGGGGCGCCGAACACGATGACGATGCGATCGCCCCGCTTGGCGATGCCTCGAGCCAGGAGCTCCTCCTCGACTCTCCGCACCATTTCCTCGGTCTCGTTGAGAGGTTCGAGCACGCGAGGCGTCACGCCCCAGAGCAGGGCCAGCCGACGCCGGACCTCCTGGCTCGGGCTGAAGGCGATGATCGGCACGCTCGGCCGGTAGCGAGACAGGAGCCGAGCAGTGGTGCCAGTGAAGGTGAAGGCGATGATGTGCGTCGCGCCGGTCTCCCGGGCCGCGCGGCAGGCGATGCCACAGGTGACGTCGGGGAAGTCGGCGGGGATCGTCATCGCCTCGCCCGTCCCCACACGGGGAAAGAGCTGCCGCTTGGCCGTCTCAGCCGCCTCGACGATGCGGTTCATCATCTCGACCGCCTCGATGGGGTACTTGCCCGAGGCCGTTTCACCCGACAACATGACCGCGTCGGTGTTGTCGAAGATGGCGTTGGCCACGTCGCTCGCCTCGGCGCGGGTGGGCCGGGGGTGCTCGATCATCGAGTTGAGCATCTGGGTCGCCACGATGACCGGGAGCCCCAGGGCGTTGGCGCGGCGGATGATGTCCTTCTGGATCGCGGGGACCTCCTCGGGGGGGATCTCGACCCCGAGGTCACCGCGCGCCACCATCACCCCGTCGGCCTTCTCGAGAATGGCGTCGAGGCACGCGATGGCCTCGGGCTTCTCGAGCTTGGCGATGATCGGCACCACCCGCCCGGCGGCCTGCATCGCCTCCCGGCAGTCGTCGAGATCCGCCGGGCTGCGCACGAACGAGAGGGCCACCATGTCGACGCCCGCCTTGAGCGCGAAGACGAGGTCCTCCCGGTCTTTGGGAGTGAGCGCCGCGGCCCGGAGCGCCACGCCTGGCAGGTTGATGCCTTTGTGGTCCTTGAGCACACCGCCGTGCACGACCTCGGTGCGCACCAGCCGCACCCTGTCGGTCGAGAGGACCTTGAGCTCGAGGAGCCCGTCATCGAGGAGGATGCGGTCGCCCGCCTTCACGTCGGCCGCCAGGTGCTCGTAGGTGGTGGAGACGAGCTGAGTGGTCCCCACCACCGCCTCGTCAGTGGTGACCTCGAGCTGGTGACCCTCGACCAGCTCGATGGCCCCGCCGGCGATTTGCCCGATGCGAATCTTCGGGCCCTGGAGGTCGGCCAAGACGCCCACCGGCTTGCGCCCCTTGACCTGCGCGTCTCTCAGCTCGTCGATGGTCTTCTGGTGAGCCTCATGCGTCCCATGGCTGAAGTTCAACCGGGCCACGTCCATGCCCGAAGAGATGAGCTTCTCGAGCATCTCGTGGCCGCTGGTCGCCGGCCCTAGGGTACAGACGATCTTGGCCCGCCTCACGCTCAGCCCCCGCGCTTTGAGACCAGGAACGCCCCGGCCGCCGCGCCGATGCTCCGGCCCACCGGCGTGATGTGGTTGAACACCGAGGGAGCGATAATGGACGACGGGTAGCTCCGCTCGACGGAGATCTCGTCGGCCACCTGGCCGCCAACTTGCCAGACGAGGCCTGCCTGAACCACCGTCGGCGGCAACACGACGGGAATGAACTTGCCCAGGCGGAAGCCGTGGACCTGAACCGTGAGCACCACCGCGCTGGGGGCCACCGTGGGGCCGAGGAGCTGCGCCGCTGGAACCTTGTCTCGGAGGCCCTCGAGCATCGCCGCCTCGAGCCGCCCCTTGAGGTCAGCCCAGGTCGCCGGGTACTTCGGGTCTTCCGAGGTCTTGCGGCTGACCCACTCGTTCTCGCTCATGCCCTCGACGACCATGCCCGAGTAGTCGAAGCGCACCGCCACCTCGCTGGCGTCCTTCAAGGCCGACGGTGGCCCGGAGGCACGAATCACCTTCCACGACGGCCCACACCCCAGAAAGACCCCCGCCAACACGAGCACTGCGAACCGAGAGCTCCAGCACGTATCGTGTGTCATTCCCCTCTTCCTTTCGTGAAGACGCGAGCGACCCTGGTGAATCGATTCAATATACAACTGGGTCCAACCTGGCCGCCACGCTTCGGCTCAAGCGCTGACGCTTTGTCTCGGTGGCCCACGCTCGAAGCGAGCGCTCGCCACGCCACCCTTGCCCGGCGAGCCAGGCTCTGCCTCAATGTTGCGTTGGGCCTCATGGCGAAGAAGACCGACGAGTACCGAGCGCAGCTCCGCCTCCTTGCCTCGCCGAAGGAGCTCGAGGCCTTCCTCAAGAGCCACTCGGGCTTGCCCGGCCCGCGAGGGAATCTCGAGCTGGCCCATGCCTTCGCCCAGGTCGGCCCGCCGGAGCTGGTGTGGCGCTTCGCCCGGCTCGAGGCGGCCGCGGCCCCAGAGAACACCCCCGAGGTGTTCCTGGCCTTCGCCGGCGTCATGGGCCTCGCCCGGCTGGCGCTCGAGGGCGACCACGGAGCCGACGCGATGCTCCGGCGCCGGGCCTCCGATTCGCGCTGGCGGGTGCGGGAGGCGGTCGCCACGGCTGCCCAGCTCCTCGGTGACCAGGCCCCTGCTCACTTCGCCCGGTTCACGGCCGCGCTGGCCAAGGGCAACTCGCTCGAGCAGCGGGCGGCGGTGGCCGCGGTCGCCGAGCCGAGGCTCCTCGAGGGCGCGAGGATCAAGGCCGCGAGGGCCCTGCTCGACGCGGTCACCCGGCGCCTCGCTCGCGCGCCCAAGCCGCTGGGGCCCGACGAGCGGGTCCTCCGGCAGGCCCTCGCCTACGCCTGGAGCGTGGTGGTGGCGGCCGATGCACCCGGGGGCAAGCCGGTGATGGAGCGGTGGCTCGAGTCAGCCGACCCCGACATCGTCTGGCTCATGCGGGAGAACCTCGAGAAGAAGCGCCTCCTGCGGGCTGACCCGGCGTGGTGCGCCCGCTGGGCCGACACGCTCCGAGCCCAGCCGAGAAGGCGGAAAGCGAGCGCCCGAGGGCTCACGAGCGCAGCAACTGATTGAGGTGCTCCTTTTCCCACGCCAGGGCTGCCTGGTACCGGGGAAAGGCTCGCTCGCGATCGCGAAAGGCGCGTGGGTGGTGCACGTTGCGCCCATCGGGGCGGTCTGACGGGAACAGCTGGTGGAGCATCTCGTGAAAGACGATGTACTCCACGAAGAAGCGGGGCACGTCGGGGCGATCGAGCGCGGGGTGCACGCGGATCTCCCGGGCCTTGTGATCATACACGCCGAGGCGAATGGACTTTCGCCGTCGGCGGCTCGTCTGGCGCCCCCAGCCGATGCGGGCTCGCACGCCATCTTGGAACAGCTCCCGGTTGAGCTCGTCGAACAGCTCCTTGAGATCGAAGCACTGCCCGCGCGACTCCAGGGCCGCCGGCTTCTTGGGCAAGGCCCTGATGCGCTCTTGCTGGGCGCTGATGAAGTCGTCGAGCACCTGACCGGCAGCTCGGCGGCCTCGCCCCGCGTACTCCGCCAGCGCCTCGACGACCCGCGGCGGGGCATCGAGGAACATGTGGTGCACCCGCACCTTCAGCACCGGAGGGAGCCGCCGAAAGCTGATCATCGTCGAGCGGTTGTCGTGCACCGAGAGCATCACCTTCACGTCACCCCCGAGGCGCTCAGCGATCTGCTGGGCGAGCGCCCGAGCCAGGGTGAGCACCTCGTGGCGCGGCATCGCCGAGGCGCGGCCGTCACGCGGCGCCTTGCTGCCTGGGTCGTGGGGGAGCGTGGTGCGCCCCTCCTCGGCGACGGACTGGTGCCCTCCCGCCCGGGGGTTTCGAAACAGGTCCAGCTGTCGCGGCGCCAGCTGCACAGGCCCTTTGTAGCCGATGTGAGGGCCCTGGAAAACCGAGGCGATCATCAGGCCTCGGAGGCTCCGTCCGTGACTCCTCGACGACTCCGCCGCCGCGCTCCCAGAAGCCACAGGCCACCGAGGACCGAGCCGTCACCCGAGGGGCCGATGGAGCAGCCGCGCCCGACGATGGAGTCCGGCGCTGTCCCTGCGTCAGTCGACCCAGAGCCGCCCGCGGCCCCCGAGCCACCGCCCGTGGGAGCTGGGCCACCGCCCGTCGCGCCCGAGCCGCCGCCCGTCACGCCCGAGCCGCCACCGGTCGTCCCCGAGCCCCCGCCAGCGCCCGTGGCACCACCTGGACCTCCGCCTCCCCCGCTCGATCCGCTGCAGGGGCCGGTGCCCAAGGCCACCACCACGTCGGAGGTCGCGTTGGTGCCGATGGAGAGGCTCACGACCGTCGGCTGTCCGGTCGTCGCGGTCACCGTGCCGGCGGGAGCGCCTCCGACGGTCACCGAGTAAGTGCCAGCAGCCAAGCCCCGGAGTGTCACCTTGGTCGTATGCGCCGCGGCCTTGAACTGATTCTGAACCGTGAAGGCGACGAAATTCCTCGAGGTCGAGAGCGTCGCCGAGGTGTATTGATCGCGATCGAGCTCGAGGTACACCTTCTCGGTGATGAGGTTCAGCCGCTTCTGCACCCCGTCATGCGGCGTCACGGTGTAACACCCGCCGCTCGAGACGACCTCGCAGCCATAGCCATACAGCCCAAAGATGGGGTCGACCGCCACGTCTGCGCTGAGGATGCGGATCGCGCCGAACAACCCCAAATCGGCCTCACCCGACATGCCCCGCCAACCAGCGTGCAGCGTCTCGTCACAGTCGAAGCTGCAGTCCATGATCTGCCCCTTCTCAGCCTGATACGTCCAGGCGACCGAGCCGATGTTCTGTGCGTCTGAGTCGATCTGTCCAGAATTGATGGCAGTCAGATTGCCGAGCTTCGATGCATAATTGATCCGCTCGTCGAGCTCGGGCTGGGTCGAGTGATATCGAAGCCAGTCATCGAGAGCCCAGCCGATGAGCGACATCGCGTACTGAAAGTTCCACCACCCCTCGCCGTTCAGCGTGACCGGGTTCGCGTAGTGGTACCAGGTCGGCTGCTCCCCGCGGCAGGCCCGCGACTTGTCGTTGATCTTCCCCATCCAGTCGGTGTTGCCGTTCTCTCTGGCCGACAGGTACACCGCCTCCTCACCCGTGTTGTCGAAGCTGTACTCGGACCCGTAGGGGTACTTGCTCTTGCTGAATGCATCATAGATGCTGGTGATGATTGCCTTGACGCGCTCGGCCTCGGTGGCGTGCCCTGCATCGGCCAGCGCCTGCCGAATCTCCGACAGGGTCGCCTCGCCCATATAGCCAGTGCCGGGCTCTCCGTGACCACTGTAGAGCGCGTTCACGATGTTGTAGGCACGCATCAGATACGTGTCGGCTGAGTTGTGGTACTGAACCAGGCCCGGGTAGAGGTGGGCGATTTTGTACATGCCGAAGAACGTATTGAACGCGTGGGGGTAGGCAAAGGCACGGTCGTACCAGCAGTCTCGTCTGTCATTCGGGCCCGTGCCGGCCGAGCACCACCAATCTTGCACCACGAACGTCCCGTGGTCGATGGCCCGATTCCAGACGGCGTCAAGGGAGAGGTCGAGCGCGCTCACCTCCGACGCGACCGGCGTCAGCGCGTTCTTCTCGGCCAGGAACTGCCCGTGCGTCCAGCCCCAGTCGTCTCCCCAACCCCCGCCACCCGAGAAGTCACCCCGCCTGGCGCGTTTCGTCATCATCCAATCGTCGAAGAGCCCGTACTGATCCTGCGCCGTGTCCGTCCACTGCGTCTTGGCGACGATGAAGGTCGCGTGCCGCTGGAGCGCCGCGCCGGCCGGCTCCATGGCGTAGAACTGGAGCACGGTCTTCTCTTGGTTGCCGTACACCACGGTCACGTCGTTCTGCCCGAGGTGACCGAGCTTCAATTGGTAGAGGTGATGATCCGTGCCGCTCACGCCCAGCGAGCTCACCGTGGTCTCGGTCGGGTACTGGGCGGTGACCGAGACGATGGCCTTCGTGGTGTGGAGGTCGAACTTCGCGTTGAGGTCCGTGGGGAAGGCCATGCCCGGCACCACGGTGACGTCGATGAGCCCTTCCTTGTACAGGCGGCTCTTCAGGTCTTGCTCGCTGGTGACCTTGAAGAGCTTGAAGGCGTACGTCTTGCTCGCCCCGGCGCCGAGGGTCAGGCTGGTGTTGGCGAGATAGCCCCGGCCGGTGCTCTTGATGGCGTTCGAGTGAATGAAAAAGACATTCAGGCCGTCGGGCCACGACGGGTTCCCGGCTCCCGCGGCCCAGACGCTCCCTGCGTGCTCCTCCTTGTGCCACCGATCTCGGTACTCGAAGCCCGCGCCGGTGGTGGCGTCGGGGAGCATGAGCACGAACGGGCCCATGCCGCTCGGGCGGGTGACTCTGATGTAGGAGGCGTTGTGGCCCACGAAGGAATGAGCCTGAACCCGGGTCTCGTAGATCTCGTCGTTGTCGACGAACCAGTATTGGTTCCAAGGCAGGGGGGAGCCCGAAGTCGCCGATTTCGAGGCTCTGGCTGCTCGTGTTGGTGAGGGTGATCTGCCAAGTCAAGGCGTCACCGGTGAGCGAGTAGGTCTCGACGACCTTGAAGTTGCGGATTCCGTTGGCGTTGCCCGAGCTCTGGTAGGTGACGGTCACCGAGCTCGGGGTGCTCGAGGTGCTCCTCACGTCGTCGGAGTTGCTGGTGTTGGCCGTGGACCAGGTCGTCGCCGCGCCCAGGCGGTACTTGAACATGAGCTCGCCGAACCACGCGTGCTCGGCGCTCCCCGCGAGGCTCGGCGCGTTCGAAGCGTTGAGCACGTAATTGGTGGGGAACAGGTCGTTCACGATGGTGAGCGAGGAGATCTCACCGGAGCTCCCAGTCTGCACGGTGAAGGTCGAGCTCGAGATGGTCGCCGCCTGCGCCATCACGGGTGCCACGAGCCACGCGACCATCGCGCAGGAGAGCCCCACGGCGCCGGGCTGAGAGCGAGCCACGTTCCATCGCATGAATCACGAGCCTTTCGTCGAAGCACCGAGCGCCAGCCGCGCGAGTATCTGAATCAGAAGTAGGTGCGATTCGTCGCCGCGGGAATCCCACCGGTCACCTGGAGTTTGTAGCCGAAGGTCTCGTTCGGATCCCACCCGTAGGACGCCGCTGACATGTAGCCATCCATCGTGACGTTGGTGACGACGACGATGACGACGCCGTTCTTGGGAGCCTTGCTCAGGGTGATAGCCGTCGTCCCGGTGGACACCGCCGGGCTGAACACCACCGAGCCATCCGTGGCGCGGTAGACGATCTGCGCGCGCAGCTCGGCCGAGGTGCCTTTGCTGCCCGTCGCGTCGGCGGCGAAGGCGACGCTGACCTGCGTGGCCCCGGAGCTGACCGTGATGGGAATGGTGTTGCGGCCGGTGTAGCGCGGGAGCTTGTTGGTGTCGGTGGGCACCAGCCAGCCGCCCTGGGTGCTGGTGGCGGCGTACATCTCGGCGCTGGCCCGCTGCTGAATGCTGGTGGAGAGCTCGAGGAAGTCTCCCAGCGCGAGGCGAGCGGCATATTCTTGTACCATGCACTGAACGCGCGACTTGTCCATCAGCCGGGTGAGCACCTTGAGGTTCTGCTCGCCGGGTTTGGTCTTCTCCCAGATGGCTGCATAGACATGTTGGCCCACGCGCTGCGCGACGAACAGCGGGAACAGGTCGTTGTACCGAAAGCCGGTGCTGTCCTGCATGTAATCACCCGGGCCGGTCACGGTGCCCGACGAGGTGATGCCGCAGCTCTCGATGGGAACGTGGGGCTGCGTGTACACCAGCTCGTCGAGGTAGCCGACGTTGGAAGGGAGCGAGAATTGGGTGCTCTGCCCGGGCGTCGCGCCGCTCCGCAGCTCGACCAGGCGAATGATGAGGTAGTCATTGTGCGACTCGTGCACCCACGAGGTCTGGTTCCCGTCGATGGTTCCGTAGGCGTTCTGGAGCACGTGGTTGAACTCGTGCGTGACGTTCCACCGCTCGCCATCATCGGTCATCGCCTTGGAGTCGGTTTCGACCATCGGGTAGCTCCCCTCCCAGCTCTGATCGCCGGTCTGCCCCGGGTCGTTCGGCAGCCCCGTGCCGGTGAACCAGTAGTCCAAGGAGTGGGCCCCGCTGGCACCGGTGCTCCACGGTGGCAAGTGAATGTACGAGAACTCGGTCTCGAGCCTGAGGTCCTCGTTGATGCGGGTGAGGATGGCCGTCTGCGTCGCCTGGGGTACCTGAGAGGGGCCGTTGGGGCCCTCGTTCATCAGGAGGTAGCCAAAGGCGATCTTCGTCGTCGGAGCTCCGTACGGGTTGACTGCGATGGGGGTGAGCACCGGGTTGGTTTGCCAAGCGGCGGGGGGCGTGCCGCTGGGCACGGTGCCGTAGTCGCAGAAGGTCGAGTCGCTGCTCGTGCCGCCGCCTGCTCCACCGCCCACGTTGGCCGCTCCACCGCCCTGCCCTCCGGCTCCTCCGCCCGCGCCGCCACCAGCCTTCCCCGAACCTCCGCCCGCGCTGCCACCCCCACCACCGACGCGGCCAGTTCCTCCGCCCGCGTTTCCGGCGCCTCCGCCCGTGCCGCCATCGCCGCCACCGAGGGAGCCAGCCCCTCCGCCCGCCGTGCCACCACCCACGGCCGAGCCGTCAGGGATGAGCGCACGGCCCTCCCCACATGCGAGGAGGGACGCGGCAAACAGCACGATGTGCTTGTTCATGGACACCCCTCGAGGCCCCCTGCGCGGCTCATGGAGAGCGCTCCGGTTTCTTCGGGTCAAAGGGCCAAAATCGTCCCTCCTGTGAACTCAAGGTACCGGGCGCCCCGGGAGGCCGATAAATCTTCCTGAAGTTCTCGCGTCTCTGGCAGAGCAGGAGCAGTCGCCGTCAAAGGAAGAGGAACCAATGATTCTGCACTCGTGCGTAGCGTTGCTGCTGCTGGCTGAACCCGGGCCCATGTACGTCGACGTGGCGATGGATCCGACGGGCCACGACGTGCCGTCCGTGGAGACCTTCTACGAGGCCTTGAGCCCACACGGTACCTGGTACGACGACGCCACCTACGGCTGGGCCTTCGTCCCTTCGGTGCCGGGCTATGTGCCGTACACCAACGGGTTCTGGAAGGTCACCGACTTCGGCTTCACCTGGATCTCCGCCGAGCCCTTCGGTTGGGCGACCGACCACTACGGCCGCTGGGTCTGGGCGAATCAGTGGATCTGGGTCCCCGACACGACCTGGGGCCCGGCGTGGGTCCAGTGGCGCGTGGGCGATGGCTGGGTTGGATGGGCCCCGATGGGCTACGGCCGTGGCGCCTACTTCCCTGAGGCGATGTGGCGCTTCGTGCCTTCGCAGGCTGTGCTGACCCGCGACCTGCGCCGCGCCTATGCGCGCGAGCCAGCCGAGTACCTCCTCCACCGCACCGTCTTCCTCGAGCGGTACCATCGACACAATGGCCACATGTGGGGCTCGGGTCCCGACGACACCTGGCTGCGTGGCCAACGGGTGGCCGTGCGCCGCGAACCGCTGCGGTTCGACGAGGTCGGCCGGTACGATGAGCACCAGCGGCATGAGGCTGAGCGCCGCGAGGCCGAGCTCCGGAGCCGCTACCGTGAACGCCTCGAGCGCGAAGGGGGCGCTCGGCACCCCGTCAGCGAGCAGGAGTGGCGGTCAGCCGATGAGCGTCGGCGCCGTGGTGACGACGGCGAAGGGCGACGGTACCCGGACCCGTCGATGGACGAGCGCGGACGCCGAGGCGAGGGCGAGGAGCGTCGCCGGGCCGCCGACGACTACCGTCGACAGGAGGACCAGCGGCGTGAGGCCGAGCAGCAGCGGCGTCACGAAGAGGAGAATCAGCGGAGGCAGTCTGCCGAGCACGACCGCGAACAACAGGAACGACGCCAACACGAGGAGGAAAACCAGCACCGGCAGCAGGAGGAGCAGCGGCGTCACCAGGAGGGCGACCAACGCCGACAGGCCGACCAGTACCGGCAGCAGGAGGAGCAGCGCCGTCACCAGGAGGACGACCAGCGCCGCCAGGCCGAGCAGGAGCGCCGTCAGCAGGAGGAGCAGCGTCGGCAGGGCGATCAACAACGGCGCCAGCAGGAGGATCAGCGTCGACAGGTCGACCAGCAACGCCGCCAGCAGGAGGAGCAACAGCGCCATCAGGGGGACGACCAGCGCCGGCAGGGGGACGACCAGCGCCGGCAGCGGGACGACCAGCACCGACAACAGGACGACCAGCACCGGCAATAGGGACGACCAGCACCGGCAATAGGACGACCAGCACCGGTAATAGGACGACCAGGGCCGGTAGGTCGAATGTGACGAAGCAGGGCGCGACAACCAGGTTGTCGCGATCAGACGCCAATTCGCGACAACCAGGTTGTCGCCCGGCAAAGGGTGACACCCCTCGACGACTCCACGGTCGGAGCTCGAACATGAGCGCGCGACCGTCCTGAAAGGAGCTCAACCGGGTCCCTGCGCGGTCGCCCAGAGCTGATCACCTGGCAAGAACCGCACGATCAGTTGGCGTCGTTCACTCGCCTCTCTGGTCGTGTTCGATGGGAGCGGGAGAGGTCGCCTGTCTCCGCAGAGGAAGGCGGCGGTGGGAGCCACGAGGACGGGCGGCGGGTGCCCACGCACCGAGGCACGGTCAGCACACATGAGAGGCACAGCCCCGACCGGCCGAGGGGCTCGTGATGCCCGCTCGGAGCCCCCGGACCTCCAGCCCGCGACCCATGCCTCGAGCCCTTCGGTCCCAACCTTGTTCGACTCATCGGAAACACGGCCCTGATCGCGACAACCAAGGACCATGCCCGAGTCGTTCGCCCGCTGGGAAATGCTCCTCCCCTCGACAGCACGCCTTCGAGCAGTGTCTGGCTGGAGCAACGTCGTCCTCCCGAGCCTCCACCCCGCTCCCGCTGCCCCGCGAACCGGGCCGCCACTCAGGCCTTGCTCGTGCCTTCCCTCAGACGTCGAGCGGCCTCGAGCACCAGCGGTGACGCGCCCTCTCCGCGGGTCACCTCAAGGCACTCGAGGAGCTGCGACCGCATCGCCGGAGTCCAGAAGCGCCTCAAGTGCGCGGCCGTCTCGTCGGCGGCGGCGGCCTGGTCCGGGTAGGCCTCGAAGAAGGTGCCCACCTGGTTGGCCATTTTGAGCAGCTTAGCGACGTCCATGATCGTGTCCCGGGAGGAGGCCCACCTGCGTCTGGGTGAAGTGGCGATGCCGTGCTTGCCACTCCGACGGCTCCTTCACCACCGTGAGCTCGACGGCCGTCACCTTGTACTCTGGGCAGTTGGTGGCCCAATCGGAGTTGTCGGTGGTGACGACGTTGGCCCCCGACTCGGGGAAGTGGAAGGTCGTGTACACCACCCCAGGCTGCATTCGATCGCTCACCGTGGCGCGCAGCACCGTCGTGCCAG
Source organism: Myxococcales bacterium (assembly GCA_003153055.1). The sequence goes on from PMBV01000146.1 coordinate 22,325, forward strand.
CCCGGCTCGCGATACCAACCCAGTCGCCCTCCTTGATGCCTCGCTCGTTCGCGTCATGCGGGTGCACCTCGAGGCGGTCTTCACCATGCCACTGAGTATTGGGCGTGCGCCGGGTCTGCGCGCCGACGTTGTACTGCGACAAGATGCGCCCAGTGGTGAGCAGCAGCGGATAACGAGGGCTCACCTTCTCATCGGTCGGCACGTACTTGGTGAGCATGAACCGACCCTTGCCCCGCACGAAGCGCTCCCTGTGCATGATGGCCGTGCCAGCCTCCGGCGTGGTGTCGTTGCACGGCCACTGCACCGAGCCGAGCCGCTCGAGCTTCTCGTAGCTGACGCCGGCGAAGGTGGGTGTCAGCCGGGCGATCTCCGCCATGATCTCCGAGGGATGCTGGTACTCCATCGGGTAGCCCAGCGCCGTGGCCAGCGCCGCGGTCACCTGCCAGTCCTCCTTGCCGGCCAGGGGCGGCGTCACCTTGCGCACCCGTGAGATGCGCCGCTCGCCATTGGTGAAGGTGCCGTCCTTCTCGAGGAACGACGAGCCCGGCAGGAAGACGTGGGCGTACTTGGCGGTCTCGTTGAGAAAGAGATCCTGCACCACCACGCACTCCATCGCGCGGAGGGCCGCCTCGACATGCCGGGTGTTGGGGTCTGACTGGGCCACGTCCTCGCCCTGGCAGTAGAGGCCCTTGAACGAGCCGTCGAGCGCCGCCTCGAGCATGTTGGGAATGCGCAGTCCCGGCTCGGGGTCGAGCGTCACGCCCCAGGCCGCTTCGAAGAAGGCCCGCGTGGTGCTGTCGGAGACGTGCCGGTACCCTGGCAGCTCATGGGGGAAGGAGCCCATGTCGCACGAGCCCTGCACGTTGTTCTGCCCTCGCAGCGGGTTGACTCCCACACCCAAGCGCCCCACGTTGCCGGTGGCCATGGCGAGGTTGGCGATGCCCATCACGGTGGTCGAGCCCTGGCTGTGCTCGGTGACCCCGAGGCCGTAGTAGATGGCCGCGTTGCCTCCCGTCGCGTAGAGCCGGGCGGCGCCACGGACGAGCTCGGCCGGCACGCCCGTCACCGCCGCGGTCGCCTCGGGCGAGTGCTCCGGCCGCGCCACGAATCCGCTCCACAGGGCGAACGAGGCCTCGTCGCAGCGCTCGGCCACGAAGCCCGTGGCCACCAGGTGCTCAGTGACGATGACGTGGGCCAGGGCGGTGACGAGGGCCACGTTGGTGCCCGGCCTCAGCTTCAGGTGGTAGTCGGCCTTGATGTGCGGGCTGCTCACTAATTCGATGCTGCGCGGGTCGATGACGATGAGCCGGGCGCCCCGGCGCACGCTCTCCTTGAGCCGTGAACCGAACACCGGGTGGGCGTCGGTGGGGTTCGAGCCCATCACCAGAATGACCTGCGCCTCGAGCACCGAATCGAAGGTCTGGGTGCCGGCGGAGGTGCCCAGCGTCACCCCGAGCCCGTAGCCGGTGGGCGCGTGGCAAACCCGGGCGCAGGTGTCGACGTTGTTGTTGCCGAAGGCTGCGCGGATGAGCTTCTGCACCAGGTAGGTCTCCTCGTTGGTGCAGCGCGANNNAAGCGGCCCTTGACGCACGAGTGGCCGTGGTTCGCCTGGCCGTCCTTCCACGGCACCATGCGCACGACCTTTCCGCCCTTCACCTCGGCCCTGAAGGCGCAGCCGACCCCACAGTAGGCACAGGTCGTCACCACGCTCCGATCAGCCTGGCCCTGCTCGATGAGCGACTTTTCCACCAACGTGGCCGTGGGGCACGCCGCGACACAGGCGCCGCAGGACACGCATTCGGACCCCATGAAGGCCTGGCCCTGGCCCGGGGTGACGCGCGAGCCGAAGCCTCGCCCCGAGATGGTGAGCGCGAAGCTGCCCTGCTGCTCCTCGCAGGCCCGCACGCAGCGGCCACAGACGATGCACTTGGAGGGCTCGAAGGTGAAGTACGGATTGGACTCGTCGGTGACGGCGTCGAGGTGGTTCAGGCCATCGAGGCCGAAGCGCACCTCGCGGAGCCCCACCGCCCCGGCGGTCGACTGGAGCTCGCAGTGGCCATTGGCCGCGCAGGTCAGACACTCGAGCGGGTGATCCGACAGGGTGAGCTCCATCACGTCGCGGCGCAGCGCTTGGAGCGTGGGCGTCTGGGTCCGCACCTGCATGCCCGGCTCCACCACGGTCGTGCAGGAGGCCGGGTAGCCCTTGAACCGTCGGCCGTCGGCACCGTCGATCTCCACCAGGCACATGCGGCAGGCGCCAGCGGGCTCGAGGCTGTCGGTGGCGCACAGCCGGGGAATGTGGGTGCCGGCTTCGGCGGCCGCCCGGAGCACCGAAGTGCCACCCGGGACGGTGACGGAGACCCCGTCGATGCTGAGGGTCACCGGAGGCCCGGAGGCGGCGGGCGTGCCGAGATCGGCCTCGTGCTCACAGGACATGGTCACCTCGCACGGCGGCTCCGAAGTCTTGGGGGAAATGCTCCAGCGCCGAGAGCACTGGGTAGGCGACCATCCCTCCCAGCGCGCACAGTGAGCCGTGGGTCATGGTGTCGCACAGCGAGCGCAGGAGGCCGAGGTTCCGCTGACGGTCCTGGTTGGCGAGGATGCGATCCATCACCTCGACGCCTCGGGTGGAGCCGATGCGGCACGGTGTGCATTTGCCGCACGATTCGACGGCGCAGAACGCCATCGCGTTGCGGGCCAGCTTGGCGAGATCCACCGTGTCGTCGAAGGCCACGATGCCGCCGTGCCCGACCATGGAGTGCATCGCCGCGTAGGCCTCGTAGTCGAGCGGCACGTCGAAGCGAGACTCGGGCACGAAGGCGCCCAGAGGCCCGCCGACCTGCACCGCGCGCAGGGGCCGGCCCGACGCCGAGCCGCCGCCGAAGTCGTAGAGCAGCTCGCGCAGGGTGACGCCGAGGTCTGTCTCCACCAGGCCGGGTCGGCGCAGGTTCCCCGACAGTTGAAACGGCATGGTCCCCCGCGAACGGCCCGCGCCGTGGTCGCGGTAGGCCGCCGCGCCTCGCTCGAAGATGAAGGGCACCGAGGCCAGCGTCACCACGTTGTTGACCACGGTCGGCTTCCCGAAGAGACCCTGCACCGCGGGCAGCGGCGGTTTGGGGCGCACCACCCCCCGCTTGCCCTCCAGGCTCTCGAGGAGCGCGGTCTCCTCACCGCAGACGTAGGCGCCGGCTCCCAGCCGCACGTCGATCTCGAAGGCCACACCGGAGCCGAGGACGTCGGCGCCCAGGGAGCCGGCGGCGCGGGCCCGGCTGGTGGCCTCCAGCAGGGTGTGGAAGGCCCGGGGGTACTCGGAGCGCACGTAGATGAAACCTTGGGTAGCACCCACCGCCAGGCCGGCGATGATCATCCCCTCGAGGAGCAAGTACGGGTCGCCCTCCATCAGCATTCGGTCGGCGAAGGTGCCCGAGTCGCCCTCGTCGGCGTTGCAGACGATGTATTTCTGGTCGGCCGGCGTCTCGAGCACCGTCTTCCACTTGAGGCCGGTGGGGAACGCCGCGCCACCGCGCCCGCGCAGGCCAGACTCAGTCACCTCACGCACCAGGTCGGCGGGAGCACGCCCCAGCGCGCGCCTCAGCCCACGAAAGCCTCCATGGGCGATGGAGTCCTCGAGAGACAAGGGGTCGATGACGCCCACTCGCGCGAAGGTGAGCCGCGCCTGTCGAGCGAGAAGGGGCAGCTGGTCGGTCAGGCCCAGGCGCAGGCGGTGCGGCGCACCCTCGAGGAGACCGGACGCAATGAGCTCGGGCACCTCGGAGCGCTTCACCGGCCCATAGGCGACGCGGCCCTCGCGGGTCTCCACCTCGACCAGGGGCTCGAGCCAGAACAACCCGCGCGAGCCGTTGCGCACCAGCTCGACCGGCAGGTTTCGAGCCTGCGCCTCGGTGGTGATGGCGCGAGCGACTCCCTCGGCGTCGACCGACAGCGCGGAGGTGTCGATGGGGACGTAGACCCGGGTCATGATTCCAGCTCCCGGAGCTCGGCGAGGAGCGCGTCGAAGCTCGCCTGGTCGACCCGGCCCTTCACCTCGTCGTCGACCCGGATCGAAGGACCGCAGGCGCAGTTGCCGAGGCAGTACACCGGCTCCAGCGTGACCGCTCCGTCGGCGCTCGTCTGGTGATCGTCACACCCCACCGCCCGCTTGACGTGCGAAGCGAGCCCTTCGGCACCGACGGCCAGGCAGGCCTCGCCCCGGCAGACCTGCACGACGTGGCGCCCCGTCGGCTCGGCGCGGAAGGTCGGATAGAAGGTCAAGACGCCGTGCACCTCTGCGCGCGAGCGGTTGAGCGCCGTGGCGATGAGCGGAATGGCGTCGGGGGGCACGTACCCCAGGGCCTCCTGAATCGCATGCAAGATGGGCAACATCGCGCCCGGGAGCCCGGCGTGCGCGGAGATGAGGTCCTGAAGAGCTGGGGTCGACATGCGTTCCTTGCGGCGGGCGAAGCGGCTCGGAACCTAGTCTGGCGGAGGGCCGGGGTGGTGGCCGATGTGTCCGACTCAGTCGACCGCACCAGCTTCGCCGTCCGCTCGAGGAGTCGGCAACTGGCTCATCGGCGAGGCAGCGGCCGATGGGTCACTGGGGCACCATCTTGTCCAACAACGCGCGGACCTCAGCGGGGACCGCGGATTCGGCGTTGCTGAGGCGTTCGACCTTCGCTTCGTCCATCTCGTCGACGATGCTTGAACGAACGTACTTGTGCTCCGTCGTTGGCAATTGCTTGCGCACCTGCTCAAGGACGCGACGAGCGCGCTCTCGCCCCTTCTGCCAAACTGACGGATCCCCGCGAACGATCCCCTGTGCCTCTTTGATCCGGTCTTTGATGGCGCCGCCGTCTCGCAGGAGCACCGGAACGAGCTCGGCAACCGCGCCATCGTTGAGCTCCACGTCCTGGTCCACCGTCGCGAGCGCCTTCTGGATGAGCTCTCGCAGCGTCGGCTCGTCCGTGCTGCCAGCTGGCAGCGAAGCAGCGAGCCACTGAGCAAGCACCGCGGGTTCCAGGAACAGAGACTCGATGCTGTGCTTGGACCACACGACCTCGGTTGAGACGAGCTGACCCTCGGTTTTCACCACGAGCCCAGGCGTTCGGACTCGGTCGCGGTCCAGCACGAGGACAATCTGAACCACGGCGCCGTCAGCGAGACCAGGGAAGACCTTCGGCTGAATGACCTTCTTCAACGCGGACATCCCAGGCACGTGTCCCGTGCCGCCAAGAGGCACCAACGTCCATTTCCGATAGGACGCGAGGCGCTCCGGCTTGTTGCGGAAGACGACTTCGGCGGCACGGCCCAGCAAGCGAGCGTCCGAAGGTCCTTCGTGGAAGAGCAACCGGCGAGACGCAAGGAAGTTGAGACTCGTGAACGGCGTCAGGTCAGCCCAAGCCGACAGCTCGTCGACAATCGCCGCCTCCGTCCTGAGCGCCACTGAGGTGCCTTGCACTCGGTCGACCGCAAACAGGACCGCGTCATCGCGCCGCCCCAAACGATTGATCATCTCGACTGAGTGGGTCGCCGCGACGAATTGCGCGTTGGAGAAGCTACGAACGACGGACGCCAATTCATCACCGAGACTGCCTTGGAGCTTCGGGTGGAGGTGGGCTTCGGGTTCGTCCAAGAGAAAGACGGCCGTTCCTTTCCCAGCTCGCTGACGCCATTTCAAGGCAGCAAATAGCGCGATGAGGTTGACGACGCCGGCTCCTGCAACGGACAGGTCGAGCGCCCCGTTCGTGTCGCTGAACCGGACCACGAGCGGGTGAACGCGCTCAGAGTCAGCCGCCGGTGTTCGCTCTCGGATTCGGACACCTACGGTACGGCCCAGAAAGGCGTTGAGCTCCTCCAGGTCAGCGGCGGACAGCCGTGCGACGAGGTTGCGAACGATTCGGCTCTGCTGGCCTTCCTGCAGCTGTTCGTCTACGACCGGCGCGGTTCGGAACTCCTCCTTCAGCGTGACGCCGTAGAATGAAGGCACCAGGACTGAAACAGGCAGGTCGCGTCGAAGGGCCTCGAGCAAACGGGCCGACCGAAGCTTCGACTTCTGAGGGAGCTGTTTCACAACAGCCAGGGCCGCCGGGCAGTCGACCTCGACCGTCAGCTTGAGCACCTGGTTGCGCATGTATGACAGCCTGACGAAGAGGCGGCGCACTGGGTCAGTGTCGTCGAACGTGAGGTCGAGCTCTGTCGCGACACCCTCTGCGACATCGCCATCGCGAAAGATCTCCTCTTGATTGGCGATCGGGAGGAGCCGGGCGTGATCTTGGAGAATCACCCCGTCGCAAACTCGGATGCTGCTTCCCTTGACCACGGGATGCGCTTCAGGGGCATCGAGCGACTGCGCGTAGGCTCGATGTGCCGCACTGATCGCATGGAGAACCGTCGTCTTGCCGCTGCTGTTGGGCCCAACGATGACCGACACCGGCGCGAGCGCGAGCTCGAGTTTCTCGAAGCCACGGAAATTCCTGAGCTTGACGATCTTGAGCATGTGGCTCCTGCGGCCATCCTTACCACACGCCGCTCAACCCCCAACTCTGTCAACCTCCTCGCCCTCACCAAGCCGGGCCTCGACTCCAGACGCGCGACACATGTGGGGGCATCGAGCCGCCCGGTCACCGCGCGGTGGGGGTGGAGACCCGCCGGGTGGCGCCGCCGGTGGCGAAGAATTGCTCGGCGCTGGCTCGCTGAGCCGCGGCCTCGACGGCGCAGAGGCGGATCATCTCTCCGACCTGGCGGAGGTTCTTCGACATGCCGTTGTGCTGGGGGGCATGTGGGCCGAAGAACGTCTCAGCGTCCTCCGCGTGGGTCGAGTCGCAGTAGCCCGCTGCCGCGTACGGGAGAAAGGCGGCGTGCGTCTCGGGGACCTTGAGCAGCACGTCGTAGAAATGCTCCTTCACGAAGGCCCAGGTGGCGTCGCGCGTCCGGCGGTCGGCCGACTGGTGGAAGATCTCCGTCAGCCCTTCTTGCTTTCGAAGCTGGGGGTCGAGGGTGAGGGCCAACGCCCGCGCCGACCGCCGCGGGTCTCGCGCGTGCCCCAGCGCAGAGAGAATACGGCCCCGCAGCTCGGCATCATCGGTGACACCCAGCCGAGCGAGGAGCGCATCGAAGATCTGCCCATCGCCCTGCTCGACGGCGACGCTCAAGACGAGCTCGGCGAGATCAGGGTCGACGAGCTCGGGGTGGAACCGGCCGTCGCCCAGCCCTGCGTAGGCGCGACCCAGCCGAGTCGCCTCCTTCACCACCAGCGGGTCCCCCGCCTGCGCCAGAAGCCCCATCACCTCGACGCGCAGCCGGCGAGCCGAGGCGCCGTCCGACGGGCGAGCAGCGAAGCCGAGGCGCTTCATCGCCGGGCCGAACAACTGCACCGCATAGGCGTCGACCGCCGCGCTCCGGGTCGGGAGCACCTGGTCACGGACGAAGCGCAGCAGAGGAATCACCTCGGCCGCTACCTCTCCCTCGGGGTCTCTGGCGATGGGCCCGAGCGCCTTGAGCGCATCGGCCACGGGCATGGTGCCGGCCATCACGCTGGCCCGGAGCGACGCGGCCAAGCTGATGCGCTCGCGAACATCGAGCTGAGCGTAGCCCTCCTGGGAGAGCTTCCTCAGGTCATCGCCCCCCATCGTCCAGCGGTAGTAGCCAACCCCTCGAGCGTTCGGCATCAGCCAGAGCGGACACCCGGGCAGCTCGACGGTGGCGTGCGCCTCGGTGAGCACGGTGCACTGCTCGGTCACCTGGGCTCCTGTCTTGAACCGCACGCAGACGGGCACCTGCCAGAGCCGGTCTTGCACACCTTGGGAGCCCAGCGGGAAGTAGCGCGACTGTGTGAGCGACAGCACCGGCTTCGAGGCGCACGAGACGGAGGCCTCGATGAGCGGGACGCCTGCCTGATCGAGGAAGGTGTGAAAGGCCGCCGTCACCCCGTGGCCAGCGGCCTGCGAGATGGCCGCGAGGAGATCATCGGTCGAGCCAGAGCCGTCGGCATGGGCCTTGAGGTACGCGCTCACGCCGAGGCGAAACGGCTCGGCCCCCACGTACCGCTCGAACATCGCCAGCACCCCGCCGCCCTTCTGGTAGGTGAGCACGTCGAACTGGTCCTGGAGGTTCTTCATTGAGGTCAGCGGTTGGCGAATGGCCCGCGCGGTGACCAACGCGTCGTTGCCCATGGCCCGGTTGACCTCTCTCTGGAGGTCGATGGCCGCGTGCATCTCGGGTCTCCAAGCGTCGACCATTCGAGTGGCCATCCAGGTGGCGAAGGACTCGTTGAGCCAGGCCTCTTCCCACCAGGGCATGGTGACGAGGTCGCCGAACCATTGGTGGGCCTGCTCGTGAGCGATGACGTTGGCGACCGCGCCTCGGGCCTCCTCCGAGCTCTTGCCCTCGGTGAAGAGCAGGAGGTCTTCGCGGTAGTGGATCTCACCCGCGTTCTCCATCGCGCCGTAGGCGTAGTCGGGCACCGCCACCGCGTCGAGCTTGGGGTACGGGAAGGCGATGCCGAAGTACTGCTCCTCCATGAGCAACAGCTCGGCCGAGGCCTTGAGCGAGAAGGCCAGCTCACCACCACGCCCCCGAGGGGCGACGCCGCGCAGGGGAATTGGCCAGGCGCGCACCGGGCTCGGAGGAATGGCCGGCGCCTCGACGACGTCGAAGGGCCCGACCGCCCACGCGAGGAGGTACGTCGGCAAGGGCCTGGTCTCGGCGTAGCGAATGCGCTTCATGGCCTGGCCCGCGGGAGCCTCCGAGATGGGCGCGGTGTTGGCGATGGCGACGGCCGACGACGGCACCACCAGGCTCACGTCGAAGGGCGTCTTGAAGCCGGGCTCGTCGAAGCCGGGGAAGGCGCGGCGGGCGAAGATGTCTTCGAACTGGGTGAACGCGTAGCTCGTGCCGGCCTCCTTCGCCAGGTACAGCCCGACGACGCGGGGATCGAAGACGCGAGAGTACGAGAGCCGCAGCGTCGCCGCGCCCGGGCCGACGGGTTTGGGCAGGGTGAGCTTCGCCACGCCATCGTCGTTGACCTGCTCGTAGGTCACCGCGAGGGTCTCCTGCCCGACCTGCACCGAGGAGGCGCTGACGGAGAGGCCCAGGCCGTGCAGCCAGATGACCTGCCGAGGCGCGTCGAGGGTGACGGCGATCTCCGCCTCACCACTGAAAGACGGCCGGTCGGGATCGATGGTCAGCTCGATTCGGTAGTGCGTGGGCCGCACGTCCTTGGGGAGTCGGAGCGCGGGCACAGGCTCGGTCGGCGCGCTCGCGGGGGCCTTCGCCTCGCGGGACGGCGACGGCTCGGTCACAGGCCTGGCTCCGACACAGGCGACGAGGCACAGACCGCTCAACCAGGCTGATGGACGGGTCATGCGAGCTCCAGCGACGAGGTGGCGCGGAGCTTACGGGCGAGTGCCCCTTCGCTTGCAAGAAGGATGTCTGGGCCTACGAGGCGCACTGCGCGGTGGGCTCACGGTCAGGAGCCGACTCCAGGGCCTGGACCAACCGGGCCATGGTGATGGGCTTGGCCAGGCAACCGTCCATGCCCGCGGCGAGGCAGGCCTCCACGTCTTCGGGGAAAGCCGAGGCCGTGAGGGCGAAGATGCGAACGTTCGAAGCGGGCGCGGGGAGCCGGCGAATGCGCCGGGTGGCCTCGAAGCCGTCCATCACCGGCATGTGGCAGTCCATGAGCACAAAGTCGAAAGGCTCGGCCTCGAGCGCGCCGACAGCCTCCTGGCCGTTGGTGGCCGTCACCACCTGGTAGCCGGCCTTCTCGGCGAGGCCCTTGGCCACCTTGAGATTGATTGGATTGTCATCGACGACCAACACGCGCCCGGTGTGCCGGGTGGGAGCGGCCAGCTCCTTCACGGTCATCGGGGCGGCGACGACCGGCAGCTCCAGCTCGAAGAAGAAGCGCGAGCCTTCGCCCACCTTCGACTCGACGCCGAGGGTGCCGCCCATGAGCTCGACCAGATGGCTCGACAGGGCCAGGCCGAGCCCACTGCCACCCCGGCGCATGGAGGGCGCGTCGGCCTGCTGGAACGGCTGGAAGAGGCGCGCGAGCTGGTCGGGGGCGATACCGAGGCCCGAGTCCACCACCTCGAAGCACAGCCTCGGGGCGCGCCTCGACACCACCAGCAGAATGCGGCCCTTGTCGGTGAATTTGACGGCATTGCTCAACAGGTTGGACAGGACCTGACGCAGCCGCAACGGGTCAACCCGCACCGCCTGGGGCAGCGCCGGGTCGAGCTCGAGACGCAGCTCGAGGCCCTTCTGCTCAGCGGCGACCCTGAACAACTGGTGGACGTCAGCGAGCAACCGATTGAGCTCGGTGTCGAGCGGGCTGACGGGCATCTTTCCCGCGTCGATGCGCGACAGGTCGAGGATGTCGTTGATGAGCGCGACCAGCACCTCACCGGAGCGGTGAATGAGCTGCAGTCGGTCTCGCTGCTGGGTGGCCAATGGCTCGGTGAGCATCAGCTCGGTGAGCCCCAACACCCCGTTCATCGGGGTTCGAATCTCATGGCTCATGTTGGCGAGAAAGGCGCTCTTGGCCCGGCTGGCGGCCTCGATCGCGTTGACCATGCGAACGCGGAGCTCGCGCACCACGATGCCTCCGACCGACACCATGATGAGGACGAACGAGAAGTTCGTCACCATCGCCGCGGTGGGGTCGGGGTCCACCTGAGGCAAGGTGTAGCCATGGCGACCCAGAGCGAGGGCCGCCAAACCCAGGGCCAGCGACTCGACGAGGTACACCAGCGTCCACACGGTTCCGACGAGGCTGCCGAGCAACGGGAACAGGGTGAGAATGAAGATGCTCGAGGAGTCGAAGGGCGTCTGCACCAGGCTGCCCAGGGCGACCGGCAGGGGAGGCAAGGCGACCGAGAGATGAATGAGCCGCTCCAAGGGGGCGCCGGCCCGGAGCCGCGACAGCACCACAACGCCGAGCAGCCCCACCGACGCGTTGAGCACCACCTGGCCCCACAGCCCCTCGGCCGCGTAGACCGCGGCCATCACCGAGGTGAAGAGAATGGTCACCAGCCAGGCCCGGATGAAGTAGGTGATCGTCACCGCGCGCTGCGGCGAAGCGTTCCCTTCGTCAGGGGCCAGTGCGACCATCCATGACCGGAGCCGAGCCCCAGCGTGCTGGTACCAAATCACGCGTGTTCCAACCCTCTGGGAGTGACCTTAAGAACCTTAACCTGCCCGGGGGGCGTTTCCTCGAGAAACCTCGGACCAGAGGTCACTGGCGACCACGCGCCGCCGGGCCGTGTCAGGTGCTCGGTCGTCGCGATCTCCGGGTCCCTTCGGCGGACAAGGCCAGCCAGGCGCGAGCGGCGTGCGAGAGGTAGGCGCCCCTCCGCCAGATCAACGCAACGTGCCAATCGAACCCCGGGGCAGTGACGGCGAGTTGTCGGACGCCGGAGTGCGGGCGCTGGTCGGCGGTCACCTTCGGCAAGAAGCCGACGCCCAGGCCGCTGGCGACGAGATCCATGACGAAGGCCAAGGGGCTCGGCTCGTGAAGCCGTGACGTGCCATCGTGGCTGGCTCCACCGCGGCCGCGGCATGGCTCGGGGGCTGGGCGCTGAACACTTTGGGGGTGGACGCACGAGCGCATACGACCAGCCCCTCGTGCCACGCTGTGGTCGCTCATGTGTCTGTCTTGGCGAACAGTGATCTGTCAGCCCCTCATGAGACAACCAGGACATGAGCACGTGGATCGCCCTGAAACAGGGTCTCGCGGTGATGGATGCCGTCGAACGGACATGGGGTCGAGAGCTTGGCCTTGAGGCCGCCGAAGTCGTCACCATGCTCCTCCTCTCGGCGCGACCGGGCCGCTCAACCAGTGAGATCGCGCTCTTCACTGGACGGCACCGGCAACACGTGGCCCGCTCGATGCGAGGCCTCGCGCGCAGGAACCTCGTGCACCCGACGCGACTGAGCGCCCGAGGTGCCGAAGGCTGGTCCCTCGCACCTGCGGGACTCGCCGTCGCACGTCGACTCGAGATGCGTCTGGCTGCCTGGGAAGCTGTCATGGCCCGCTCCGTCGATCTCCCCATGGTCGCCTGGTCACTCCAACGAATGGTCGTGTCAGTCGTCAATCGCCCCCGCGCCTCCGGGTGGAGACGCGGGCTCATCACCCCCGACGAGTCACGACTCGACCCAGATTGGGACCGTCACCTCGAAGGCGCTGTCCTGCCTGCCGCCGAACCCTCTCAGACCGCCAGGCCCGCGGAGGAAGAGAACGGCACCACCGCGGCAGCCTGGCTCGCACCGTGGGACTGAAGGGAGCCTCCGAGGGGCAGGGGTCGCCAGCAACAGTACCAATGGTTACATCGGTGCGCTGATGACTCCCTCAGGCTCCCAGGAGGGAGGCGACTCCCGTGAGCGCGCGGTGCTGGTCGAGGAATGGTGGCGGGTACCCGTCCGACGGGAGGGCCAGAAGGAAGACCATCTGCCGCCACGCGTAGCTTCGCGAACGGGACGGTCGGCGTGCCCACCTCGGAATGCTGGCCGGCGGCCGATCCTCGCAGTTGGGCGTGTGCTGGTTGGCGATGGTCGTGGGGAGACGCCTCGCTCTCGTCGCGCACCGAGCGGCGGTCGTGCGTTGGCGCCCCAGCCGCCCTCAAGACGACTATTCGCCTGCCTCGGTCTTCAGTGAGGGATCGCACGGCGAGGCCGCGCGGTCACGCCTTCCCGAAAGGCCTCGATGGCGAGCCCGACCTCAAAGGTGGTCCTGGTGCACTCGAGGAGTGGCAGGTAGAGCGAGCGCCGGGCGATACCGGGCAGGTCAAAGGTGAAGTAGAGCCCCATGAGCGGGCTAATGAAGAGTTCGTTCGAGCTGGTTCGCTCGGTGAATTGAACGTCGCCGAACTCGCCACGCACCGCCGCGCTGATGGAGCCGTTGACGATGCTCGCGCGCCTTGGCGTGCAGGCCTGGGCGTGAGCCACTGCGTCGAGGAAAGCCGCTCCTTCGGTCGAGGTACGGGGAATCGAGAACGCACCGAGGTAGGCGCCGTCTCGCTCGAGCGTGGCCACGTTCTCAAGGAAGTGGGCGTGGCACACGCCGTGGTACGCGTCGACGCCGAAGCCAATGCAGGCGACAAGCCGGGTGGGAACATCGAGCTTGTCGACGGCGGCGAGGCTGGTCATGTCCTCCTCGGGTGTGCCGAGGCCAGCTTCGTCACCGAACATGAGGATGTCCGTTCCTCCGTCGACCAAGACGATGGCGTCGAGCTCGAGCCGCTCACACAGCGACGCGTAGGCGGCGCGCATCGGCTGCACACCGACCTTCTCGAAGGCAAAAACCGTGGAGGGAAGTCGTCTCGACTCGAGCCAGCGCGAGAGGGTTCGCTCGGGGAAGTAGCGGTCCTCTCCGCGGGTCTCGGGCGTGACGGCCGCGAGGTGCGGCGCGAGCCACTCCGCCGAGGTCCCTCCGAGTGAGGTGAAGGTCAGATTCGCGAAGAAGACGGCCTTCCCTGCGTCCATCAAGGCCAGGGCCAAAGGGAGGCCGGCATAGACGTCAAAACCGCCGCCGGCTCCGGCGATAAGGACCTTTCGAGATGCTTGAAGGCGCCGGAAGAACTCGGGCTCGCGGAGAGACGGCATGGACCTGTGAGACCCTACACGACAGCAAAGCGGCTGAGGAGGATCGGCGCAGTCCGGCCACGGTGACGCCCGGCCGCGAATGGTACCATTGGTGACATTGCTGGAGACCCTCGCCCACCGGACGGGGGCCCACACGTGAATGCACTCCACCGACGGGCCGAGGGGCTGGTGATGCTCGCCCGCAGCCCCGGGCCTCCAGCTCGCCGCGCCCGCCTCGAGCCCATCTGCCCTCACTCCCGGGCCCAGCCTCCCTCATCGCTTGCACGCTCAAATGACGCGACTACGCTCCCTCGATGGACTTCGCCGTCTCCGACAAGGTCAAAGCACTCCGAAGCACGCTCCGTGAGTTCATGAAGCGGGAGGTCCTTCCGCTCGAGCCCCGACTCCTCCGGGGTGAGAGCTGGACCACCTTCGGCCCAGCCCTCGAGGAGAAGCGGCGCCTCGCGCGAGAGACCGGGCTGTGGCTCGGATTCTTGCCAGAAGCGCACGGCGGCGCCGGCCTCTCGCTCACCGAGTTCGCCCACATGAGCGAGGAGCTCGGCAAGAGCCCCCTGGGCCACTACATCTTCAACTGCCAGGCCCCCGACGTCGGCAACATGGAGATCCTCATCGAGTTCGGGACTCCCGAGCAACAGGAGCGCTGGCTCCACCCGCTCACCCAGGGGAAGATTCGCAGCTGCTTCACCATGACCGAGCCCGAGTTCGCTGGCTCGAACCCGGTGTGGATGGGCACCACCGCCCGCCGCGAGGGCGACGAGTGGGTGATTCGCGGCCACAAGTGGTTCTCGTCTTCCGCCGACGGCGCCGCGGTGGCCATCTGCATGGCCGTGACCGAGGGAGACGGCACGGACATCCACCGACGCGCCAGCATGATCCTCGTGCCCACCGACACCCCCGGCTACGAGCTGGTGCGCAACGTGCCCGTCTGGGGCCACGCTGGCTCCGGCTACTTCTCGCACGGCGAGGTGATGTACCACGGCGCGCGAGTCCCCCTCGCCAACACCCTCGGCCCCGCGGGCGCCGGCTTCGTCATCGCCCAGCACCGCCTCGGCCCCGGCCGAATCCACCACTGCATGCGGTGGATCGGCATCTGCGAGCGAGCCCTCGACATTCTCTGTCGCCACGCCGTCACCCGCGAGCTGAGCCCCGGCGTTCCACTCGGGAGCAAGCAGATGGTTCAGCAGTGGATCGCCGAGAGCCGGGCGGAGATCAACGGCGCGCGGCTGATGGTGCTCCAAGCCGCCTGGCGCATCGAGCAAGAAGGCGCCTCCGCGGCCCGTGAGGAGATCAGCCTCATCAAGTTCACCGTCGCGCGAACCATGCAGCGAGTGCTCGACCGGGCGATCCAAGCGCTCGGCGCGCTGGGCACTACAGACGAGACGCCCCTGGCCTTCTGGTTCGCCCATGAGCGGCCGGCTCGCATTTACGACGGGGCCGACGAGGTCCACATCGAGAGCGTCGCCAAGCGAATCTTGCGCAGCTACGGAATGAAGTAGGCCCGGCGCCTACTGACCCATGGCCACATCGAGCCCGCGCCCCGCGAACAGCTTCCAGCTCTCTCCGAACCGGTGGGCGTAGGCCGAGCTGGCGTTGCCCTTCAGCGATCGCGCGTAGACCCCCTGCTGGATCGCCGCCATGCGGAACAGGCTGAAGGCCGCGAAGAAGCGGAACTGCCCGTGAGGGTCGCGCCCCGTCGCCGCCGCGTACCGTTCGACCAGCTCGCGCTCGGGAGGAATGCCCAGGGCCTCGAGGTCCAACCCCGAGAGTCCAAGCGTCGTCGCGTCACCTGGCGGCAGGTGGTAGCCCATGCAGCAATAGGCGAGATCGCTCAGCGGGTGCCCGATGGTCGAGAGCTCCCAATCGAGGATCGCCACCACCTCGGGCCGACGCGCATCGTAGATGAGGTTGCCCAAGCGGAAGTCACCGTGCACCACCGTGGCCTGGCCGTCGTCGGGTGGCGTGTGCGCCGAGAGCCACGAACGCAGCGACTCCATCGGCGCGAAGTCTTCCGTGCGACTGGCGTCGTACTGTTTGCTCCACCGGGCGATCTGCCGCGCCGCGTACTGCTCGGGTTTGCCGTAGTCGCCCAGCCCCCCTGCCCGCCAGTCGAAGAGGTGGAGCCGGGCCAGCGCGTCGATCTGCCCCAGGTACACGGCCCGCCGATCCACCGGGGAGAGCGCCGGCAACAGAGGGTCGACGAAGACGCGACCTGGCACATAGTCCATCACGTAGAACGGGGTGCCGATGAGCCCCGCGTCGGCGTTGAAGTGACGCACCGGCGGCACCGGCACGCCCGAGCCGCCCAGCGCCGCCAACACCCGGTACTCGCGATCGACCGCGTGCGCCGAGGGCAGGAGCTGCCCAGGAGGCTTCTTTCGCAGCACGTACTCGCCGCTCGCCGTGCGCAGGTGAAAGGTGGGGTTCGACTGGCCATCGGCGAACTGCCTCACGACCATCGGGCCACGGAAGCCCGGGAGCTGCTCCGTCAGGTAGCGCTCGAGCGCCGAAGCGTCGAACGCATGCCGGGCCACGACCTCGACGGTGCCCGGAGCGATGTCGGCGCCGTCGCTCACGCCACCTCCACGGTCGTCAACCTCAGCATCCATGAGCGCCTCCTCGCGGGCGGAGCGTAGGGGTGAGATCCGCGGCACGCAAGGCACCAGGAGGCACGGACCGCCGGGCCTCCACCGTTTTCCTTCGTGCGGCCCTGACCCGCGGCGCTATGACTTGCGCCACCCCATGGGAATCCTCTCCTCCGAGCTGAACACCCGCGGCGACGCCTTCGCGTCCAACGCGGCGGCCATGCAGCGCCTGGTGGCCGATCTCAAGGCGAAGGTCGCCCGCGTGTCCGAAGGGGGCGGCGACGAGGCACGCCGGCGGCACGTGGCGCGAGGCAAGCTGCTCCCCCGCGAGCGAGTCGACGCGCTCCTCGACCCTGGCACGCCCTTCCTCGAGCTCAGCCAGCTCGCCGCCCACGGCCTGTACAACGACGGCGCCCCGGCAGCCGGCATCATCACCGGCATCGGCCGGGTGTCGGGCCGTGAGTGCGTCATCGTCTGCAACGACGCCACCGTGAAGGGCGGCACCTACTACCCCGTGACGGTGAAGAAGCACCTCAGGGCGCAGGAAATCGCCCAGGAAAACCGGCTCCCCTGCCTGTACCTGGTCGACTCGGGAGGCGCCCACCTGCCCAGCCAGGACGAGGTCTTCCCAGACAAGGAGCACTTCGGCCGCATCTTCTTCAACCAAGCCAACCTCTCGGCCCAGGGCATTCCGCAGATCGCCGTGGTGATGGGCTCGTGNNTGCACCGCCGGCGGCGCCTACGTGCCTGCGATGAGTGACGAGAGCATCATCGTGAAGAACCAAGGCACCATCTTCCTCGGTGGGCCTCCGCTGGTGCGGGCGGCTACCGGAGAGATCGTCTCGGCCGAAGACCTCGGCGGCGGCGACGTGCACACCCGCCTGTCCGGAGTCGTCGATCACCTGGCCCAGAACGACCTCCACGCCTTGGCCATCGCTCGCCGCCTGGTGCAGAACCTCAACGTCGCCAAGGCCCCTCAGCTCGTGCTCCGGCCACCCGTCGAGCCCAGGTTCCCCGCCGACGAGCTCTACGGCATCATTCCCACCGACACCAAGCGGCCCTTCGACGTGAGGGAGATCATCGCTCGCCTGGTGGACGCCTCGGACTTCGACGAGTTCAAGCCGCGCTTCGGCACCACGCTGGTCACCGGCTTCGCCCACCTCTACGGCATGCCGGTGGGCATCTTGGCCAACAATGGCATCCTCTTCTCGGAGAGCGCGCTCAAGGGCGCCCACTTCATCGAGCTGTGTTGCCAGCGCCGAATTCCTCTCATCTTTCTACAGAACATCACCGGCTTCATGGTTGGAAAGAAGTACGAGAACGAGGGCATCGCCAAGCATGGCGCGAAGATGGTGACCGCCGTGTCGACCGCGCGGGTGCCCAAGCTGACCGTCATCATCGGTGGCTCCTTCGGCGCGGGGAACTACGGCATGTGCGGCCGAGCCTACGGGCCCCGCTTCCTGTGGATGTGGCCCAACGCGCGCATCTCGGTGATGGGTGGAGACCAGGCCGCCAGCGTGCTCGCCACCGTGAAGCGGGAGGGCATCGAGGGCAAGGGCGGCCAGTGGTCCAGCGAGGACGAAGAGACCTTCAAGGCACCCATCCGCACCCAGTATGAGACCCAGGGCCACCCGTACTACGCCACGGCCCGCCTGTGGGACGACGGCATCATCGACCCGGCCGACACGCGCCTGTGCCTGGCGCTCGGGCTGTCGGCCGCCCTCAACGCACCCATCGAAGAGACCACCTTCGGCGTTTTCCGGATGTAGAGGCCCATGTTCGACACCATCCTCATCGCCAACCGTGGAGAGATCGCCTGCCGCGTCGCTACGACCGCGCGCCGGCTGGGCGTGCGCACCGTGGCGGTTTACTCCGACGCGGACCAAGGCTCGAAGCACGTGGAGGCGTGTGACGAGGCCGTGCACCTCGGACGCTCCGCCGCCCGCGAGAGCTACCTCGCCATCGACAAGCTCATCGCCGCGGCCCACGCCACCAGCGCCCGCGCCATTCACCCGGGCTACGGCTTCCTCTCAGAGAACCGGGCCTTCGCTCAGCGCTGCGTCGACGAGGGGCTCGTCTTCATCGGGCCACCTCCCCAGGCCATCGCCGCCATGGGCAACAAGAGCGCGGCCAAGGCGCTGATGGCGAAGGCCAAGGTGCCGCTGGTGCCCGGGTACCACGGCGCCGAGCAAGCGCCTGGTGTGCTTCGTGCCGAGGCCCAGCGGCTGGGCTTCCCGCTCCTCATCAAGGCGTCGTCGGGCGGAGGCGGCAAGGGCATGCGGGTGGTCGAGCGCCTCGAGGACTTCGCCGCGGCGCTGGAGTCTTGCCAGCGAGAAGCACAGGGCGCGTTCGGTGACGCGTCGGTGCTGCTCGAGCGGTACCTCACCCGCCCCCGACACATCGAGGTGCAGATCTTCGCCGACGCCCACGGGGGCTGCGTGCACCTGTTCGAGCGCGACTGCTCAGCCCAGCGGCGGCACCAGAAGGTCCTCGAAGAAGCCCCCGCGCCGGGAATGACTCGGGAGCGACGACAGGCGATGGGGGAAGCGGCCGTCGCCGCGGCCCGGGCGGTCGGCTACGTCGGTGCAGGAACGGTGGAGTTCATCGTCGAGGGCGACGCGTTCTACTTCATGGAGATGAACACCCGTCTTCAGGTCGAGCACCCGGTGACCGAGATGATCACCGGCTTCGACCTGGTGGAGTGGCAGCTCAGGGTGGCGTGGGGCGAGCGACTCCCCGTGCAACAGGACGACGTGCGCCTCCGGGGCCACGCCATCGAGGCGCGGATCTACGCCGAGAACCCGGAGAAGGGGTTCTTGCCTTCGACCGGAACGCTGACGCACCTGCGCTTTCCCGAGCACGTGGCCTTCGCTCGGCACCTCCTGCCTGACGCGCCCACCCCCGCGGCGGTGCGGGTCGACTCGGGCGTGCGGCCCCTCGACGAGATCAGCCCTCACTATGATCCGATGATCGCCAAGCTCATCGTCTGGGGAGAGAATCGGGAGCAGGCCCGCCATCGCCTCAACGAGGCCCTGGGACAGACGCAGATCGTCGGAGTGGCTACCAACGTCGCGTTCCTCCGAAGGCTCATCGCGCTCGAGGCCTTCGCCCAGGGCCAGCTCGACACGGGCCTCATTCCTCGGAACCTCGAGACTCTGTGCCCTGCCCCAACGGAGCCGTCGAGCGCGACGCTGGCCCTCGCCTGCGCGGGCATTCTCCACGAGGAGAACACCAGCGCCGAGGCGAGCCATGACCCGTGGGCGGTGAGGTCGGGCTGGCGACTGAACCGTGACTCCCAGAGGAACCTGCCGTTCAAGGCGACCTCGGGGCCGGCCGATGTGCGGCTCACGTACGGTCGAACCGGGTACCTGATGAAGAGCTCGCGTGGAGAATGGCCGCTGGCCTTCAACGCCCGGGGCGCCGATGTGCAGATCATGCTGGGCGAGCAACCCGCCCGGGGCACGGTGGTGAGGGAGGGCGAGCGCATTCACGTCTTCGGGTTCGGTGAGCACGCGGTGCTCGAGCTGCTCGACCCGCTGGCTCACGCCGATGCCGACACCGGAAAGGGCGGACTCACCGCCCCGATGCCAGGGCGAGTGGTGGCGATCCTGGTGAAGGAGGGCGAGCCGGTGACGAAGGGCACGCCGCTGGTGGTGATGGAGGCGATGAAGATGGAGCACACCATCACCGCGCCGGCCGATGGCCAGGTCAAGGCGTGGCTGCAGCGGCCTGGCGATCAAGTGGCCGAGGGCACACTGCTGCTCGAGTTCCTGGCGGGAGCACCTGATGGGGCACGGTGAGAATCACGGGCTGGTGGCCGCGGCGATCATCGCCGTGCTCTTCCAGCTCGTCGTCGCGCTGGCCTTGACCATCTGGGCGGCCATCGTCGCGCGCCGGCAGACCGGCAGGTGGTGGAGGCTGGCACCGATCCTCCCCATGGCGGGGGCGGGCCTGGGCTTCTTGGGTTTCGCGGTCGCCATCGGCCTCTTGGTCGGCGCGTTTCGGGGCGTCGGCCAGCTCGACCCCGAGGAGAAGACCGCGGCGCTGGCGCATGACATCGGGCGCGCGATGATTCCCGCGTGGACCGGTCTCGCGGTCTCGGGGCTCTCGTTCGTCGTCAGCTTGGCCAGCAGTCTCGTGGGCTCGCTCCGCCGGCCGGGTCGATAGGCGAGTCCAGCTTGGCGGACGGTAGACCCCAAGGACAGGCGGGGTCGGCGTGCCCAAGCCTCAGCTCAGGGGCAGAGGGCTCCGCAGACATTGCTCCGGCAGCGCTGGGAAGCGCACTCGTGGTCGTCCGCGCAGGGGGTGCCGGGCGGCCCGGGGGGGACACACCTCCCGACGAGGGCTCCGAGACCGGCATCGAAGCCACCATCTTGGTCGCAGCGACCCATGGAGCAGTACCCGGCGCACTGCCCTCCCATGGCGCCGAGGTCGGTGCACGTTCCAGCAATACAGGTGAGGCCTGACTCACAGACAGGCGAGGGGAGCGCAGCGATGCACGGCTGGTCCTTCTTCCCCGGGACGAGGCAGCGGTAGGCTCCGGCCGTGACCTGGGTGCAGGTGGCTCCCGTCACGCAGGGGATGCCGGCTGGGTCACACGCCAAGTTGGCGGCGAGCCGCGGCTGGCACCTGGGGGAAGTGCCGGCCATGCAGTAGTGCTCGGGCACGCAGTCGGAGTCCCTCGAGCAAGGCGTCCCGACGCCCATCGCCTGGCAGGTGCCGACGTCAGACGAGTTGGGCAAGCCTCCGTCGAGGGCGCCGCAGCGCATTGCCGCGGGGCAGACCTGCGATTGGTAGCTCAAGGTGCACCAAGCACCGGAGGCCCCAGGCCCGCACGTGCCCGCGGTGACCCCAGCGTCGGGGAGCACCAATCCGCGACAGACCCCCGTGGCGCAGGTGATGACAGTCCCGCAGGGCTCACCCGCGTCTCTCTTCTGCCCGGAATCTGCGCAAACCTTCAAGGCGCCGTCACAGCTCCAGCTTGAGCACTGCTCGCTCGAGGTGCACGACGCCCCAGTAGCCTGGCGCTCCTTGCAGGTCCCGTCGCAGTACAGTCCCGAAGCGCATTGGGATGTGGATGAACATGAGCCCCCGCGCTGTCGAGGCGGGCTGCAGGCGCCGCTGATGCACAAGAGCCCGGTCGCGCACTCGCTGCCCGAGCAGACCTGTCCCTGGGTGGGCCTCGCCCGGCAGACCGAGCTCAGGCCCCCAGTCCCGACAACGCAGTACAGGCCGTCGGCGCAGGAGCCAGTGCACGCTTGCCCTTCGCTCGGGAGGGCAACACAGGACGAGCCCGTGGGTGTCGCGGTACAGCTCGCCGAGCTTCCACATGCGAGGGACTCGGTGCTCTTGCATGGCGAACCGACCGGAATCGGGTTCTCACAGCGGGCGAACGTCGAGTTGCAGTGGAGCGGGGAGGTGCAGCTCCCGTTGGAGCACGGCATGTACAGGCCACCTCGGTCGACGCAGGTCGTCGGGCAAGTGTTGGTGGGGTCGCCGCACGTTCCTGTGACGCAATCGAGGCTCGTTTCGCAGCGTCCTCCGTCCGCGACCAGGGGTGTCCACGGGTCGCCGCAGCTCACGCTGGAGAGGGCGGTGCAGGTGGGCATCGCGGCGGAGAGCGAGGCCCGGCAGGCGACCGAAGCATCGAGATTGTACGCCACTCCACCCTTCTCGACCGAGCGAGCGATATCGACGCAAATCCAGGCGAGGTGGTCATCGCAGGCGGCCACGCTCACTGCTTGGCCAAAGCAATTGGTGAGGTACAAGCAGTCCTGGTGGATGAGCTCCTGACAGTCGGACAGCACCGTGATGTCCCTGACCGCTCCGCCGTCGCTGATGATCCCGCCGTCGCCGGTGCTCCCGCCGTCGCCGGTGCTCCCGCCGTCGCTGGTGCTCCCGCCGTCGCCGGTGCTCCCGCCGTCGCCGGTGTTCCCGCCGTCGCCCGACGAGCCTCCGCCTGGCTTCGCGTACGCCACGCACACGTGGGGCGTCGGGTCGCACCAGTTGGGGGTGGCGCAGTCAGAATCACTCGTACAGTCCCGCAGGGGACGACACTGGGTGAGCGCGAAGAGTACGAGACCAAGCCAGGGAGCGACCGACCTCATCTGTTCCTCCATCGTAGATACTGGGGGCAACACGATGACCGAGTTCGACGGTGGCGTCCACCGAATGCACGTCCTGGTGACAGCCCGAATTGGCGCTCAGAGTCAGTCTGTCAGGAAGTCCTTGAGGCCGGGGAGCGGCTCCACTGCGACGAATGGAAGCTGCTCTTCCATTTGGCCCTCACCCCCGCCAGCCTCGGAGCTGGTGCCGCCACCAACAGCCTTCTCGGCCCGAGGCCCTCACGTGTGCTCACCGCGGTCTCGGGTCGAGGCGCTGGCCAGACCGCCTCGAGGGAGGGCACCGGCCCCACCCTCGCGGCCCAAGGCATACTCGTGGCGCCCTGCCCACTCTGAAGAGGCCGGACTGCTCTTCAGTGCTTGCCGAACGCAGCCGCATTGTCGCGCGCGAAGTCGCTGATGCCCCGCGCCGCCTTGCCAGTGAGATCCTTCACGGACGCGGTGACCTGCGATTCCCAGCCCCGCGCGTACGAGGTGAAATAGTCCCGCAGCGAGACCTGGGTGTAGTCGTCGAGCCCCATCTTCGTGAGGCTCTCTACCATCGCAGACACTGGCACCGGCACGTACTTCACCGGCTTGCCGATCGCGTCTCCAATCGCAGACGCCACCTGATCGACACCGATGGCCGTCGGGCCCGTCAGCGTGTAGGTCTTGCCGACGTGCGGCTTAGGGTTCGCGAGGATCGCCGCGACGCTGGCGCCGATGTCGCGAACGTCGATCATAGGGAGCTTCGCGTCACCCATGGCCATGTAGATCGCGCCCTCCTCGGCCACTGATCGCGCCGCCATCATCAACAGGTTCTGCATGAAAAAGTGCGGCTTCACGATGGTGAACGGAAGGCCCGAGCCGGCGATCTCCGAGTCCGAGAGCGCGTGAAGACGACTGTTGAGGTTCGGGGCTTGGTGCGCCGCGCCGATCGCAGACATCCGCACCACGTGCTTGACCCCGCCGAGCCGCGCCGCCCACAGAGCATTGGAGGACTGGATCGGCGCGTTCGGTCCGGGCGCCGCGAGCAGCCACGCCACGTCAACGCCCTCGAACGCCCTTTCGACCGTGCGCAGCAGCGAGAGGTCTCCCACGCGCAGCTCGACGCCTTGATCCGCGAGCCCCTTGGCCTTGGCCTTGTCGCGAACGAGGCCGATCAGGCGGTGACCGGAGCCCTGGAGGGAGCGGATCACCGAGGACGAGACACTACCAGTGGCACCGGTCAGAAGGATTGTGGGCATAACGAGACCATCCGCCTGAGGATCCACCCGGCGCAAGCCCGCGTCCTGGAGCAGATTGTCCAATGGGTAGGCCAATCCCTCACGAGATCAACGAGGCCCGCTCCGCACCACCAGTATCCGCCCTCCGGCCGAGTCGGCCACGTAGCCCGTCCCCTCGGCGTCGGCCACTACCACCCGAGCACCGAGCGCCGTGGTCGCTGTCCCCAGCACAGACAACTTCCCATCGAGCGCCACGTCCGCCACGGTGAGGGTCCCCGGCTTCCCCGCCGCGACGAAGAGCCGCCTCAGCCCAGGCACGAAATCGATGTTGTCCACGCCCCCACCCGTCTCCAGCTGGCCCACCACCGCCCCCTTCGAGTCGAGCGCCACCACCTTGTCGGTGCAGGCGACCAGCAGCAGTCCCTTGGCGTCGTCGTAGGCAAGGCCTCGCGGCCCCTCCTTGCCGCACCCGGGGGAGTAGCGCGCCAGCTGCTTCCGCGTCTTCACATCATAGACGAGCGTGGCGTCACCATCCTCGAGGTTGGTGAAGAAGCGACCCTGGGCCACGTCGACCGCGTAGCCCTCCGGTTGGCCTCCCACCTTCACCACCTCCTTGGCGCGCGGGGCCAGCGGCGACGAGACCTCGACGATGGTCAAGGAGCCATCGCGCGGAGTCGTCACCCACAGCTCCTTGGTCGCCGCCACGTAGGCCACGCCATCTGGAGAGCTCGCGAGCGTCAGACACCCGCCCTTCTTCAACGTCTTGACTGCCACGGCGCACACCTGCGAGTCGGCGCGGTTGCCCACGTACGCGACGCCCGCCCCCAGCGCCACCGAACTGGGCCCCACTGTGCGCTCTCCACGTGCCGCGGTAGGAAAACCGCCGATGGCCGTCACCTTCAAGCTGCTCAACTCGAGCACATCCACGTTCCCGGTGTTGCCCGCGGGCACCCAGAGCTGCCCCGTCGCTCCGTCGATGGCCAGGTAGTCCATGGCGACGCGGCCCGGGCCCCCAGGGAGCGCGACAGGCGTCGAGGTCAGTTCGCGTGGGGCGGCGAAGGCGACGATGGGAAAACAGGCCAGCACAAGTAGACGAGACATGGAGCACCTCTTCCTTCTACGAGGAACGGCGCGCTGGCATCATCTGCACCAGCGACGGGAGCACCAAGAGACTCACGGCCGTCGACACCAGCAAGCCGCCCATCACCGCCACCGCCAACGGCCGCTGGAGCTCGGCCCCGGCGCCGACGCCCAAGGCCAGCGGAGTCAACCCAGCCACCGTGGCCAGGCTGGTCATCAAGATGGGCCGCAGGCGCCCACGGGCGGCCTCGAGCAATGCCTGCACTTGTGTCTGGCCTTCGTCGAGGTGCTGCTCGTAGCGCTCAAGCAGGAGAATTCCGTTCTTCACCACCAGCCCCACCAGTAGCACGCAGCCCATCAGCGACGAGGCGTTGAGCGGCGTCGACGTGGCCCACAGCGTAGCCACGGCGCCCACCACCGCCAAGGGCACCGTCAACAACACCGCGATGGCCAGCGAGGGCCGCGTGAATTGAGCGAGCAACACCGCCAGCACAGCCAAGAGACCAAACCCCATCACACCCAGCAAGTCGCGCTGCGTCTGCTGCTGACCCTCGTACTGGCCGCCCAGCTCAAGGTGCACGCCCGGAGGTGGACGGTAGCCACGCAGCCGCGCCTGCACATCGCGCATCACCGAGCCCAAGTCCCGCTCCTCGTGGTCCGCGGTGAGGATGACGACTGGGCGAAGACTCTCGCGCAAGAGCGACGTCTCACTGCTGGTGCGCTCCATCGCCGCCACCGAGGCGACGCGGGTGACGCCCTGACTCCCCACCAAGAGCGGCAAGGAGACCACTTGAGCCGGGTCGAAGCGCACGGTGTCTGGGTAGCGGACCCTCACCCCCAGGGGACGGTCAGGCCGGCGCAGGTGCGACGCCACCACGCCGTGGAGCGCGTCGTCGAGGTCCGTCGCCAAGTCCTGGGCCGTCTTTCCAGCCCGGGCCGCGGCGGCGGCGTCAACCCGGAAGGTGAGGTCGGGGGCGGGGCCTTCGAAGCCCGGGTAGAGGTCCACCAGGCCAGGCACGTCGCGCACGCGCTCGGCCAAGGCCGAGGCCTCGGTGCGTAGCGTGGCGTAGTCGTCGCCGAAGAGCTTGAGCTCCACCGGCCGCGGGGTGCCGGCGAGATCGTTGAGGACGTCCTGCAGCACTTGGATGGATTCGGTGCGCGCCTCGGGCACCTCGCGCAGCACCCGGGCCCTCATGACGGCGATGACCTCCTCGGCCGAGAGGTGGCGGCGGGAGCGGGGTTTCAAACGAACCATGATGTCGCCTCGACTGACCTGCGTCGCCGCGGCCGGGCCCAGCTCGGCGCCGGTGCGTCGAGAGTAGGACTCCACCTCGGGCAGAGACTCGAGGATGGCCTCCAGTTTCCGCGCCGCGGCGTCGGTGTCTGACAGCGAGGTGCCAGCCGGGAGGAAGTAGTCGAGGACAAAGGCGCCCTCGTCCATGGTGGGCAGGAACCCCGCGGGCACCCGCAAGGCACTCAAACCACCCAACACAAGCAGGGCGCCGGCCAGCGTCCAGCCCAGCCACGGGCGTCGCAGCACCGGGCGCAGGAGCGATTCGTACGCACCCGAGAGGCGCGACGGGGCTGAGGTGGCGCTCCGAGCCTTGAGCCACCGGCCGGCCGCCAGCGGTACCACCGTCACCGAGAGGGCCAAAGACAGCACAACGGCCGCCGACAGCGTCGCCGCCAGCGCGGAAAAGAAGCGGCCCACCACGCCCTCCAACCAAGCCAACGGGAGGAAGACCACCACCGTGGTGGCGGTGGTGCCCACCAGCGCGGCGAGCAGCCCTTGCGTCCCCTCGCGCGCCGCCTGCTCCGGCGGGACGCCTGCTTCCAAACGCCGGCCGATGCCGTCGACCACCACGATGGCGTCATCGATGATGAGCCCGATGGACACGGCCAGACCGCCCAGCGACATGAGGTTGAGGCTCTGCCCCAACAGGCTCAGCGGCAAGAAGGTGGCGCCCAGCGTGAGGGGCACCGCGAGGGCGGCTGACAGCCCGGCGCGGAGGTCGCGAAGAAAGAGCGTAATGACAGCCACGCACAGGAGGATGCCCAGCAGAATGGCGTCACGGACTGAGCTGATGGCCTCGTCTACCAGCTCGGCTTGATCATACACCGGCGTCAGCCGGACCCCGTCGGGAAGCGCGCTGGCGAGGGCAGCGGCGGCACCCTTCACCGCAGCCACGACCTCGGGCGTGCTGGCCCCGGGAAGACGCGCCACGCTGAGCAGCACCGTCTCGCCTCCCGGCCCGGAGACGCGCAGCAGCTTGTCCTCCGCGCCTTCGCTCACCTCGGCGATGGCACTCAAGAAGACGGGGCTGCCGTCAGCGCCCACCGCGACCGGGAGCCGGCGAAGGTCGTCGAGCGCGCGAGGCTCACCCGAGGCCATCACCGTCACCTGGGCATGGGCCTCCTCGAGCCGTCCCACGGCTTGAAGCACTGTCTGGCTTCGCAGCTTCTCCGCCACCAGCGAAGGGCTCAGGCGCATGGCCGCGGCGCGCTCTGGATTGAGAATGACCTCCACCTCACGGACGTCGCCGCCCAGCACTTCCACCCGGCCCACGCCGCGCACCCGAGAGAAGGCGGGCTTCAGCACCAGCTCTCCCAGCTCGCGCAGGCGCCGGGAGTCGATGGGCCCGGTGAGGTTCCACGTCAGCACCGGGAAGGAGGTAGTAGTGAGCCGCTCCACCGTCAGCTCCGCGCCCGCGGGGAGGCTGGCCCGCGCCTCGGCCACGCGAGACTCCACCAGCTGCAGGGCGCGCCACATGTCGGTGCCAGGGGCGAATTGCAGCGACAGCTCGGCCGCGCCACGGATGGTGCGCGAACGGAGGCGCTCCACGCCCAGCACGGTGGCGAGGGCGGCCTCGAGGGGGCGGCTCAACGACACCTGGGTGACATCGGGCGGGGCATCGCCAGCGCGGGCCACGACGAGGATGCGCGGGAACTCCACCTCGGGGTACACGCCGCTGGGCAGCCGCCGGGCGGCGACCGCGCCACCGAGCGCGAGGGCGAGCGCCACGAACCACACCAGCACGCGGCGTCGGGCCAACAGCTCGAGCCACTTCACGGCGGGGCCCCGGCGAGCGCGTCTCCCTCGGCCAGCCCGAGCACTGGCTCCACCGCCACCCGCTCTCCCCCATCGAGCGCGCCGGCCACGTCGACGGTGCCCGCCCCGCCCGGCCCGGGATGCACCTCGCGCACGTGAGCCTTCCCGTCTTCGCCGCACACGACGAGCTCAGGGGCGCCTCGGGTGCCGTTGCGCACCGCGGCCCTCGGCACCAGCACGCCCGGGTGCGCCTCACCGGCTTCGAGGCGTGCCTCGCCAAAGGCTCCCACGGGAGGCCGGGGCCCCGCGGAAGGGAGGATGGACAGGCGCGCCGTTCCCATGCCCGTGGCGCGATCCACCGAGGGAGAGACGCGAGCCACGGCGACCCGCCAGCTCCGTCCGGGCAGCGCGGCGCAGCTCAAGGTGCCCTGCTGGCCACGCTCGAGGCGAAGCAGATCCGCCGCTGGGACGTCGGCCGTCAACTCCAGCTCCTTGAGGTCTGCCACCTCAACCACCGCGGTGGCCGGCGTGCCGTCGACCAACTCGCCGCTGCGCTTGAGAACCTTGAGGACCACGCCGGCCAGGGGGCTTCGCACCAGCGCCCGGGACGTGGTCCGGCGTGCGACTCGGGCAGCGGCGTCGGCTTCGGCCTCGGCGGCGGCGGTGGAGGCTTCCTTGGCCACGGCGTCGTCGAGCTCCTGGCGGGCGGCGATGCCTTGCTCGAAGACGTGCTGGGTGCGGGCCAGCGTCGTCACCGCGTTGTGATGTTCTGCCTTAGCGCGGGTCAGCGCGGCGTCTGCCTGGAGGGCGGCGTCAACCAACGGCGCGTCGTCCACGCGGGCCACCACGGTGCCTTCAGCCACGGCATCGCCTTCGCGCACCTCGACCTTGAGGAGCCGGCCGGCCACCTGCGGCGCGAGCAAGGCGTCGCGGTCTGGCAGAGGGGCGACGGTCCCGCGCACCTCAACCACGTCGCGCAGCTCAGTGGCCACTGCTGGCGCGCACCGGACGATCCGAGGGACTGGCGGAGGCTCCGTCTCCTCACCCCGCTTGCAGGCAGCGAAGAGGAGGCCCAACACAGCGAGTCGCGAAAACGAGAGGTGCCTCATTGAAGATCGACTCCCGCGGCGCGCTCCACGTCGGCCAGGGCCCGGCCCCACGCGGCGGTCGCCTCGACCTCGGCCAACTGAGCTTCAAGGAGCGCCCGCTGGGCCTCGAGCAACCGCAGCAGATCCACCCGGCCGGCGAGGTAGGCGTCCTGGGTCATGGCTCTGGCCTCCTCCATGGCGGGCCGCACGTCTTCGTGGAGGGCACGCCTGCGCAGCGCGGAGGAACGCGACCGGGCCAGCGCGTCGATGAGAAGAGCGCTGAGGCGACGAGCGTCGGCGTCGGCGGTGGCCTCTGCGAGACTGCGCTGGGCCTGGGCCCGAGCGATGGCGCCGCCGCGCAGGCTGAGCACCGGCACCTCGAACGACAGGCCAACCACCACATCGGGCCTGGGCAAGGTGGGATCAAACGCGCTGACGCCCACCTGCGGAGTGAGCACGGGCCAGCGCAGGCGTTGCTCCTGCACCAGGTGCAGCCCCGAAGCCTCGACCTGGGCCAGGTCGCGGCGCAGCACCGGGTGGACGTCGGCCTGTTTCCCCTCGAGCTGTTGGAGGGGGTCGGTCGAGTAGCCTGGCGGGCCAGCCGCGGTGAGGGCGAGCTCGGGGGCCACGCCCAGCCACGGTGCGAGACGGGCCGCGGCCGCCGTGCTGAGCGCCTGGGCGGCTTGGGCCTCGGCCCGTGCACGGACCTGATCGACTCGAGTCCGCAGCACGTCGAGGCGAGGGCCAGTGCCGGCGTCGAGGCGCTGGGAGGCGATGTCCATCACCCGGGCCGCGTCCTCCGCGCCGCGCTCGAGGAGTTGGGCCCGCTCCTGGGCTTCCCAGAGGTCGAGCCAGGCGACGGTGGCGGCCCAGCGAGCTTCGCGACGAGTGACGTCGACGTCGAGGCGCACGGCGGCTGCGTCAGCGCGAGCGGCGTCGAGGGCACCAGAGCGCTGCCCGAAGAGCGGCACCGGCACCGAGAGGAACGAGCCGAGGCGCGCCGTCTGCGTTGCCGTGGACAGTGAGATGGTTGGATTGACCAGCGCTCCGACCACGTCTACTTCCGCCAGGGAGACGTCGTGGCGCCGCTCGGCCAACTGCACGTCAGCCGCGGCATGGAGCGACAGGGTGCGGGCCTCGGCAAACGAGACATCGCGGGCGGCCGCGGCCGAGGCCAAGACGACCAGCACCCCACAGGTGGCCCGATTCATCACCGGCGGGAGAAGCGGGCTGTAGCCAAGGGCGCGAGACACGGGCGCTCAAGCTGGGCCGGGGCGCACGAAATATCAAGCGTTGTGGGTGGCCCCAAACACCGCTCCGAGAGTCTGGAGCTGGCTCGCTGGTCCGTTTCCGAAACGCGGTCGGTCGAGGAGCCACCGGGCCACTGCCCAGTCGTTCAGGTTTCGCTCATCGCATCTGCCGGCACTCTACCCAATCAAGGGCCCGCGAGTGTGCGGTCTTTCTCAAGTCGAAGGGGACGACCTCGGCGAGGTGCGAGGGTGGGGCTGGTGCCCGCCGACCGAGCCGGTCTGGCCAGCGCCTCGACCCGAGACCACAGTGCGCGAGGCCCCCCAATGGTACCATTGGTGACGTTGCTGGGGACCCTCGCTCACCTCGCCCTTGGTCGAGGGGCTGGTTGGGCTCGCCCATGAGAACGGGCAGGCATCCCGCCAGCCCTCATCAAGGCGCGCCACCCTGCCACATCAAGACACTTCCTCTCAGTTGGGGTTCCCCCCGGCGGGTTCGGCCTGGGCCGCCTGGCGCTCCGGCGGGCACGAGGCGAAGATCCGCTCTCGGCACAGCGTGCACTGGGCGGTATCCAGCCGTCGGGTGATGGCCTCCACCGCCCGGGCCTCGTCATCGAAGATGTTCTCCGCGCCGATGTCGTCGATGAAGCCGCCGGCCTCGAGCATCTCGAGAGTCCGCTGTTTGACCCGAGCGAGAGACAGAGTGCCCCCCAGCCGCCGGCGTCGACGCGCCTCACGGGCGAGCATCTCGGCGCCCGCCACATCGGCGAAGTTGATGCTCTCCGCGATGACCAACACGTGCTTGGCCTGAGGGCCGCCGCTCTCGTCTTGGAGGTACTGCTGCACGTAGTCGATGGCCCCGAAGAAGAGCGAGCCGTGGATCTCGAGGATCTTCAGCTGGGGACACTCGGCCATCCCTCGGCAGGCCCCCAGCCCCCCCTCCGGATTGTTCCGGTCGGGGACCAGCGACAGCACCAAGGGCCGAGAGGTGCGGCTCAAGTAGTTGATGAGCGAGAGAATGACGCCGACGTAGATGGCGTACTCCAACTCGAGGAAGAGGGTGGAGAGGAACGTGCTGGCGAGGATCCCCGCCTCCGCCCGGCTGGCCTTGGAGATACCCCTGATGTGGTGAAAGTCGATGAGCCCCCAGGCGACCAGAAAGAGGATGCCCGCCATCGCCGCGTTGGGGAGGTAGGCGGCCAGCGGCGCGACCAAGAGGAGGATGGCGGTGAGGAAGAGCGACGAGAACACCGCCGCCAGCGGCGTCTTCGCCCCGGCCTCGTAGTTGAGCCCACTGCGGTTGAACGAGCCGCTCGAGGCGTAGCTTGAGAAGAAGCTGCCCACCACGTTCGCCAGCCCCTGGCCGATGAACTCGCGGCTCCCCTCGATGCGCTGGTCGGAGCGCACCGCGATGGCTCGGGCGATGGAGACGGCTTCGGTGAGCGCGAGCATGGTGATGGCCAGGGCGGCCCCACCGACCTGTCGGATGTTCTGGGCGGTCAGCACCGGGTAGGAGAGCGGCGGCAAGGTGCGCGGCAACGCCCCCACGGTCTTGAGCAGTGTGCGGTCGGCCCCGAACCACCGGTTGACGATCAGCCCGGCGACGCTCCCCACCAGCATCGCGGCGATCATCGGTGGAAACTTCGGGTAATAGCGCTTGAACAACAGCCCGGTCACCAGCGTCAACGTTGCCACTGACGTCACGTATGGGTTGATGTCGGTGATCTGGCTCACCAGCGCGACGATGGTTTGGAAGAACGTCGAGCCCCGTGGCACCGCGATGCCGAAGAAGTCGCGGACCTGCTTGGTCGCGATGAGAATCGCCGCCCCCGCGGTGAAGCCGACCACCACCGTATGGGAGATGAAGTTCACCAACGTCCCCATGCGTGCCAGGCCCATGATGAGCTGCACCACGCCCACCAGGAAGGTGAGCGTGAGCACCAGCTCGACGTAGTGCGGTGTCCCCGGGTCGGCCAGCGGTCGCACGATGCTGTAGACCACGATGGAGATCGCGGTGGTCGGCCCCGACACCAGGTGCCACGATGAGCCGAACAGCGCTGCCACGATCGCCGGGATCATCGCCGAGTAGAGCCCGTACTGTGGAGGCAGCCCGGCGATGGTCGCGAAGGCCACGCCCTGCGGCAGCACCACCACCGCGCCGGTCAACCCAGCCACCAGGTCGGCCTTCATCGTGCTCGAGCTCACCTGAGGCCACCAGCGGAACCACAGCTGGAGGCGCGAGGCCAAAGACATGGAATGCCGAGCGGCGGGACCGGTCTCATTCATGCGCGGCACGCTCCGTAGGGTCGAGAGCGCGGTGGATGGAGGCCTTGAGGTCCTTGAGCTTGACTGGCTTGGGGAAGAAGTCGTGCACCTCGCCGCGGAGCGCCTCGATGGCGGTGTCGAGGTTGGCGAAGGCAGTGATCATGATGACCTTCACGTTGGGGTGCGCTTTTCGCACATGCTTCAGCACTTCCATCCCGTCGACGCCCCTCATCTTGTAGTCGGTGATGATGACCTCGAAGGTCGCCTCCTCGAGTCGTGCGAGGGCCGGCT
>PMBV01000146.1:54884-60376 GCA_003153055.1 Myxococcales bacterium
TCTCCGACGATCCGCTCGTCGTCGATGACCATGATCCGGTGAGCGCCCATGTGTGTGCAGGCCTCCTGGTCAAACGGCAGGCAACCCGATGGTGAAGGTTGTCCCCACTCCGAGCCGGCTCTCAACCTTGATCTCTCCGTTGTGGTTCTTCATGATGCCGTAGCTCACTGAGAGCCCAAGACCGGTGCCCTGGGTCCCCTTGGTGCTAAAAAAGGGGTCGAAGATCTGCGGAAGGTGCTCCGGGGCGATGCCCTGGCCGTTGTCCTGGATCGACAGCTCGACTCGACCCGCCGTGGCGCGAGTGGAAATGGTGAGGTGGCCCCCGGTGCCCATCGCCTGGACCGCGTTGACGATGAGGTTCACCAGCACCTGCTGCACTTGGTGCTCGTCAACCAAGACCTGGGGAAGCGGTTCGGTGAGAGCCTGGGTGAGCTCGATATTCGACACCGTGAGCTGGTTTTGCACCAAAGGCAGCGCCTTCTTGGCCAAGTCGTTGAGACTCGTCTTGGCCAGCCGGGTCCCCTGGGGCTTGGAGAAGTCGAGGAGGTTCTTGATGATTCGCTTGATCCGGTCGGTCTCGGAGTCGATTTGCCCGACCATCTCGAGCTGCTTCTCGGCTGGGAGCTGGGCGTGGAGCTCGGCGAGGGTCTGGGCAATCATCGAGATGTTGTTCACCGGGTTGGTCAGCTCATGGGTGACACCCGCGGTCAGGACGCCGATCGACGCGAGCTTCCTCGCCTGGATAATCTGCTCCTCCCGGTGCTCGAGCTCCTCCGACATCGAGCTCAACGCCGCCGCCACCGCGTCGAGCTCATCGCCGCCCTCCCGTCGAGGGAGCTGCTGAAAGCTGCCTTGCGAGATGGAACGGGCGAGGGCCTCGATGGTCCTCAGCGATCGGACGATTCGCTGCGATACGAAGTGGCTGACGGCGAAGGCGAGGGCGAAGAAGGCGACGAAGGAGACGAACAACACCGTCTTCGCCGAGCCGATGATCCGATTGACCGCTTGCCGCTCGAGCCCAGTGGTGGTCCCGGAGAACTCCCGCAAGTCCTGGCCACGGGCGCGCAGCACCGCTTCCGCCTTCCCGTCGCCTCGGCCGCCCTCGGGGAGCGCCGCCAGCGCCAGCTGGTACCCGCGCACTTTCGCCCGGAGCAGCGCGAGGTTCTCGGGCCCGATGGCGGCCTCGATCTCCTCGCGCGATCGATCGATGGCCTCCTCGGTGCTCGCCAGCTTCTGGCCGATGGCCTCCAGCGCCTTGGGGTCGGCGTAGAGGAAGTAGTTCTTCTCTGACAGCCGCGTCTCGAGGAAGCCGGCGTTGAGGTCGTCGGCGATCTCCACGAAGCGCAGCTTGGTCAAGATGACCGAGAGGCTCTGGTAACCGACGGCCCCCATCAGGGCGATGAGCAGCATGACCAGCGAGTTGGAAAGAATGATCTGTCGTTCGATCTTCACGCTCACACTCCCGACGGCTACGTGGACCCCACCGAGAGCTCCGCCTCCTCCTTCCGCACCGGCCAGTACCAGGCCACGCCGTCGAGCACGAACCACAGCCCAACGCCGACGAGCAGCCCGTCGAGCACCGACAGCGGCCCCCAGGGGAAGGCGCCGAACAGGCCCAGCCCCAACCCGCCGATGGAGACGCCAGTGCGAATGAAGGCGAGGCCGGTGCGGGCCCTCGCATAGAGGGTGCGCGAGCAGGCCCCCACCGTTCGCTCTCCGGCCAGCACGGTGCGCTCCCGCGCCAGCGGTGTTCGCTCCTTCTGGATCGGCGGCGGCTCGAGGGTGGTGAGCAGCTCCTTCAGGCGCTGTCCCATGCGAGCGAGCATCGTCTGGCGCGGCGGCGATGGGGAGCCCTCGAGCGCCTTCACCGGCGTGTACTGCTCGATGAAGTGGAGGGTGGCCAAGGTGAGCTCGACCAGGCTGTGGTGGCCGGGCGGACTGAGCGCCCAGTACCGAGGAGCCGCCCAGACGACCAGACCCAGACCGAGCAGAATCATCGCCGCCGGAAACACCACGGTGCTCGTACGCCCGCTGCGCCAGAGGGCGTCGGCCAGCGCCACCATCCCCAGCCCGAACCGGGCGACCGCCAGGGTGGTGCGAAGCTTGGCGAAGTCGGTCCGGTAGCAGGCCAAGCGGGTGCGCCACTGGGCCATGGTGTTGCGCCAGAAGGCCAGCCCGGTGCGCTCGGTGCCGATGAGCGAGCCGAGCGGCGCGTGGGCGTAGTCCTGGAGGTACCAGCCAACGTCCTCCTCGAGCGCGGCCCACACCTCGTACCGCTTGCCCTCCCCCGCCGCACCGAGGAAGGTCGCCAGGCGCTCGTCGCGGGGGTTGGCCGCGACCACCACGGTGGTGGTGCCGTCAGTGAGCAGCGGGAAGCACTTCAGCTCGCCCGCCATGGCCCGGTCGAGACCAACGAGCAACTCGGCCGGCACCGGTACCCGCTCGTCGAAGCCTATCGCCGGGCACCCGAAGTGCGCCGCCACCGCCTCCACCAGCTTCGCGCGAGGGACGCCGAGGTCCTGCACCACGACCCGCTCGAGCAAGAGGCCGCGGCGGGCGGCCGCCTCCTTTGCCGCCTCCAGGGCCTCGGAGGTGACAACGCCCAGGTCCACCAGGCGATCCAGCGGATGCTCCGGGAGGCTCATGGGGCGATCGTCGTCTTCGACCAGTGGGCCATCGGGCGGCCGTAGTCTGGCAGGGCGATCTCCAGGTCGATGAAGCAGTAGGGAAACTGGCGCCGGGTGCGCTCGGCCGGGAGGTGCCAGTACAGCCCGTCGGCGACGAGCACAAAGCCTAGGACCGTCAGCACCCCGTTGGCCGCCGCCCACGGCCAGGGCGTCAGGCCAAACCCTATCAACAGCCCCAGCCCGACCGTGCTCAGGCTCAGGCCAGTACGGACGAAGGCGAGGCCGGTGCGCGAGCGCGCCATCACCGTGCGCAGCCGCGCCATCACGTTGCGGCGCTCGGCGAGCACGGTGCGCTCGAGGGCGAGCCCGGTGGTGCCCCAGACTCCGGGGTTCGACGGCCGCTTGAGGAAGGCTGGCAGGTCGCGAGCCGCCTCGACCGGGGGTGCGTATGGCCTCGGGAAGAAGACCTCCCAGATGGTTGTCTTCGAGGCGTTGGTCTCCACCGCCCGGTGGCCCTCACCGCTCGTCTTCCGGCCGCCGAGGTACCAGTGAAAGCCTTCGGCGACCATCGCCACCCCGAGGGCAACCAGCGAGCCGTCGAGCGCCGACCACGCGCCCGCGCCGAGCTGCCGGAACAGGGCGACCCCCAGGCCACCCAGCGCGATGCCGGTTCGGGTGAAGGCGAGGCCGGTGCGCGAGCGGGCCATCGCCGTGCGAACACAGGCGAGGTACGTCCGCTCCTCGGCGAAGTCGGTGCGATCGCTGGCGAGGAACCGCCGCCGCATCATCGGGGTGAGGTTTTCCCACTGGGCCCGCAGCGCTCCTGCCTGTGGCACCGGGGCCGATCGAGTGAAGACCGGGCGACCCTCCGCGAAAGACAGCTCCAGCACGGTGGTGCCCCAGGTCGGCTCGGTATGCTCACAGGTCGGCGGCGCGCCGCTCGCCCTCCGCGCCGGGAGGTACCAGACGAGCCCGTCGACCACCATCGCCAGGCCAAGGATGCCCAGCGCCGCTTCGAGGACCCACAGCCAACTCCAGCCGAACACCCGCTCGAGCAACAGCGCGACGGTGAGAAACGAGAGCCCGGTCCGGAGCAAGGCCAGCCCGGTGCGGCCCTTGGCGAGCGCGGTGCGGACCTCGGCGAGCGCGGTCCTCCGATGGCCCAACGCGGTCCGCACCACAGCAAGGGGCGTGCGCCCGCCCGATGGGGCAAAACGGGGGTTGAGGTCCTGCTTTTCTTCCCAGATACGAGTCTCGTCATCCGGCCACTCGAGGGCCAGAGAGGTCGTCGGCCCAGCTTGGGGGTGCTCCATGAAGGAGGAAGAGCCTAGCGCACAAGGCGCTCAAACAACCAACGCCTCGCCGCCGCACGCGACGAAATGTGATACAAGCCCGCCGTCAGGAGAACACCGTGCAGACGATCTGGCTCTTGAAGGGACCGAACGAGGCGCCGGGCTGGACGGCACTCGAGGCCGATGCTCGCTCCGAGAAGATGGACGTCCTCCTCTTCGACCGTGACGCCTGGGCCCTGGTGAACACCCCCGACGCCCCCGCCCAATACGAGGGGCTCAAGCCTCACCCGCCGCTCGACGGCCTCTATTTGGACAACCAGGGCCACTCTCTCTACCTGGTCGACGGAAAGAGGGTCGCGGGCCCACGCGAGGTCCTCGCGACGCTCGGCACCGCGGCCGTGCAGATGCTCGAGAAGGTCGGTGGAGACGCAGACACTGCGCTCGAGCGGCTCGGTCGTGTGTACTGATTAGTCACCGTTTCCGTAGGCGGTTGACTCAGTACCTGAGGAACTCGATCGCGCGCTGCGTCAGCATCTCGTACGCATTTGGTGTGCGGAGTTAATGCATCGCGTTGCGCATCTGGTGGGCGTACCGCGTCGCGATGCTCCGCAGCTGTTTCTCCTGCGATGGCGGGTATCCCCGACTTTCTGATCGGCC
This sequence comes from Myxococcales bacterium, assembly GCA_003153055.1. Next base: position 59,461 of record PMBV01000146.1, read on the forward strand.
TCGCGAACCACTTCAATCTCGTGTGGCTCTCACGCCAACCAACATCCTGCCGGGACTGTGCTCCATGAAAAAGTTGGAGTCATCATCTGAGCAGCGACCGTGTGGCGAGCCCACTCGCGCACACGACGAGATTGGTTGTCTTTTGGCTGAAGTGATCGCGGTCAATTCTATACATCAAAATTTGCAGTCGTGATCGAAGTCAGTCTCACGGGGAGGCCTCGCAACTGACGCACAGTCTGCCACATAGTAGACGTCCTTAATAGAGCCGATCCATGTCCGAGAGGAATGAATAGATGCCCAGCTTCGTGAACCCGGAAAAGTGCGACGGATGCAAGGCGCTCGACAAGACCGCCTGCCAATACATCTGNNGTCAAATTCCGCAACGGCACCGTCAAGCGCTTCAAGTTCCCAGTCCGTACCACCCCGGAAGGCAAGGCCGTACCGAATGGCGGCTTCGCTGCTCAGCCCACCCTCGAGAGTACGGCTCTGTTCACCGAACCCGCTTCGCTCGGCCTCGGTAAAGTTTGGTCGTTTTGAAAGAAAGGTTCGAGCGCAATGGAAAACTTTGAGACTGTGACTGTCGAGACTGACTTCCTCATCTTGGGTGGCGGTATGGGCGCCTGTGGCGCCGCCGTGGAAGCTGCCCACTGGGCGAAGGAGCACGGCTTCAAGATCGCCCTGGTTGACAAGGCGGCGATGGACCGTTCCGGNNAAGGCGGCCATGGAGCGCTCCGGCGCGGTGGCGATGGGCCTCTCGGCCATCAACCAGTACGTCGGCTTGAAGGACGGGCAGAACACCATCAACGACTACGTGACCTACGTCCGCAACGACCTGATGGGTATCGCCCGCGACGACCTCGTCGCCAACATCGCCCGCCACGTCGACGGGTCGGTGCACCTGTTCGAGAAGTGGGGC
>PMBV01000146.1:60423-60646 GCA_003153055.1 Myxococcales bacterium
AGAACAAGTTCTACGTGTTCAAGGCCAAGGCGGTGCTCTGCGTGCTGGGCGGCGCGGTGCACATCTTCAAGCCCCGCTCGATGGGTGAGGGCGTCGGCCGCGCCTGGTACCCGCCGTGGAACGCCGGCAGCTCCACCTACTTCACCCTGAAGGCCGGCGCCGAGCTGACCTCCCAGGAGATTCGCTTCGTCCCGGTTCGCTTCAAGGACGCCTACGGTCCGGT
>PMBV01000413.1 GCA_003153055.1 Myxococcales bacterium
GTCGCCGCGCAAACGCCTACTGGTTAAGGCGAGTGATCATCTCGTTCATAGAGCACTTTCCTTGATTGTTAGTTTGGTCGCTGCTGCTACCTGGTCGCGGCTGCTGACGGCTCTACTCCTGCTACCTGGTCGCGGCTGCTGACGGACTCTACTCCTACTAACCCATCCAGTAGAACACACCGAAGGCGGACGTTCAAGGTCCCCGCAAACAACGATTGCCAAGAACGAGAAGACCCGGCCTTGCGATGCAATGCACATGCGGCGGCTTGAGCCGAGCGCGCCTCAGGACCCCGCCTGTTTTGAGATGGAGATCGAGGGCTGATGTGGGGGCATGATCGTCACCCGCGTTGCGGTTCTCGAGCTGGCCGAGCGGAAGACCGCCCCCGACTGGGTGAAGCGATTCCCCGCCACGCTGAGCACCGAAACCCCCGTGCCCCGCGTCGATGCCCGCGGGCGTGCGTTCAATGAGGTACTATCGCACGCCGATGGCGCGGTGATTCTCTCGCGTGCGCCTCTCCCGCTGATCGAGTCCCACGACCGGTCGCGGGTGAACGTCGGCGTGGTCGACGGGCTTCGCCTCGACGGCGGGCGGCTTCGCGGTGACCTGATCCTCGGCACCTCCGCGCGAGGGCAAGAGCTGGCGCGGGATATCGAGGCCGGGATCGTCCGCTCGCTGTCCGTGGGCTACTCGATCGATGAGATAGACGAGGACGAAGACGACGACGGCGAGCGCACGATGACCGCGACCCGTTGGACCCCTCAGGAGATTTCCCTGGTCTCGGTGCCCGCCGACATCAACGCGGGGATCGGCCGCTCTTCACCACCAACGCAGCACCCGAAAGGAATCATCATGCCGAACGAAGTCGCCTCCGAAGTGAAGCCCAGCACCAACGCGGCGCAGGTCGAGCGCGAGCGGGTCGAGGGATCCGCCACGTCTGCCGCGCTCTCGGCGGCCCCAGAGCCGAGCAGTTCGCCGCGAAGCTGATCACAGACGGTGTGTCCCTCGCAGATGCCCGCGGAGCGGTGCTTGACGCCCTCGAGGCGCGAACCACCGGAATCGGAGCGCCCACCGGGCACGGGATCGAGATGGGCCAGACCGCCGAGGAGAAGTGGCTCGACGGTGCCACCGCGGCCCTGATCGAGCGCTCGGGCCAGAAGGAACTGGTCACCCGCGCTGTTCAGAAGAAGGTTCCCGGCTTCGACGGCCTCGCTGTCGACGGGGGCGAGTTCCGCTCCATGTCCCTTCTCGACCTGGCCAGGGAATCGCTCGACCGTAAGGGGGTCCGAACCCGTGGCCTCTCGAAGATGGACCTCGCGGGCTCGGGCCTTCGTCGAGCGCTCCATGGGTGGGATGTACACGAGCCGGGCTGCTGGCTTCGCGCCCGCGAGTGACTTCAGCGTGCTCCTCGAGAATGTCTTGAACAAGGTTCTGCTCGCGGCCTACGCCCTGGCCCCCGACACCTGGAAGAAGGTCTGCAAGGTGGAGTCGGTCCCCGACTTCCGCGTGTCGCCTCGGTATCGGGTCGGTTCGTTCAAGCCGCTCGACAATGTCAGCGAGGGCGAGGACTACAAGAGCGTGACGGTGCCCGATGGCGTCCGCCTCGACATCAGCACCTCGACCAAGGGGAACATCCTCGCGGTCACCCGTCAGGCGATCGTCAACGACGACATGAGCGCGCTCGCGGACCTTTCATCGCGTTTCGGTCGGGCCGCGGGCCTCTCCCTCGAGACGGACTTCTACGCGCTCTTGAACCAGAACGCCGGACTGGGCCCGACGATGGCGGACGGGAACCCGTTCTTCCACTCGAGCCACGCGAACGTCAATGGTACTGGCGCCGCTCTCTCGGTCGCCGGCCTCGACGCCGACCGTGTGATCATGGCGAAGCAGAAGGACATCTCCAACAACGAGTTCCTGGGTCTGACGCCGTCCGCGCTTCTCGTGCCGATCGAGCTTGGGAACCAGGCGCGCCGGTTGAACACCGCTCCCTATGACACCGACTCAGGCGGCAAGTTCCAGCTCCCCAACCTGGTGCTGGACCTGTCCGAGACGTGGCCGACTCGCCCCGCATCAGCGGGACTCGGCGCTACCTGTTCGCCGACCCCGCGATCGCGCCGGCCTTCGTGGTGGCCTTCCTTCAGGGCACCGGCGAGGCGCCCTTCATGGAGCAGCAACAGGGGTGGTCGGTGGACGGGATCCAGTGGAAGGTTCGCCTCGATGCCCGCGTGAACATCTTCGATGTTCGCGGCGCGGTCTCGAACGTGGGTCAGTAGCCCGCGCGACCGCTCCCGGTGGCCAGGCCGGCGACGGGGCTTCGAGGCCCCGAGCGGACTCTATGACCTCCTTCGTCTTCGACAACACGAGTCTCCCTATCGGCAAGACCGACCGCAACGCGTTGCCCGAGGTCCCCGCTGGGCAGAAGGTCACCGCGTCCGAGTGGAACACGGCGATGCAGGCGAGCCTGGACCTTCGCGGCGCTCTGCTCGCGCACCTGGGCCCGTCCTTCACCTTCGCGCCCATCGCCCACGTGCAAACCTTCGGCTTCACCTTCGCCGGCCCCGACTCCCAGTGTGGGCTTCCTGACGGTGGTTGCACGCTCGTGGCGATCGACAGCCCAGCGACCTGACCCTTACGGGGACCGCCTTCGGCACCTGGGCCAGTGCCTCCCTGGTGGTGCTCCAGAACGTAGGCACGGGTACCCTGACGATCCCACGTGCGTCGAGCGGCGTTTTCTTCATCGATGGGCAAGAGTTCGCCCTCCGCCCCGGAGCGATGGCGTTCTTCGCGCATGCCCCGGGCCAGGGCGGCCCCCTGGTTGAACTCGCGCGGTCGGATGCTCCGCCCCTGGTGGAGTCCTCGCTCGCGGGTGACGTGGTCTCCGAGACCAGCCAGTTCTGGATCGGCCAGCGCGCGATCAACTCGACCTTCGAGGTGCTCGTCGATCCCGACACCGACGTGACGATCGCCACCTCGCCGATCATCGTGGCCAACGGCCTATCGCGCGTGGGGCGGTGCCTGTTGGTCTTCCGCGGCCCCGGCGGGCACTCGGTGACACTCACCACTGGGCCGAACCCGGGTCAGGCGATGGCGTTCGTGAACGGGGAAGCCGCGGTCACCTTCCACTCCGGCGACTCGATCGAGTTCGCCTTGCTAGGCGATGGGGTGTGGCACGAGGCGAGTCGGAGCGTCGCGGGGCCGTGACCAACGCTGGCCAGTAATCGCAGGGCACCGGGCAACGGCTCCGCGGGGGTTCGACGCACCCGGCCCGGGCTGGGGGACTCCTCACCGCCACCAAAGCCGAGGGGCTGATACCCCGCTCGGCAGTGTGAGCCGAACTTCCCGGGAGTCGTGCCCTGGGGATCTCACAACGCTGCGGCCCGCTAAGAGCGCTCCCTCTTGGCGGGCCGTGGTGTTTCCGCAGGACTTGATCGAAGGTCTGACCATTCGTTCAGGTGGCCCTGAACAGCTCTCCCGATCAGGTAGGGCCCCTCGCTCCCTGTTTTCGCCCCATTACCCTCCCCGGGTCAAAGCGCTCGTTAGCAACTTGAGGCTTCCTGTGGAAGTTAGCTTGCGTCTTGCGCGTATAGTGCGCAGACACACTGTAGTGAGGCAGCATATGGGCAACAAAGCGCGATGCAGGGGGAGTGAGCAAATGGGCACTGACGCAACCAGCATCAGGAACTACGTGGCCCACCTTGGAGGTCTCTACTCGGAGGGCTTCCTTTCGGGGGTCACGAGCGTTTTCGCTCATGGCCTCTCGCACCTGGCCTCAGCAAAATTCCTCCCGTCTTTCGCTGGCACCGACGAGGAGGCCCTGGCGAGCGACTGGGCGGCGGTTGGCGGAGACCTTCGGACTGTGATAGCCAAGATGCCCCAAGACGGAGGGGCTATTGGGGCGGAAGACCCGGGAAAAAAGACGACTTAGGCAGCTTGCGAAGACCAGGCAACAGGCGCTGGCAGTTTCTTCAGTGGGGGTTGTAACGCCCGACCATCAAGCGGCACCCGCAACAGGAAGCGGGAATGCACCGCACGCCGTGGTGACGAAGCGGCTCTACCACTCGAGGTTCAGCGCTGGGCCTCTGCCTCCGCCTGAGCACCTAGCTGAGTATGGTCGGGTTGTCCCGGGACTTCCCGACCGGATCGTCCAAATGGCAGAAGGTGAGCAGAAGCATCGCCACGAAATGGAGCGCCAAACCCTCGAACTTGGACGCGACGGATTGGCAGCTGAGATCCATGCGCACAAGCGCGGGCAGTGGTTCGCATTCGGCACGTTCGTCGCGGCGGCCGTTCTTACGTGGGGCTTCGTGACGAAGGGAGCCCCAGGTTGGGGGGCGGGAATCATGGGTGCTGAACTGGTGACGGCCGTCGGTCTGTTCCTGAAACGGAAGCGAGACCAAGAAGCGATCATGAAGCGCCAGGCCGACGACACCAAGCCGCATGAGCCGGCCCCGGGGGTCGACCCGCGTTTGCCTCCCGAGACTCACTAGGCCTGAGCCGCCCGATCGGCCCCTGGTTCCTTGTGATGAACGCCGCGAGGTCTTCGGCCCGGCACCGGATCGACTCGCCCACCCGAACAGTGGCCAGCGTACCCGAGCCCGCGAGCTTGTAGACCGTCGCCCTTGCTCACTCCGAGTGCTCGCGCCACGTCAGCGACCCTCAGAAGCCCTTCAGGGGGCACTTTCACCGGCGACAAGGGAGCGACAAATCTTTCACCACTTGGCGTGCTTTGGCTCCCACCTGATGGATTCGGCGTGCCCCGACCTCCTGTGTTGTCAGGTAGTTGCGAGCCCATGACAGTGGGTGATAGAGGGTGCGAAAGGGCTTCTTGCAGTTCGGGACCAAGGGGTCGCAGGTTCAAATCCTGTCTCCCCGACTGATGGAAGGCCCGGATTCTTCTTGGGAAACCGAGGCGAGTCAGGGCCTTCGCTTTCGGAGGGGGGTGGCGGATACCCGCGCATGGAGCCATTCGAAACCGCGGTCCGCCAACACCGAACCTCAACAGCGAGGAGGAGCTTAGGCCTGCCCGAAGACATAATTTCATAGGTATTACCGTTGGTTACTGGTTGACGAGCGCCAGCCTATTTGCGAGTGAGCAAATTATGAATTGGGGCTTCTACGGGCGCCGCGCCGAGTCGATGAGGGCCGCCGCGTGAAGCTCGCGCCCAAGACCATCCAAATCTTCCTCCCCGGCGGCGACCCCCACGGCATCCGCGCCGCCGAGATCACCACGCGCATCGTGCAGCTCATCGAGGTTCCCCGGAGCCTGCTCCAGGACTTCCTCAAGATGCCCGAGAGCGACCAAGTCGCCCTCTACTTCCTCTTCAGCCAGCCCGGCGAAGGTGTCGAGTCGAAGGTCTACATCGGTCAGACGGGTGACCTCCGCACGCGCCTCTCGACCCACAACCGGAAGATGGAATTCTGGGAACGCGCACTGGTGCTCATCTCCCGCACCCACAGCCTCACCCAGACCCACGCGCTCCTTCTGGAGTGGTACTGCATCCAAGAGGCGCGCAGGGCCGGCCGCTACGCCGACGAAAACAGCAACAGCGGTAGCAGGCCCCACACCCCGGCGCCGCTCGAGGCGGACTGCCTGGAGATCTTCGAGACGGGCCGCACTCTCCTCACCACCCTCGGGTACCCCGTCTTCGACGCCGTTGGCACCGTAGGAGAGGGCGCCGACGAGGAGGACATGTTCTTTCTCACCGCTGGCGGTATCGAGGGCCGCGGCCTCTACACGTCAGAGGGCTTCGTCGTCCTCAAGGGCTCCCGCGGCAATCGCGCCAACGCTCCCACCTTCAGCGAGAGCAATCAGCGCTTCCGCCAGCGGCTCCTCGATGGAGGCGTCACGCGCGCGGACGGAGACGCCGTCGTCTTCGAGAAGGACCACCTCTTCGGGTCGCCCAGCATGGCGGCCATGGCGCTCCTGGGCCGTAGCTCGAACGGTTGGAAGGAGTGGAAGAGCAAGGGAGGGTCGACGTTGCACGACCTGAAGCGCGCCGGTGCGGAGGGCGACGAGTGAGTCTCTACAAGGAGATCACCCTACGTGGGGCTGTAGTTGAAGCCGCCTCAATCGCACCGCATCTATAGCCCGCTCGGAGAGCTGGAGGAGTTCTGGAGCAGGGTCGGCCTCGGCGCGTAGGAAGCCGACCTCAGGCCAGATGCCTCCGCCGCGTCCAGATTCCGGGGAGCGCAGAAACTGAACGGCGGGCCCACCGTCCACCCGCAGGGCCCGCCGATCCACACTCCGCTCCCGCTGACGCGGGCCTTGCTCCGTACGCCACTCCTTCGGGAGGGCTCGGTATCATTTCCAGTGCCCCTTCGTGGAGCAAGAAATGACGCGGAATCCCAATTGGCACGCTCCCGCCTCATCCCAATTCACCCCTGTGGCACCAGCACCGCCGGGCCCTGTCGACCTACGCAGCCACGGTCGTCGGATGCGATGCCTGGCCAGTCGCCACCGCGCTGTCACTCCACCACGAAGTTCAACAACCGGCCTCGAACGAAGATGACCCGCTTCACCGACTTCCCGGAGAGGGCCGACTTCACCCGCTCGTTGGCCTCGGCCAGCGCTCGCACCTCCGCCTCGGTCGCCGTGCGCGGGACTGATACATCGGCGCGCATCCGACTCATCACCTGCACGGCGTAGGTCACCTGCTCCTCGGCGACGAGCGCCGGGTCGAACCTGGGCCACGGCTGCTGGCATACGAAGCCCTCGCCTCCGAGGCGCTGCCACAGCTCCTCGGCGAGGTGGGGCGCGTAGGGCGAAAGGAGTCGCGCCAACGTCTTCGTCATGTGCTGGAAGCTCCTCGGTCGAAGACGAGGCGGCCGACCCGCCCTGACCGCTCATCGACCCGGAGCATCCACCCGGCTGCCCCCGAGGGCCAACATCGGCAAACGCTTGCCGCTCCTCGATGAGCCCACCTCCGGCGCTCCGGTCTACGGCTCCACCGACACCCGTACGTACCGACTGGGCACGGCGCTCCGGTCGAACCAGAAGCCGCATTGGGTGACGCCAGGCTCGGCGCCTACGAGGCGCAGGCTGTCCTTTTGGGTGGCGACCTCGACGAGAGGCGAGTCGCACACCGTCAGCACGACTTGTCTGGGGAACACCAGCTCCACCGATGCGTTGACCGACAGCTCCACGAGGTCGGTGAAGCCTCCGTCGTAGAGCGTTCCTCCGTCGGCGAGGCCCTGCCACCGTGCCAGCGTGGACCCCCCGCCGTCCGTCTCCTCCAGGGGGCCTCCGTCGATTGCGCCCGCGTCGACCGCCCGGCCCGTGAGTGGAGACCCCGACAACACGAGCAAGAGGGGCAACCAGGACGGCAGCACCCATGCACCATACCGGCGAGGCCGACCCGGCGCACTTTCCCAACCCACAGGCCGAAACTCCGCTCGAACGATCGGGAGCTGGCTCGCCGGGCCGTTCCCGTGCGAAGGCCCAGCCCACGCCCAACGGTTCCACTTGCGTCCTCTCGCGCATCCCCAGCGGCTCGACCCTCGACGCGAGGTCGGTGCCTCAGGGGTCAGGCCCAAATGGAAGAGCAGCTTCCATCCCGCCTTCGAGCGAAGTTCGGGCCACCGAGCCACGAAAGATGGAAGCTGCTCTCCCATTTGGGCCCAACAGCGACCCGAGCCGAGGAGCTGGTGAGGACGCCTCGGTGCTGGAGCCCCAAGCCGCCCCAGTTCCCTCCATGCGTCTCGTCGAGCTAGGAGGACCCGAGATGCCCGACGACACCCCTCCGTTCGACCTCCTCACCCACATCACTCCCTCTGGAGCGGGCCGCTTCGCCGTCCAATTCCCCGACGGCTGGCATCAGGGCCGAGGCCTCTTCGGAGGCGTCGTCACGGCGGTGCTGGTCCGCGCCCTCGAGGCCAGCGCGCCCGACCGCCCGCTCCGGAGCCTCACCGCCGAGCTCTGTGGGCCGACCCAACCTGGCCCAGCCGAGCTCCAGGTGGAGACGCTCCGGGTGGGGAACGCGGTCTCCACGGTGGCGGTGCGCCTCGTTCAGGCTGGGCAAGTCCAGGCCCACGCGGTTGGCGTGCTGGGGCAAGACCGGGGGACCGTGGCGGACCGGACCCTCCTCGCAGCGCCGGAGCCGAGTGACTGGCGCTCCCTCGAGCCGCTGGACCTCAAACCTCCGATGAGCCCCGACTTCGCCCAGCACCTGGAGTTCCGCTGCCTCACGATGCCCTTCACCGGTGGGCGGCCCGAGGTCTCAGGCTGGGTCCGCCCGCGTCGCCCGGGCCGTGCTCGGGACGCTGCCTACCTGGCCGGCTGTATCGACGCCTACTGGCCTGCCGAGTTCACCTGCCTCGAGGCGCCTCGGCCGGTCGCCACCATCGCCTTCACCTTCCAGCCCCTGGGTAACTTCGTCGGCCTCGACCCCGACGCTCCGCTGTACTTCCGCTCGATGGTCGCCGCGTCGCGCGGTGGGTACGACGTCGAGCTCCGTGAGCTCTGGGGCCATGACGGTCGGTTGCTTGCGTTGAACCAGCAGACCATCTGCATCATCAAGTGACCGACCGACGCACCGCCGGCGCTTCACGACCGCGGCAACCTGCGGTAGACGAGTCGCACCAACCGAGTGGTGACTAGGGTTCCGGCCGCGCAGGGCGGTGCTGGGCCGAGCGTCACGAAGACCCGCGCGAGCGGGCTGCACCCCAGGGAGAGAAGCCCAGAGGAGGAGACGTTGGCTTGGGACACGTGTGTCCCCGGAGCGCCTCATGACTCGTTTCTCTCTCGGCCTCATCCTCGTCGCTGCCCTCATTCACGCCAGTTGGAATGTCCTCGCCAAGCGGGCCTCCGGTGGAGCCCCCTTCGTCTGGTTGTACGGCGTCGTCGCCGCCTCACTCTATGCCCCGGTCGCCGTGTGGCTCTTGGCTCGGGACGCCCACACTCTGACGCTCACCTCCTGGGGGCTGGTCCTGGCGAGCGCGGCGCTCCACTTGTTGTACGCGTTGGCGCTCCAGCGTGGGTACCAGGTGGCGGACCTCACCGTCGTCTACCCAGTGGCGCGGGGCACCGGGCCCCTCCTCTCGACCGTGGGCGCCATCATTCTCTTGGGTGAGCCGGCCGCCCCGCTCGCGCTGCTCGGAGCCGCCTCCGTCATCGCCGGGGTCTTCCTCATCGCTGGAGGTCCGCGCATGCTGGAGCGCCGGGACCCAGGCGTCGGCCGGGGCATCCGCTACGGCGTGTTGACCGGCACCTTCATCGCCTCGTACACGGTGCTCGACGGGTACGCGGTGAAGACGGCGGGCATCGCTCCCCTGCTCCTCGATTACCTGGGGAACGTCCTTCGCTCGGTGTTGCTGGGCCCGGCGGTGCTCGCCAACCGCTCCGCTGTCCGCGAGCAGTGGCGTGCCAACTGGAAACTCGTCGTGGGGGTCGGCGCCCTCGCCCCGCTGTCCTACGTGCTCGTCCTGTGGGCCGTGCAGACGACACCCGTGAGCCACGTGGCGCCGGCCCGGGAGGTCTCGATGCTCATCGCGGCGCTCTTCGGTGCCAAGCTCCTCCGGGAGAAGGACGCGGCCGCGCGGATTCTCGGGGCTGTGCTCATCGCCCTGGGCGTCGCGGCCCTCGCGTTTGGCTGAGGGCGCGCCGCCGACGGGTTCCGACCGTGTAGACTCTCGGCCCAGATGGAGCCTCTTTCTCGCTCACACGCGCACGACGTCAACACGGCCTGGCTGGTTCGCCTGCGGTGGCTCGTTTGGGCCGGCCACGTGGTGCTGGCGCTGTGGGCGACGCAGCTCTTGTCCATTCGGCTCCCGGTGCCGTGGATCTCCGTCCTCATTGCCTTAGGCCTGGGCAGCAACCTCGCACTGTGGGCGTGGCTCCGTCGGGGCGGTCGCTCGAGTGCGACGCTGGTGCTCTCGGTGATGCTGACCGACACGGTGCTCCAGACGGGCTACTTCTTCCTCACCGGCGGCCCCTTCAACCCCTTCACCACGCTGTACCTGGTCAACCTGGTGCTGGGCACGCTGGTGCTGAGCCGGGCCCAGCAGTGGGTTCAGCTCGCCGTCAGCTTCCTCGCCTTCGCCTCGCTGTTCTGGCTCGAGCGCCTGGCGCCCGACTCGCTCCGGCTCCCCAACCACCAAGAGATGATGCGGCTCCACCTCGGGGGCATGCTGGTGGCCTTCGCCGTCGCCGCGGGCTTCATTGTCTATTTCATGCAGCGGGTGCACGCCGCCATGCGGGCGCGCGACGCCGAGCTCGAATCGGCCCGGAAGCTCGCGGCGCTGACGACCCTGGCGGCCGGCGCGGCCCATGAGCTCGCCACGCCCCTCGGCACCATCGCCGTCGTCTCGAAGGAGCTGGAGCGCGCCCTGGGCCGGCTCCCGGCACCCGCGGCGTGCCTCGACGACGTCAAGCTGGTGCGCGAACAGGTCGCCAGGTGCCGCGGCATTCTCCAGAGTATGTCCGGCGCGTCTGGCGAGCTGGCTGGGGAGGCGATGGTGCGCTTCCCAGTCTCGGCCTGGCTCTCCGATGCCGTCGGCGGACTGGCCGAGCGCGACCGAGTGGTGCTCGAACCCACCACTGACGAGGTGCGGGGCCCACGGGCGGCGCTCACGCAGGCGCTCAAGAACCTGGTCAAAAATGGGCTCGATGCCACCGCGGCGCCGCGTGGCGTGAAGGTGCGCTGCGACCGGGTGCTGGGCTCGGTGGTGGTCGAAGTCATCGACGAGGGGCGCGGTATCCCCGCTCAGGTGCTGGCGCGCATCGGCGAGCCATTCTTCACCACGCGCGAACCAGGCCGAGGCATGGGGCTCGGGGTGTTCCTCGCGCGGACCCTGGCGGAGCAGCTCGGCGGTACGCTGGCCTTCGAGTCCGAGGAGGGCCGCGGCACCACCGTGCGCTTGGTGCTCCCCAGCGTTGCACTGCCCCTCGGGAGCCCTCATGATTGATGGAATGCCCAGCCCCGCTCACGATGGAATGAAGACGTCGGCGCCGACCCTGCTGGTGGTGGATGACGACGAGGTCTTCCGCGAGCGGCTCGCCCGGGCGTTGACGGAGCGAGGCTACGCGGTGACGACGGCTGGGTCGGCTGATGAGGCGATGGCCAAGGTCGATGAAGCGCCGGAGTTCGCCGTGCTGGATCTGCGAATGCCGGGGCGCTCTGGGCTCGAGCTGCTCAAGGTGCTCAAGGAGAAGGACCCAGCCACCATCGTGCTGATGCTGACCGGGTACGGCTCGATTCCCACCGCGGTGGAGGCGACCAAGATGGGCGCCGTGGGGTACCTGAGCAAGCCGGCCGACGCCGACGACGTGATGCGGGCGTTGAATGGAATCTCGACCGAGGGCCGGAGCGACCCCGAAGACACGACGACGCTCGCTCGCGCCGAGTGGGAATACATCCACCGGGTGTTGTCAGACGCGGGTGACAACATCTCCGAGGCCGCTCGACGGCTCGGCATTCACCGGCGCTCGCTCCAGCGGAAGCTGCAGAAATACCCTCCGCAGCGGTAGCGCTGGCGTCCGTTGAACCGGCCTTCCAGCGCGTGCTACACGAAGCACCCATGTCATGGCTCTCCAGCCTCTTTGGCAGTTCGAAGCCCACGAGCGAAGTTGCTCAGCCCGCCGACGACCAGGTCATACAGCAGTGGGCCGTTGAGCTGGGCGAGCTCGTCCAGAAGACGGCCCGGGCCCAGGCCAAGCTGGCAGTGAAGCTGGACGACGTCGCCGCGCGCGTGGAGGGCGGCTTCGCCAACCTCGAGGCCCAGAGGAAGACCTCCGAGCCCGTCTCCGCCGAGGAAGTCGACTGGGAGGAGCTGCTCGACGCCTTGGACCTCTTGGAGGCCGCCCTCGCCTCGGCCGAGGTCGTCGCCAGCCCGGCCCTTGGCGATGGGCTGCGTGGCGTGCTCCGGCGATTGGAGCGAGTGCTCTCGTCGCACTCTCTGACGCGCCTCAAACCCCGCGGAGAGCTCCCCGACGGCCGGCTGTTCCGGGTCGTGGGGACGCACCCCGAGCCGGAGCTCCCAGAGGGGGTCGTCTCTCGCGTGGTCCGCGCGGCCGTCATGCGCGGCGAGCAGCTCGTCCGCGAGGGTGAAGTCCTCACCAACCGGAGGTCCGCGTGAGCGCCCCATTCGGCATCGATCTCGGCACGACCAACTCGGTCATCTCCCGGCTGGTCGACGGCCGTCCGGTGCCCATCGCCATCGCCGGCGACCCCATTGTTCCGTCGGTGGTGCTCTTCGCCGGGGACCGCGTCGTGGTGGGCCGGGAGGCTCGCAATCTCGAGCTCGAGCACCCCGAGCAGACCATCCGCTCGGTGAAGCGGAAGATGGGCCAGGACTTCACCTACGAAATCAACGGCGCCCGCCGCACGCCCGAGGAGGTCTCGGCTGAGATACTCCGGGCTCTCAAGGAGGGTGCCGCGGCGACGACCGGCGTACCGGTGCAAGATGTCGTCATCACCGTTCCAGCCTACTTCGACGACGCCCAGCGGCGGGCCACTCTCAAAGCGGGGGAGCTGGCCGGGCTCAACGTCCTCCGGCTCCTCAACGAGCCCACCAGCGCCTCCTTGGTGTACGAGAAGGTCGACCGGGCGCGGGCCACGGGCGAACCGGAGCTCATTCTCATCTACGACCTCGGCGGAGGCACCTTCGACGTGTCGGTGCTCGAGTGTTTCGAGGGCGTGCGCGAGGTGCGGGCCACCACCGGCAACTCAGCGCTCGGCGGCGACGACTTCGATGAGCTCTTGGTGCGGCACTTCGTCGATTCTCTCAAGGGACGACAGGGGGTCAACCCCAGCGACGACCCCCGCGCGATGGCCCGACTCCGCCGGGTTGCCGAGTCCACGAAAATCGCCCTCTCCACGGCGACCTCGGTGGAGGTGCGCGAGGAGTTCCTCACCAAACACCAAGGCAAGCCCATTCACCTCGAGCTCGAGGTCACCCGGCGGGAGCTCGAGGCGATGATCGCCCCCCTCGTCGACAGCACCTTGGCGCTCGTTCGCCAGGCCGTCGCTGACGCGAAGCTGGGAGACCAGCGGCTTTCTCACATTTGCTTGGTGGGCGGCTCGACCCGCATCCCCCTCGTCCGCGCCCACCTCGAGGCGGAGCTGGGGGTCGACGTGCGCGACGAGGTCGACGTGGATCTCGCCGTCGGGCTGGGGGCCGCGATTCAAGCGGGCATTCTCCTGGGGGCACCGGTCGAACGGATCCTCGTCGATGTCGCCTCCCACAGCCTGGGGCTCAAGGCGTTCGGCCAGGAGGACGAGTTCCGCGACGAGGTGGACACGTTCGTCCGGCTCATCCCCCGGAACACCGCGCTCCCGGCGCTGAGAGCCGAAGAATTCTACACCATCGTGGACCAGCAGGAGCGCATCAGCGTCGAGGTCTACCAGGGTGAATCCAGCCGGACCTCGGAGAACACCCGGGTCGGCGCCTTCGACTACCCGCTCAAGCCGTGCCCGGCCCACACTCCGGTGAAGGTGCAGTTCGAGTACGACCTCAACGGCGTGGTGAAGGTGAGCGTCACTCAGCGCGGGGCCGAGGAGAAGACGGTCGCCCTCTCGGTGGCCGACGCCTCGGCGGCTCCCAGCTCCGCCACTCTCGGGCCCGCGGCGCGACTTGGAAGCGCGGTGGAGCGAAAGGGTCGCCGGTTGCTCGAATCTCTCGGTGGGGCCGAGAAGGCCCGCCTGGAGGCACTCCTCACCAGGCTCGAGGGCGCCTCCGACGCGCAGCGCGAAGCGTTCGAAGACGAGCTCCTCGACTTCTTCCTTGACGTCGAGGCCGACTGACCATGGGCGCCGAGGACGTCCTCAAGGGGCTCCGACGCAACGACGCCGAGGTGGCCGTGGCCGCGCTGCTCAAGCTCCCTCCCGAGGGCAGAGCACCTTTCGCTGAGCCGGTCGGCGCCCTGTTCCGCGCGTCCGTCGTCGAGGCCCATGCTCGCGGTGACTGGAGCCGGCTCGGCTTCTGGGTCGCCCGGGCGGCGAAGGAGGAGTCACTCGCTGGGCCCCCGAGCTCCGATGACGCTGTGAGGTGCTGGTGGGCGTTGTTGTGGGGCGCGGTGCGAACCAAAGACTTCCCTCGCGCCGAGCTCGCGTGGCAGCGGGTCGAGCCGTTGGCGCGGTCGCGGGCCCCGGCGCTGGCCGAACCAATGCGGGCCTTCGTCGAGAGCCAGGGCCAGAAGGTCTCTCCGGTCGTCGGCGTGCCCAGTCCGAGCGTGGATCCGCGTCTGGGCTACGAGGCGAAGACCGTCAAGCGCGCCCTCCCGCCCCTGCCCACCAGCCTCGAGGGGGTCGAGCCGGCCGTCCTCGCCCTGTGCGCGCTCCAGGGCTGGGGCGTATTCGCTGACACCATCGAGTCGTGGGCCAAGAAGGTCGCCCCAGCGCTCGCCGCGCCCCTCAAGGTCCTCGGCGTACGGCTGGCCATCAGGGAGCTGCTCCTCCGCGCGCGAGTCCAAGGCGCCATCGAGGCACCGGCGGTGCTCATCGGCCGACTCCTCCGAGAGGGTGTGGTTCCTCCCGAGCTCGGCGCCGACGTTCTCAACGCGTTTCGGCTGGTGAGCTCCAGCCTCCCCAAAGGCCCCTTTTCCACCGAGGCGGCGGCCAGGGCCTACTGCCTGCTCGGCTCGGCGGCGGCGGCATACGCCGAGAACGTGACGCTCGTCGCCCGCTCATTCGGGGGCCGCCTGTTCACGCCCGCGGCCGCCAGCTCGGGCCTCCGCCTGGCCGAGGAGCTCTCGCGAGCGGGCGCAGGGCTGGAGCCTTCCGTCCAACTCCACGTCGCCTTCAAGGGCCTCCAGCTGTGGCGCCTCACTCAGGTGGAGGAGGTGCCTCCGCTGGCGCCGGAGTGGCTCGCGCGAGCGTTCGAACGGGTGGCGGCCGAGCGGACCGCGCTCACCGCTCACCTCAACGGTGCCTCCCCCAAGGAGCTGCTCGAGGATCTCCGGGTTCTCGGAGAGACGCTCCCGACATCCACCGTCGAGACGTGCTTCGAGGCGGCATGGGACGGGGCATCGGAGGCGGCGCGGAAGGCGCTTGCCCTGCTGATGCATCTGCTGATGGAGCGGGTCAGCGACGGCGCCGCCTTTCAGGACGCCAAGCGGAGAGTAGCGAAGGCGCAAGGCGAAGAGGAGGTCGAGGCCATCATCGACGAGCTGTTCGGCGGGACGCCCCCGCCAATGAGCCCGGCCGGGGTGCGACTCGTTCAGCGGCATGCGGCCACGCTCGCGTCCGTCGACGCAGACTTCCTGCTCCTCGCCCTCGAGGGGACTCGCTCGGCTCGCGAGGCGAGGGCGATGCTCGAGCGCTTCATCGACGGGAAGGGCTCGGTGGCCATGCTCGAGGCTGCCAGCGTCGCGGCCAACGCCGACTGGGGAGCGCTGTCCTTGGAGCTCGAGGACCGCGCAATCGCCACCTGCAAGGGGGACACGCGCGCCTTGGCCGAGGCGTTCCACGCCGCCCAGATGCTCGGGGCCCCCAAAACGACGCTGCGCCGCGTCGGTCGGCCGCTGCTCACCGCGTTCGCCCAGAGCCCGAGCGACGCGCCGACGGTGAAGCGGGCCGTTCAGTTCGCCAAGAAGGCAGGCGCTCGGTTGACGAAGAAGCGGGCGCCCAAGGGCAAGAAGGCAGCCAAGTCTGAGGAGCCGGAGATTCCATTCTGACCGGGAGCAACGAAGTGGAAGACGCCCTCGAAGCTCTGGAGCTTGCCCCGACCCTCGACCGAGGCGCCCTCAAACGGGCGTACTTTGCCGCGCTGGCGAAGCACCCGCCGCACTCCGATGCCGAGGGCTTCCGCAGGGTGCGCGCTGCGTATGAGGCGCTCCTGGCACCGGGAGGTCTCGAGCGGGCCTTCGCCGCCGCGCCGCCGGAGGTCGAGAGCCTGCTCGCCGAGTACCGGGCGCGTTTCGACGAAGCCCTGGCCCGTGCCGCGGAGACCGCTCAGGCCGGGGCCGATGACGCCGAGAGGCTCAAAGACTTCGTCGAGCGGCTCTCTCGGCTCGACTGGCGTGATGCAGTGGCCAGCGCCGGCCCTTCCGCTTCGCTGTCCAGAGGGTGAGCCAACCTCAGGGGCCCACGGGAAGCCGCGACGCGTAATCGCACACGGCTATGAGCTCCTCGGGGCCGTACGCCGCGAGCGAGCGCACCATCTCGGGGTTGGCGTTTCGGCGCCGCCCGTTGCTCGTGTCGACCACCTGCCGGAGCATGTATTTGTAGTGCTGCCCGGCGACTTGGGGGAAGAATTTCGCCGAGTCACCCTGGCCCGCCGCGCCATGACAGACACCACAGTCCTTCTCATAGAGCGCCTTCCCTCGAGTCAGGTTGGTGCCCGGGCCCCGGCCGTTCTCTCGCGGAACGGGGAGCGAGGCGACGTAGGCTGAGACGTCCGCCAGCTCCTGTGGGTCGGTGAGGGTCGCGGCGAAGCGGAACATGAAGGGGTTGTCTCGCAGCCCCACCCGAATGTCGGCGAGCTGTTTCATGAGGAACGCGGCGTGCTGTCCGGCCAGCCGGGGGTACGTGCCGTCGGCGGTTCCCTCGGCCTGGTGCAGGTGACAGGCGGTGCAGACCTCGAAGCTGTCGGCACCCCGCCGGAGGTCGCCCTTCTTCTTCAACGCCACCACGAGCTCGGCTTCCTGGGTGTTCCACTTGTAGCCCGACGACTCGATGCCCTTGACATGGGGGGCCTTGGGGCCCGCGGCGGTGGAGAGACTGAGGAGCGTGGTGAGCAGTACCCTGTTCATGGCGTCGATTCCTCGGTGGCGTTTTCAGCAGGAACCGTGCCTGTCTTCCTGGGGAAATTGACGTCGAATTCCAGGTGCTTCGGGGGGATTTGGGGTGTGCGGTTCGCTCGAGGAGTCGAATTGGACTCTCGACGCCCGAACGGGTAGCGGGGCGTGACATTCGGGCCGTTTCCGGTAAAGGCAACGAATGACGCAGCAAACGACGGCATTCACCGGACTGGGGCTCTCGAGCAAGAGCCTCTCCGCACTGGAGGCGGCTGGGTACCAGCACCCGACGCCCATTCAGGCCCAGACGATTCCACATGCGCTGGCCGGCAAGGATGTCATCGGCTGTGCGGCGACGGGAACAGGGAAGACGGCGGCCTTCGTCTTGCCCATCGTCGAGCGGCTCAAGGGCACCAAGGGGGGCCTCAAGGCCCTGGTGCTGGCGCCGACCCGCGAGCTGGCGCTGCAGATCGGCGAGCACGCCCATCGCTTCGGAGGGCCGCACGGCGTTTCGGTGGTGACGTTGATCGGCGGGGTGGGCATGGGTCCGCAGATCGACGGCCTCAAGCGGGCGCAGCTGTGCATCGCGACGCCGGGCCGGCTCATCGACCACGCTCAGGGAGGCACGGCGATTCTGAGCCACATCGAGGTGCTGGTGCTCGACGAGGCCGATCGCATGCTGGACATGGGCTTCAAACCCCAGCTGACACGCATTCTCGCCAAGCTGCCCAAGACTCGTCAGACGCTGCTCTTCTCGGCGACGATGGCCGGCGAGGTGGCAGACTTCGCCCGGGCTCACCTGAAAGACCCGGTGCGGGTCGAGGTCGCCAAGAGCGGCACCACGGCGTCGAAGGCTACCCAGTGCTGCTACGAGGTTTCGCAGGGTGAGAAGACGGCGCTGTTGTTGTCGATCCTCGCCTCGTCGGGCGATGACAGCACGCTGGTCTTCACCCGCACCAAGCGCCGGGCCGACAAGCTGACCAAGGCGCTGACCCGTGCCGGGCACCACGCCGAGCGAATTCACGCCGAGCGGAGCCAGGCTCAGCGCAAGCATGCCCTCGACGGCTTCAAGTCGGGCAAGTACCGCGTGCTGGTGGCCACCGACATCGCCGCTCGTGGCATCGACGTGGCTGACATCGGGCACGTGGTGAATTTCGATCTCCCTCACGTCCCCGAGGACTACGTGCATCGCATCGGGCGAACCGCGCGAGCCTCGAAGAGCGGCCACGCTTCGTCCTTCTGCGCCCCCGACGAAGCGCCCCTGCTCCGAGACATCGAGAAGCTCACCCGCGCCAGGGTTCCCCGTTCTCAGGTGCCGGTCGACGACGAGGTGTTCCAGAAGGCCGTGGCCTCCGAGCGAGAGCGCCAGGTCGACCCAGGCCCCCGGCGCTCGAGCCATGGCCAGTCGGCAAGGCCCGCCGGTCAGGCCCCCGGTCGACACGCCCGCACCCACGCCAAACCTCACCGGACCGAATCAGGGAGCGGTGGCGAGGGAGCCAAGGGCAAGGTCGTCTTCAGCGGTGGTCCGCGCCGGGGCCGCTGACATCGAGGGTCGAGGCAGACCCGGGATCCTCCGTTATTTGGGTCGATGAGCTCGATCCCAATTCGTCGAACTCATGAGGGCTGCAGTCTTCGCCCACCCACGTTACCGATCAACGGGGAGTGCGATGAAGAACGTCCTTGTCGTCGATGACAACGCGATTGTCCGGCGACACCTCAAGGGTCTTTTGGAGCGCGACGGCTGCCTGGTCTGCGAGGCGGCCGACGGCCAGCGCGCCATGGACTTTCTCGACGGCCGCTCGTTCGACGTGATGTTCCTCGACCTGCACATGCCCTCGATGGACGGGACCGAGGTGCTCAAGGCGCTGGCGGAGCGCAAGAAGACGGTGCCCGTGGTGCTCATCACCTCGAGCGAGTCGAGCGGGGAGATTGTCCGGGCTTTCAAGATGGGGGCACGCGACTACCTCACCAAGCCCTTCCGCGAGCCGCTGGTGCGCCGGGCGCTCGAGAAGGTGACGGGCCTCGACTTCACCACGATTCAACGCACCCGCACCGACCTCGCCTTGCTGGATTCCGACGAGGGGCTGGCCCAGGTGCTGCGGACCATCGCCACCGATGGCGAGGTCCACCTCGTGGAGGTCACCTCCGAGGTGCCCGAGTGTGTACAGAAGCCCCATCAGCTCGTCTTCATCGGTGGGCTCGACGGGCAGGACGGAACCAGTGACGCCGAGGCCGAGGCGCTGGCAGAAATCGTCCTCCAGCACGACCCCGGAGCGCTCCTGGTGCGCCTGGTGCCGGCGGGGACGGTGCTGCCCGAGCTGACCGTGTTTCACGCCGCCGTCCCCCGAGAGGACGAGGTGGCCATCAAGCGGGTGTGGCGGGCGGTGCGCTCCGGCGGCGCGATGGCTGCCGGGCGGCAGGTGCGGGCGCTGCACTTCGAGGGGCCTCCTGAGCTCGAGCACGCCTACTGGTGGACCCTGCGCCACTCCCTCGAGACGGCCTTCCGCACGCTCGCCGCCCGGGGCTCCAACGTGACCTTGGACCTCTCCCTCTCCCCCGAGAACGAGGCGCAGCTCGCCGCCGTGGTCGACTGGGCGATGGAGTACGCCGAGGCCAACATGGTCGAGCTGGCGATTGTTCGTGAGCCGGTGCCGCCCGGTGGAGTGCCGCCACCTCCGCCTCCGGGGGGCGCGACTCGGGTACAAGACGCGTCGGCGCTGTCTCAGCTCAAGGAATCGACCCGCCCCGGGCTGCCGGTGTCCGACGCCCAACCGACCAAGGTGGTCACCCAGGCCACGGCGCCCACTCCAGCGCCGAGGGGCACCCCCAGACCCTTCGCCGACGAGCCCGCCGCGCTCCCGACGCCCATCGAAATACCCGGTTTCGAGCTGGGGGCGCTCATCGGCGAAGGTGGCATGAGCCGGGTGTACCGGGCGAAGCAGAAGAGCCTCAAGCGCGACGTCTGCGTGAAGGTGATGCGCGAGGAGGTGGCGAGCGATCCAACCCTGGCCGAGCGCTTCCACGACGAGGGGGTGGCGTTGGCGACGCTTCGACACCCCAACATCGTCAGTGTGCTCGACGTGGGCAAGAGCAGCGAGGGTCAGCTCTACATGGTGATGGAGTTCGTCGATGGCAAGGACCTGCGAGCCGTGGCGAGCCGCCGGCTGCCGCTCGCTCGCACCATCGAGCTGGTGGCCCAGCTCCTCAGTGGGCTGTCCGAGGCTCACGCGAACGGCATCATCCACCGCGACCTGAAGCCGTCGAACGTGCTCGTCACCACGCTGAAAGACGAGACGCCGCTGGTGAAGCTGGTCGACTTCGGCATCGCCAAGCTCCTGGAGGGCGTCGGCCGTCGCCCCGGGCAGACGCGCTTCGGGACGGTCGTCGGAACCCCCGGGTACATGGCGCCCGAGCAGCTCCTCGGCATGGACGTGACGTGCGCCACCGACCTCTACGCCGTGGGGGTCATTCTCTTCGAGCTCCTCACCGGTCGCCGGCCCTACGTCGCGCGCGACGAGTTCGAGCTCGCCCAGGCGACCATGATGACCCCGGTGCCTCGCCTCCGGGAGGTGCTCGGCCCCGAGGTGCCGGAGGCGCTCGATCAGCTCCTCAGCTCGCTCCTCGCCAAGAACCCCAAGGCCCGACCCCAGAGCGCGGCCGAGGTGCGGGCCGCCCTGCTGGCCGTGCCCGTCCCCGCCGCCGCCTAGCCTACGCCTAGCGGGCCCGGCGCTGGCGGTAGCGGCGCACCAAGGCGTTGGTGGACGAGTCGTGGCTCAAGGTGGGCTCGGCGGGAGAGAGCAGGTCCTCGCCGATGCGCTTCGCCAGCACCTTGCCCAGCTCGACGCCCCACTGGTCGAAGGCGTTGAGGTCCCACAGCGTTGCCTGGGTGAAGGTCTGGTGCTCGTAGAGGGCCACCAACTGCCCCAGCACCGAAGGGGTGAGCTCGTCGGCCAACAGCGTGGTGCTCGGCCGGTTGCCGGAGAAGACGCGGTGGGGCACCAGCCACTCGGGGACCTTCTCGGCGCGCACCTCGTCGGCCGTCTTCCCGAAGGCCAGCGCCGCGCCCTGGGCGAAGACGTTGGCCATGAGCAGGTCGTGGTGCCGGCCCATGGGGTTGTGGCTCCGCGAGAAGGCGATGAAGTCGCAGGGGACGAGCCGGGTGCCCTGGTGAATGAGCTGGTAGAACGAGTGCTGGCCGTTGGTGCCTGGCTCGCCCCAGTAGATGGGGGCGCTGTCGCAGGTGAGCGGCGCTCCGCTGAGGGAGACGGATTTGCCGTTGGACTCCATGGTGAGTTGCTGGAGGTAGGCGGGGAAGCGCTTCAAGTATTGATCGTACGGCAGCACCGCCACGCTCTGGGCGCCGAGGAAGTTGTTGTTCCACAGGCCGATGAGGCCGAGGAGCACCGGCAGGTTCTTCTCGAAGGGCGCGGTGCGGAAGTGCACGTCCATCGCGTGGAAGCCCGCCAACAGCTGTCTGAAGCCCTCGGGGCCGACGGCGAGCATGGTCGACAGGCCGATGGCCGAGTCCATCGAGTACCTCCCGCCAACCCAGTCCCAGAAGCCGAACATGTTGGCCGGATCGATGCCGAAGGCCGACACTTCCTTCTCGTTGGTCGACAGGGCGACGAAGTGCTTCGCCACGGCCCGGTCGTCCTTCAGGTGGGCGAGGAGCCACTGGCGCGCCGAGGTGGCGTTCTCCATGGTCTCCTGCGTGGTGAAGGTCTTCGAGGCGACGATGAAGAGGGTGGTGGCGGGGTCGAGATCTCGCGTGGCCTCGGCGAGGTCCGTGCCGTCGACGTTGGATACGAAGCGGAAACCGATGTCCCGGGTCGAGACGTGGCGGAGCGCCTCGTAGGTCATGGCCGGGCCGAGGTCCGAGCCGCCGATGCCGATGTTGACGACGTGGCGAATGCGCAGGCCTGTCTGGCCTCTCCAGGCCCCGGAGCGCACGGTGGTGGCGAAGGTGGCCATGCGCTCCAGCACTTCGTGCACCTGGGGCACGACGTTCTTCCCGTCGACCTCGATGACGGCGCCTTTGGGCGCGCGGAGGGCCACGTGCAGCACGGAGCGGTGCTCGGTGGTGTTGATGGGGGCGCCCGTGAACATCGCCTCGAGTCGCTCCTTGAGGCCCCGCTCGTTGGCCAGCGCCACCAAGAGGCGGAGCGTCTCTTCGGTGACCCGCTGCTTGGAGAAGTCAGCGAAGAGGTCTCCGGCGGAGAGGCTCAGCTTCTCGGCTCGGGTTGGGTCTTGGGCGAAGAGGTCCCGGAGATGCGCCGCGCCGAGGTTCCGATGGTGGGCTTCGAGGGCCTTCCATCCCGCCAGTTGCGTCACAGGGGTCGAGCTCATGGCTGACTTCTTAACGCGCCCGGGTGGCCCGTGGAGTTGCGGAGCGTCAAACCGTCACGCTCGCGCGCCGCGGGGCCATCGCTTTTCCCTGGCCGACGGGAGCATCATGCACCAGGAGGTAAGGGTCGTGACGATTCGTTGGCAGCCGGAGTTCACGGTTTTCGACGGCGAGCTCGATGCGCACCACCGGCAGCTCATTCGGTACATCCAGGTGTTGGATGACCCCGAGAATCGCCGCCGAGCGGACCCCGAGTTCCTCAAGATGATTGTCGAGGGGTTGGTCTCGTACACGGTGTTCCACTTCGAGGCCGAGGAGCGAATGATGAGGGACGCGGGCTTCCCTGGTCGGGAGGCGCACCGGCTGGAGCACCAAGACTTCGAGAAGGACGCGCTCCTATTCAAGGACTGCTTCGGTCGAGGGAGTCAGCGGTTCGAGCGCATCGTGCTCAGCTACCTGAAGGACTGGCTCCGCTCGCACATTCTCACCGCCGATCGAGAATTCGGAGTGTGGCTCACGGTGGAGCGTCAGCGGGGCTCGACAGGCTGACCGGCGTCCACAGGGTGGGCGAGGTGGGCCGAACGGGCCTCGAGGGCGGTGGCCTCGCGACCCAGAGACTCGGCGAGGGTCTTCAGCTTGGTGCGCTCCTGCTCGAGTCGACCGACGTCGTCACGGTCGAGGTCCAAGGGGCGAGCGCGCTCCACTTCGGGCCGGGAATCGGAGCTGCCCACGGACCGCTGGTTGGTGGAGCTCGAGTCAAGGCTCGCGGATGCCGAGGCGCCGCCGTAATGGGAGCCGTTGGCCACGTCTTGGTATACGGGGGTCGGGAGGCCACGTGAGTCGCCTGGCAACGCGGTGTTGTTCGCAGTGGGGTCGGCGGAGCTCGTCGCCTCTATGGTGCGGCGCTCGACGCGCAGTCGGCGATCCTGGTCGTCGAACATCGCCTCTTCGTCGAGGAAGTGCCTGAACCTCAGCTCGAGCTCGGCCTCTTGGTGCCGCTCGGCGATGCGCACCTCGAGGCCCTTGAGCTCCTTGGCCACTTTTTCCTGATTGTCGCGGAGGAGGTCCGCTTGCTCCAGGAGCTCCTCGGGGTCGTCAGACGGCCTCAGTGCCTCGAGGGCCGGCAGCTTCGCCGAGGGCAGCCCCGCCCGCGCCGTCTCGCGCTCGAGCCGCAGCGCCCGCAGGCGACCGATGATGGCACGCCTGGCCTGGCGCTCACTCTGGCGATCGAACTCAGCCCTCAGGCGGGTCAGCTCACCGGAGAGGGCGTCGACGAGGGCGATTGAGGCGCCTTCGAGCTCCGCCTGGCGCGCCGCGGCCGCCCGGGCGAGCTCGGTGAGCGCGGTGGAGAGCTCCTGGGACTTCTTCAGGGAGGCATCGAGCTCCGAACCCCGGAGCAGCCGGCCCTTGGTCTTGGCCTTGAGGCCTTCGATGCGCTTCGACAGCACCGAGAGCTCGGAACGCCGAGCGAGCTGTTCAACCTTTACCCGATTGAGCTCGGCCTGACCCTCGCGCGTAGCCTGGCGCAGCGCCTCCAATGAGGGGGCTGCCGATGCCGGCGCACCGAGGAGCAGGACGAGGCAGAAGGTGGCGGGGCGGAGCAGCATGGCTCTTGGACGAGAGGGAGCAAGCAGGGTGCCAGAAACCAGCCCGGGAAGCACCGAGACTCCGCGTGGTTGGGGGCCCCGAACGGTTGGACGGTCGCGAAAAACTCTGCCCGACACAGTTTTTCGAGGCACGGCGGGGCTGTGAGTGAAGATGGGGGCATGAAGAGGCCTCCTTCCGCGCTGTGGCTGGCCTTCAAGCCTGTGGGCCAGACCAGCTTCGAGGTGATGAAGGCCCTCAAGCAGCCGCTCGAAGGGCCGTGGCGTCTCGCCGTCGTGCATGGAGGTGTGCTGGACCCGTTTGCCAGCGGTCTGCTGGTGGTGCTCGTCGGAGCGGCGACGCGACTGTTCGAGCGGTTGCACGAGGTCCCCAAGCGGTACATCGCACAGGTGCAGTGGGGCGTCGAGACGGACACCGGTGACGCCGCGGGCCAGGTGACGTGGGAGACGGGGCAGGTGCCCGATGCCGATGCGCTCGAGGTCGCGACCGCGCCGTTTCTCGGGTGGACCGAGCAGGTACCTCCGGCGACCAGCAACAAACGCGTCGATGGTGAACGGGCGTACGTGAAGGCGCATCGAGGTGAGGTGGTGGTGCTGCCTGCCTCGAGGGTGTACCTCCACCGTGCCAGGTGGAGCCCCGGGCCCACGGTGAGCCAGTCGCGAGTCGAGCTGGTCTGCCGGGGTGGGTTCTTCGTGCGGAGCGTCGTGCGGGACCTCGGAAGGGCACTGGGCGTCGGTGCTCATGTGGTGGGCCTGGAGCGGACCCACATCGGGCCGTGGGCGTGCCCGCGAGGTGCGCTCGAGGAGTTGCGCGGGCCCGAGGTGCTTCCCTGGCTGCCGCGGCGCTCGCTCAGCGATGAGGAGTGGGGCGCGGTGCGGCGAGGCGAGGCGCTGCGTCCAGGTCGGAGCGAGCCCTCGGCGTGGACGCTGCCCGAGGGGTTTCCGGAGGTCATCGGAACCCGGCTGGTGCACCGAGGAAAACTGGTCGCGGTCGAGGGCCCGGGCGGAAGGGTGGTGCTTCCCGGCGGGGTGTGATGGGGGATTTTTTCGGGGGGTATTCTGGGGCCTACTCAGGCGACAAGGCGCTGGGGGTGGGCATGGGCTCGGCTGTGCCTGAGGCACCGCTCATCCGCAGTGGACCGGATCTTGGTATGGGCGTTTCGTTCGCCCACTCCCCCCTGCCCCTCCCCCGCCGGGTGAGGGGGGCCCGCTCTCAGGGCCGCGGGGCCCTCGGACGACCGCACAGCACCAGGTCGCCTCCTGGGTGGCTCAACGTTGGAGTGGCGTGGCGGCTCGTTCGGGCCTCCACCACCGCTGTCGTTCACTCTGAGCCTTGAGCTTCAGGGTTCAGGCAATGCCCTCATTCTTGGGCCCTCTGCCGGCCAACGTCGTGGTTGCACTCCAGTTCCGCGCGGCTCAGGCAGCTCGCTGCTCGGAGCCCACGAGTGTCCTTGACCAGCAGAGGGTCGAAGGCCGAGGGCCTTGCCGGAACCCTGAAGCTCTCAAGTCAGTGTCAATGAGTGCGGTGGTGGAGGCCCCAGCGAGCCGCCACGCCCATCCAACGTTGAGCCACCCAAGAGGGAGTCATTCGCCCGTGGGGTCGTCCGGGGCCCCGCGGCCCTGAGAGCGGGACCCCCCTCGCCGGGGCGAGGGGTCAGGGGGAGTGGCGGCCGTCCGCCCGGACAAAGAAACGGCCGCTGCGGACATGAGGTGCCTCAGGCTCCCTGTCGGCAACCAGGCCCAGCCAATCCCTCCCAATCCCTCCCCGTTTTACGGCCCGACGGGCTTCACTTTGCTCGCTGCCAGCTTCGCCCGAGCCCTCGCTTCATCGGTGTCACGCCCCGCGGCCAGCGCCACTCCCATGCGCCGGCGCACGAAGGACTCTGGCTTGCCGAAGAGCCGCAGGTCCGTCTGAGGCACTTTCAGGGCCTCGTCGACCTCGGCGAACGAAATTCCCTTCGCCTCCAGCTGTCCGTAGATGACCGCGCTCGCCCCAGGTTCCCTCATCGAGGTGTCGACCGGCAGGCCGAGAATGGCCCGCGCGTGGAGCTCGAACTCGCTCTGCTTCTGAGTCATCATCGTCACCATGCCCGTGTCGTGGGGCCGAGGGCTCACCTCGCTGAACCACACCATGTCTCCCGCGACGAACAGCTCCACCCCGAAGATGCCCAGCCCACCCAGCTCGTCGGTCACCTTCTTTGCAATCTCCCGGGTGCGCTCCAGCGCCACCTTCGACATCGGCTGCGGCTGCCAGCTCTCGACGTAGTCTCCCTTCACCTGCACGTGCCCCACCGGCTCGCAGAAGTGCGTGCCGTCGGCCGCTCGTACCGTGAGCTGGGTGATTTCGTAGTCGAACTTGATGAATCCCTCGACGATGACCCGACCCTGGTTCACCCGCGAGCCGCTCGCCGCGTAGCTCCAGGCCGCCTCCACGTCCTCCGGGCGGTCGACCTTCGATTGCCCCTTGCCCGATGACGACATCACCGGCTTGATGATGCAGGGGTAGCCGATGCCGCCGTCGATGGCCTGCTTGAGCTCCTCGAGGCTGTCGGCGAAACGGTACGGCGACGTCGGCAACCCCAGGGTCTCCGCCGCCAGCCGCCGAATGCCTTCACGGTTCATCGTGAGCTGCGCCGCCCGCGCGGTGGGAATCACCCGCGCCACCCCTTCCTTCTCGAGCTCCACCAGCGTCCCCGTGGCGATGGCTTCGATCTCCGGCACCACCAGGTGCGGGCGCTCCTTCTCGATGAGCGCTCTGAGCGCCGCGCCGTCGGCCATGTTGATGACGTACGACCGATGCGCCACCTGGTGCCCCGGAGCGTCGGGGTACCGGTCCACCGCGATGGTCTCCACCCCCAGTCGCTGGAGCGCGATGAGGACTTCCTTGCCCAGCTCTCCTGCCCCCAGCAGCATCACCCGCGTGCCGGAGGGAGAGAGGGGCGTTCCGATGGTGACGTGCGTGCTCATGTGAACTCGTCCTGTGGCTGAGTGGGCCCGGCAGCTTGCCGCAAAGCACGCGTGCCGTCTCGCTCTCAAAACGAGGGTGCTGCTACGCCGCCTGGCTCGCCAGCTCGGGCCGCAGGTCGCCGAAGGGCTTCGCTGGGTGGGCGAAGTAGTAGCCCTGCATGATGTCGATGCCCAGCTCACGCAGCGCGTCTCGCTCCTGCGAGGTCTCGATGGCTTCCGCCACCACCTGCGAACCAAGCTCTCTCGCCATCTCCTGCACCGAGGACACCACCAGCTGCTGCACCGACGCCGAGTTGATGTCTCGGACCAATGAAGCGTCGAGCTTGACGAACTCGGGCCTCACCCGCGCGAAGGTCGTCAGCCCCGCATACCCCGCACCGAGGTCGTCGACGGCGATGCGAAAGCCCATCGTCCTCAGGGCGTGCATGTGGCCGTCGAGCGAGGCCAAGTGCGCCACCGAGGCCCGCTCGGTAATCTCCAGCACCACTCGCTTCGAGTTCGCCGCCAAGGGCGAGCTGCGCGAATAGAGCTCGGGATCCTCCAAATCAGCCGGGTGGAGGTTGACGAACAGTTGAATGTTCGCGTCGAGGTTTGCCATCTCGCTCGCCGCCCGCGCCCGCACCGCCCGGCCCACCTCGAACAGCCGGTTGGTCCGCTCCGCCAGCTCGAGAATGTCGCCGGGCCCACGAACCTCGGGCGAGGCCGAGCGCAACAGCGCCTCGTAGGCCACGATGCTCCGACTCGAGGTCTTGACGATTGGCTGGTACACCAGGCTCGCCTGCGCCAACGCCCCATCGAGCCGCCGGTGCAGCGCCGGTAGATCCGGCGAGCCCACCCGGCGCGATACCGCGTCGGTCACCACGCTCACGAACTGATCCACGTCGAAGGGCTTCTGAAGGTACCTGAGCGCCCCGTGCTCGACGGCCGAGATGGCCGTCTCCACCGTGGGCGCCCCCGTCATCAGCAGGAACGGCACCGACGGGTCGTGGCTCCGCGCCGCGCGAAGGAGCTGAATTCCATCGGCCCCAGGCATGCGAATGTCCGACACGATGGTGTCGTACTTCTCCAGCCGCATCCGCTCCAACGCCTCCGCCGCCGAGGCGACCGCGTCGACCGTCATTCCAGCGCGGCGCAACACCGTCCTGCACACGCGCAGGAAGACGTCGTCATCGTCGACTACCAACACTTTCGCGGGCGGCACTTCAGGCGGCATGGGTACCCAGACTCAAAGCAACCTTGGGGCCGTGTCGATCACTCGAGAATCAATTGGCCCCGCGAGCTGCACTTGGGGTCAGCCGCTCCCCCTGGGTCTCCGTGCACCTTTGCTCGTCAGCTGGTGCTCTCTTCCGGCTCGCCTTTTTGCACGAAACCGTATTTCTCCAACTTATAGTAGAGGGCACTCGTCTTGATGCCAAGGAGCCGCGCGGTCTCGGTCTTCACATGCTTGGCTTTTTCGTAGGCGCGATGGATCAACTGCCGCTCGAGGTCCTCGAGAATGTCGGGGAGCGGCCGATCGCCATGGGGAATGGGCAAGAGACCCTCGGTGGTCGAGGCCCGCGCCGCCGGCCCATGGAGGAACGCGGGGAGGTCCGCCTCACTCAGCGTGGTGCCCTCGGCGAACACGAGTGATTGCTCCACCACGTTCTCGAGCTCGCGCACGTTGCCCGGCCAGGCGTAGCGACACAGGGCGGCCACCGCGTCGGCCTCGAGGCCCTTGATCGCCGGGTTCACCCGCGCGGCGTGCTTGGCGATGAAGTGCCGAGCCAGGTGCCCGATGTCCTCCGGGCGCTCGCGCAGCGGAGGGACCCGAAGCGGAACCACGTGGAGCCGGTAGTAGAGGTCTTCTCGGAACCGGCCCGCCTCCACCTCGGCCTTGAGCTGGCGGTGCGTTGCGCACACCACCCGCACGTCGACCTTGAGGGTGTCTTCGGCGCCGACCCGCTGAATCTCGCGCTCTTGGAGCACGCGGAGCAGCTTGGTCTGCACCTGGGGTGAAATCTCGCCCACCTCGTCGAGGAAGAGCGTGCCCCCGTCGGCCAGCTCGAAGCGACCCAGCTTGCGCTTCACCGCCCCAGTGAAGGAGCCGCGCTCGTGCCCGAACAGCTCCGACTCGAGGAGCGTCTCGGCCAGCGCCGCGCAGTGCGTGACGATGAAGGGACCCTTGGCCCGGGGCGACAAGTCGTGGAGCATGCGCGCGACCAGCTCCTTGCCGGTGCCCGACTCGCCCTGCACCAGCACCGTGGCGTCAGTGGGAGCCGCCTTGCGCACCTGAGACAGGAGCTTCTCGATGGGCTCACTCTGACCCACCACCACCTGGCCCACCCGCCGCGCCGCGTCTTTCGAGAGCACCTCCGCGGTCGCCTCGAGGTGCCGTACCCGAGCGCGCGCTCGACTCAGCTCGAGGGCCGAGTCCACCTTGGCCCGGAGCACCTCGGGCGAGAAGGGCTTGGTGATGAAGTCGTGGGCGCCGCTCTTCATCGCCTCCACCGCCGTCTCGATGGTGCCGAAGGCCGTCACCACGATGGCTACCGCCTGGGCGTCGTGGCTCTTGAGCTGCCGCACCACCTCGACGCCGTCCATCGCGTCCATCTTCAGGTCGGTGACGACGAGGTCGGCGCCCTTGTCCTTGAACGCGGCCACCGCCTCGATGCCGCTCTTGAAGGCGAGCACCTCATGCCCCGCCTTCTTCAAGGTGACCGCCATGCCCTCTCGCATGGTGTCGTTGTCGTCGACGATGAGAATGCGAGCCATGCCGCGAGTCTAGCCGGCCCCGCGACCTCTTCGCGACGTCCATGCTCCGGTGTATTGAGGCCCCATGCTCGACGACCTGCTCACGTTCCACCAGCCCCTCGATCGGAGGGAGGCCGGCGCGCTCGCCGAGATGCAGGCCTTCGCCCACTCGCTCGACCGACCCCTGTGGCGGGGCCAGTGGCCGGCGCACTTCACCGGGAGCGCGCTGGTGGTCGATGCCGCGGGAGGCCGAGTGTGTCTGGTTCTCCATCGCAAGCTGAACCGCTGGCTTCAGCCGGGGGGCCACGCCGAGGAGGCCGACGAGGGTGACCTGGCCCGCACCGCGCTGAGGGAAGCTCGAGAAGAGACTGGCCTCGTCGTCAGCCTCCACCCCTCGGCATCGCGGCCCTTCGACCTCGACGTGCACGTCATTCCCGCCCGCGGCGAGGAGCCCGAGCACCAGCACCTCGACGTGCGCTTTCTCGTCGTGGCCGAGCCAGCTGGTGAGCTGGTGCATGACCCAGCCGAGTCTCACGACGCCCAGTGGCACACCTGGGCTGAGGCCCTCGCGAGAGCCGACGAGCCGGCCTTGGTTCGGCTGCTCCAGAAGGCGCGCACGTGGGTGGAAGACCGCCATCCCACCTGAGAACTGGAGTGGGCACCTCGAGAAGGCCCGTTGGAAAAGGGCATCGAAGGGGTAGAGTTGTTGCTGGAGCTCGCCTGTGAGCTTCCACACCGGCCCAGGGTCTCTTGTCATCGCCGTTCCCAAGAGTCCGGAGGACATCATGCCTCGTTTTGCCCTTTTCCTCGTCGTCGGCAGCGCCATTGGGTTTGGGCTGGCGTCGTGCACCAACAAACCCGTGTGCACCTCGAGCACCCAGTGCCAGTCCTCCGAGAAGTGCCTGCCGTCGGGGGTGTGTGCTCACTCCTGCACCAAGCAAGCAGACTGCCTGGCCACCGAGAAGTGCTCGGCGACCGGCGGGTGCGTGTCGGTCATCGGAGGCTGCGGGAACACCAGTGACTGCACCAACGGGCAGACCTGTCAGTCGGGCGGCACCTGCGGGACCAGCGGCACCGGTGGTTCTTCGGGCACCGGCGGAGGCTCTGGCACCGGCGGAGGCTCTGGCGCAGGCGGGAGCTCGGGCCAGGGTGGTGGCCAGTGCGGTGAGACGTTCACCCCCACGGGCGTGGGTGCGAACCTGATGATCGTCCTCGACAAGTCGGGGAGCATGGAGCAGTCGGGGAAGTGGACCGCGGCCCGTACCGCGGTGACCAAGATGACCGACGGGAGCGCCGCGATTCACTTCGGCCTCGAGATGTTCTCCGACTCCAATCAGACCTGCAGCGCTGGCACCATCGCCGTGCCCATCGCGGCCAACACCGCCCGCACGATTCAGAGCAAGCTGCCGTCGAGGGCCGACGGCGACGCGACGCAGATCGCCGGAGGGATCTCCGTGGGTGGAGCCGACCCGGCCTTGGCCGATGCGAACCGCTCCAACGGCGTGGTGCTCATCACCGACGGCATGCAGAACTGCAAGGGCACCCAGCACGTGGGTGAGACCGGCGACATCGACGACCCGGTGGCGGTCGTGGAGACGCTCTTCGGCCGCACCCCCAGCGTCCGGACCTGGGTGGTTGGCTTTGGTTCGGTCGGAGGCAGCGGCGTCGACCCTGTCAAGCTGACCAACATGGCCATCAAGGGCGGCACGGCGCGCCTGGGCCCGACGCGCTACTACCAG
Source organism: Myxococcales bacterium (assembly GCA_003153055.1). Next base: position 31,055 of record PMBV01000413.1, read on the forward strand.
GCCAACGTCGCGGCGGACCTCGAGGCCGCGCTCACGGCGATCTCCAACGCGGCGCAGGGCTGCTCCTTCAAGCTCACTCAGACGGTGACTGACCAGTCGAAGCTCTTCATTGCCATCAATGGGCAGCTGGTGCCTCGCGATACGAGCCGGGTCTCTGGCTGGGACTTCGACCCTGCCACCAACATGGTCACGCTGTACGGGCCGACCTGCGACGCCCTCGCGAACACCGCCGGTGCCAAGCTCCAGGTGCAGTACGGCTGCTCCGACGGTCTCATCGAGGGCGGGGGCGATGGCGGGTTCGACTTCGGCCTCGACGCCGGGGAGATCGGCTGAGGCGTCCGCGCGGTTGACGGCTCCTCCGGCGGCGCCGATCTCCACCCGGGGGCCGGCGCCGAGTCGTGTCTGGGTTAGGTTAGGGCGCCCTTACTCGCCCATCACCTTCACGATGACGCGCTTTCGGCGCTGACCGTCGAACTCGGCGTAGAAAATCTGCTGCCACGGGCCCAGGTCGAGCTGGCCCTTCGTCACCGGCACGATGACCTGGTGGTGCACCAAGAGCGACTTCAGGTGCGCGTCGCCGTTGTCCTCGCCCGTCTGGTGATGCTGGTAGCCTTCCTTGAACGGCGCGAGCTTCTCGAGCCACTCCCAGATGTCACCCCAGAGCCCGGGCTCGTTGTCGTTGACGAAGACGCCGGCGGTGATGTGCATCGCGCTCACCAGCACCATGCCCTCCTTGATGCCGCTCTTCTTCACCAGCTGAGCCACTGTGTCGGTGACTCGCACGAGCTCTCGCTTCTCTTGCGTCTCGAACCAGAGGTACTCGGTCAGGGTCTTCATGGGCACTCCAACACACTGCTCCGCGCCGCATGCCCGGGCAAGGCGTTCGCGGCCCGTGGAGGTGAGTCAGAACGCCGCTGCGAAGTCGGCGCCCAAGAGCGCCAGCGCCGTCGAGCGATCTCCGCGGAGCAGGGCCAGCGCCCCGTCTCGCACCGGCCCGGTGACTGACCGACGCACGGCCAGGTCGAGCGGGCCGAAGGAACTCGCAAAGCGCTGGCATACGTCGAGCAACTTGGGGGGCACGGCCGCGAGCGCGGTGTACAGTGCCCGGGCGTCATCGTCGGGCCGGTCGGGCCTCACGCTCGAGGGTGAGGCCAAGCGCGCCCACCTTCGGCACCAGCCATCACCTTGGGGCGCCGGGCGCGTGCCAGAAGGCCGATCAGGACCCAGCCTGCCGCACTCCCCACCGCGTCGGCGTGGCCGCAGCCGCACGCCCCAACCGCGGGGTTCCCGTCGGCTCCAGGGCCCGCGTCAACGCTGTCTCCGTACCCACCATCGGAGCCGCTGTGCCCACCATCGGGGCTGCTCCGCCCGCCGTCGGCGCCTGCGTCGGCCACTGTCGCTCCCCCGTCGGCCGCGCTCCCCGCCCCCGTTCCCACCAGGGTCACCACTCCGTAGCCGGGCACCATCACCGAGACCGTGCCTCCGCTCGCGCTGGCGGTCGAAGGCTTCCAGAAGCTGCCGTTGCTCGAGGTCCGAACCTCGAAGGTGGAGAGCCCCGCGGGGGAGGTGGGCACCCGGACGGTCGTGGTGGCGGCGGTGTTGGCCTCGTTGATGAGGACGACCGTCAACGTGCCATCGGCGTCGTGGACGAAGGCGCTCGCCGCCAGCGTGGTGGAGCCGCTCACCGTAGCGTCGACCCGCACCGCGCCCGGGCGGACGTGGCGGGCGAAGTGCTTCATCGCCACCAATTTTGGCGCGGTCGCCCCTGAGGTCTGGTCGGTCAGGCTGTAGTTCCCCACCGGCGAGCCGTCGGCGAACTGCCAGTACAGCCAGGCGCTTTGTTGGCCTACGGTGAGCGCCTGGTGAATCTTGAGCGCGATGCTCCAGGCACCGTTGCTGGGGAAGCTTCCCGCCGGTGAGAGCCAGCCGGTGTCCTCGCCGGAGGTCTCGGTCATCCACGACTTCTTGTTGAAATGCGTGAAGCCCTGCACGCTGGCCGGCATTCCTGGAGCTGGGCTGGTCTTCCAGCCCGTCGCCCACCATTGCCACGCGGTGGGGTTGGCGCCGGCCGAGCTGATGCCGTCCCCGGCGTAGCCGTGAATGTTGAAGAACGCCAACGCCTGCGACGCCACCGGGTCGGCCTCCACGTTGGCGATGAGCTGCAAGCTCTTGTGGCTGACGCCGGCGCCGGCCCCGAGCTCCCACAGCTGGTAGGAGGAGTCGCCCATCACGTCCTCTGGACCGGCGATTTGAATGGTGGCCAGATCAGGGTATTTGTTCAGCTCTGCCCGGGCGGCTTTGAGCGCGGCGATGTACTCGGCCGAGAGGTGGTAGGTTGTGCTGTTGTAGAACTCCTCGAAGCCCAGCTCGTTCTGAATGCTGATGGCATCGAATTTCACGTTGAAGGCGTTCTGGTAGCCACGCAGGTAGGCGGCGAGCCCACGGGCGAACTGGGTGAGCGCGCTGGTTGGCCCCGTGCCTCCCAGCGCGGAGTCATTGAACTGAGCCACCGGGGTCCCCGAGGTGTCCAGCTTGCCGCCGGCGAAGTTGCCGCCCCAGATGAAGGGGAAGGCGGTACCCGCCGCAGGGTACGGGCTGGAGCTTTGAGCCCCGTAGGTGTCGCCGGACGCCACCTTGAGCCACGGCGCTGGCGACCACACCGAGGCGTAGAACTTGAAGCCTCCCAGGGCCGCTCGCTTGGAGGTGCCCAGCTGGGCCAGCGCTCCCGCGTTGGCGGTGTTGGCGCCGGTGTAGTCGTAGGCTCCGACGTTGACGTCGATATCCGGGCCCATCACCGCGATTGGAACCGAGCAGCCTCCAAAGGCAGAGGAGTAGTCCGCCGGACCGGTGTAGTGCCGGGTTCGAGTGCCGTCGGGGCCGTTGCCGCTGTTGTCGAGGGTGAGCGGGGCCGCCTGGCCGAACCAGGGCGAGCAGTAGTGAAGGTTGGCGTAGGTGCCCGAGAAGGTGGGAGTGATGTCGGTTCGCAGAATGGAGAACCCCACGTCGTCGAAGTACAGCTGCGAGTACCAGGACTGGAGGCCCAGCGCTCCGCAGCAGGTGCCGAAGCCGTCGATGGCCTGGTGTCGGCCCGAGGCGGAAGTGTCCACCGCGACCGTCTGCGCCACGGCGGGTACGGCCCACCCGAGTAGGCAGAGAGCAGCGCAGGTGTGTGCCAGGCTCCACATCTTGAGGGACACCGCGGCTCCGGGGCTCGGCGAGGGAGTGCTGAGAGGCGAGTACGATGTGCGTACGGAAGAAAGACGCCTCGCACGTCGAAGACGGCTCAGCGCGCGTCTGGTTTCCGGGCGGGGGCAGTGTCGGCCTGCCCTCGGGCTCGCCGCGATTCCTTCGTGCTCCTGGGCCTGAGGGCTACGGTGAGGTGTGCCGCTCGTGCTGCTCTCCCTTGTACTCCTCGCGTCACCCCGGCCGGTCGTCGCCGTGGTGGACGTGTCCCGCCCCGATGCGGTGTACGAGGACGTCTCGCGGGCGCTCGCCGCCGACGTGGCCGCGGCGCTGGGCAAGGTCGGCCTCGACGCCTCTCGGGTGGAGGAGGACGAGCTCCCGCAAGAGGGCTGTCGGGCCGGGCCTTGTCTCGAGGTGGTGGCGAGGGCTCGGGCCGCTCAGGCCCTCGTGCTCCTCGACGCCAACGAGAAGGGCTCGGTCATCGAGGTCTCGGTGATGGCGCTGCGGGGCTCCGATGGGCGTCCGCTGGCGGCCAAGCGATACGTCTCGGGAGCAAGCGCCACGAAGGCCCTGGCTCGGTTCGCGAGGGACCTGGCCCGGTCGCTCGGCGCCGCCGACGGAGGGCGCTGATTCGCCCACGTTGGACGACGATTTCGCGGCCGGAGACTCCGGGGTGCACCTCTGGGCTCAGCCTTCGGAAGCGGCCAGCCAGCGAGCGGTGATGAAGTCCATCGTCTGCAGGTGCATGGTGAACCACTGCACCGCGTCGTTGGCCAGGTAGTGGTGGAGCGCCGCGGCGTCGCGGGTGCGGCGGAACTGGTTCACCCGTTCCGACACCTCGTCGAGCTCGCGCTGGTGCTCGGCCTGGTGCACCGGAAACGGAGGAAAGGACGTTCGGCGCATGGCGTCGTCCTCCCGTTGGAAGTGTTGACCCATGTGCCGCACCAGGGCGTCGAGGCAGGCGTCGGCGTCCTCCTCGGAGCCCTCGTGCGCGGCGAGCGCGGCGAGCGCGTCGACGGCGCAGTTGAGCAGCTCGGCCTCGAGGCGGTGGTCCTCGTTCTGGAAGTCGGTCGCAACCTCGAGGATGGAGTCGACGTCGATGACAGGCATGCACCCTCGCTTCCCGACTACCGAAGGACCACCCGCAGCGTGCTGGTCCCGATGCGGACGAGGGCGCCTTCTTCCAGGACGACCTCGGCGCCGGTGGGAATGCGCATGAACGCGGGCCAGCGCTGCGAGTGTGTCACCAGCGCCATGCCGTGGGGCCCGGCCTTCAGCTCGACGTGGAGGTCGTCGAGGACGACGTCGTCGGGGAACTGCAGCGAGCCCCGGGTGCGGCCGATGGAGGCGGTGTGCCGGAACACCACCACGCGTCCGCCGCGGCCCCCGACCAGCACGTGCTCCAGCCGGTAGGCCCGAAAGGGGAGCGGCGCGCCATAGGTCTGGTGAGTGGGCGCCGGCTCCACCGCGCCGAGAAAGCGAAACACTTGGAGGCCACAGGCGAAGATGTCACCCTGGGCCAGCGCCACCCGCTTGGCCACCTCGACGAAGACGCCCGAGGGAGCCCCTCCGTCGGCCACCACTGGCTCTCCGTTGCGCACGAAGAAAGACGCGTGGGCCTCGGAGACGAACGGGTCGTCGACCTGGAGCCCCCCGAGCGCGCGCCCCAGCACCATCGGCATGCGGCCAATGGGCACGACTTGCCCGCTGAGTGGCCCAGCGACCACCTCCACCGCGTACGGACCCTCGGCGTGCTCGAGCGGACGAACCAGCGTCTGGTCGTCGATACGGAGAGGCTGCTGGATGGGCTCGGTCGATTCCTCGCCAGGGGCCTCGCTGGGCACCGGGCTGGGTTGGAACTCGAGGCCCTCGCCGTCTGGAGGCAGCGGTGGGGTCGGGGCAGGGCTCGGCACGTAGGCGGGCTGGGGCTTGTCGGTCTTCTCCGCGAGTTGCTCAAGCGCCGCCGAGAGGTCGTGCGTCGGGTCGTCGTCGTGTGGGGGCTGACTCTCCACGGGCATCCTCAGGCGACGGCGGGTTTGCTGGCCGCCTTCTCCTTGCGCACCAGTGAGTCGATCACCAACATGGCAGCCCCGATGCTAATAGCGGTGTCCGCTACGTTGAAGGCCGGCCACCAGGCTGCTTCGTACCAATGCGCCTCGAGGAAATCGACGACGAACCCTCGGGCCATACGATCGACGTGGTTCCCCAGGGCGCCCCCGAGCACCAGCGGGAGCCCCCAGCGCGCCCAGCGTTCGGCCGGCGCCCCCGTCAGCTTCGAGTAGTACGAGCCGATGAGCACCATCGCCCCGAGGATGACCAGGTGAAACAGCGGGCCCCGCACCCCCTCGGGGAGGCCGCGGAACAGGCCGAAGGCGGCACCGGGGTTCTCGGCGTAGCGCAGGCGGAAGAAGGAATCGGAGACCACCACCGCGGACGACGGGCGGTAGTGGAAGCCGTCGAACCCGGCAGCTGGGGCGGCTCCGTAAAAGACGGCCGCGGGCTTCGAGGAGCCATCGAAGGCCGTGGTCAGCCGCTCCAGCACCAGGAACTTGACCCACTGGTCCAGCACGATGACGGAGAGTGTCACGGCGAGCAGCCAGCCGTACTTTCGAAACATGGAGCTTAGAGACCACGGCCAGTCGTTGGAGGCAAGTCACGGCTCGGGTTTTCCAAGGCGGCGCTGCCGTTGACTCGAGGCCCCGGGGTCAGGCAGGAGGTGACCGTGCTGAGGCGATTGGCTGCGCTGGGGTTGGCGAGCGGACGGGCCGCGGTGAGGAGCTTGCCCAAGGCGTGTCACGGCGGCCGGCTGAAAGGTGGGTTGTCAGTCTCTTTGCGAGCCACGCCCGACGAGCTCTTGGGGCCGCTCACGCTCGCGCTCGGCGGCGCTGCCCGGCAACTCAAGGTGGTCGACGTGCGGACCGGTACGCCGATGGTGATGGAGATGGAGTGGCGCTCGGTGCGCGAGAAGTGGGAGCTGGTCGACCTGGAGGCGTTGGTGCACAACCTCAACGACCTCCTCGCTCCAGAGCTCGACGTGGCGGCCGCGGTGGTGCTGGGCGAATGGGAGGACATGCTTGAGCTGTGGTGTGTGCCCAAGACTGTCCTGGTCGGACTCCTCGAAGATGGGCTCCTGGCGGGCGCCCGCAACCTCCCGATGCTACAGCGGCTGGCGGGGGTCGGCGGAGAACCCTCGATGGGAGTCGACTGAGACCGGGGCCGGTGACCCACTCGGGTGGGCCATGACGCAGTTGCAGTGGCCCAGAGGGGCGGTTCTCATTGGGTCATGAGGATCTCCGCGTCGAGTGTTGCTCAGTCGGGCCTCCAGGCCGCTTCCACGGCTCTCGAGGTCAGCGCCAACAACGTGGCCAATTCTCTGTCGACGGACTTCGTGCCGTCCCAGGCCGAGATGAGCGACGTCGCCGGAGGTGGCGTGCAGGTGTCCATCTCGAGCGCCGCGCGAGCAGGGACTCCGGGAACGGATCTCGTCGACGAAATGGTGAGTCAGAGCCGGGCGGTCGCGGCGTACCGGGCAAATTTGAAGTCCCTCCAGGCGGCAGACGACACGACGGGCGTGCTGGTGAGCCTCGGAGGCAGCAGTCAGTAGTTCAGCAGGAGTTTGGAGACCATGTCGGTTCGCGCGCTCTCACCCCCGGGCGCTCACTTCTCCACGGTCGAAGGGCCGCGAGGAGACGCCCATCCCATCGAGGGGACTCGTGTGCCCATCGACCGGGTGACCCTCTCGACCGACGCGAGACGGGGTGAAGGGGCGGTGCTCACCACCTGGGCGATGGATTCGTCGAGCGCCGTCGACCTCCTTCCCGTCATGATGACCCGAGGCTCCAACGGCGCGAGCGCTCCCAGCGTCAAGGCATCGTCTGCCGCGGAGCAGGCCGACGCAGGCCCCAATGGGGCGACCACCCCGCCGACGGTGGCGGATCGCGCGAGGTCCGCGGTGCACGCCCGGCTCATCTACTCGCGCACGGCGGCGGCCACCGACACCCCGGTGACCGAGAGCGCGCGGGGCACGGGCCTCGACTCTCCCCCCGACACGCCAGCGCCAGACGTGCTGCCCGGAGCCGGAACTCAGGATGGCGCGGGGGAGACCGCCGCGACCTCGACGCCGGGTCGCCGGACAGCGGCCAAGAAGTCCGGTCTCAGCGTGGATCAACAGCTCCTGGTCGATGAGCTCAAGACCCGTGACCGTCAGGTGCGCAGTCACGAGGCGGCCCACATGGCGGCGGGGGGCTCGCTCACTGGAGCGGCCTCCTACACCTACGAGCAAGGCCCCGACGGGAGGTCGTACGCGGTCGGCGGCGAGGTGCCCATCAGCCTCCCGGCAGGCTCGAATCCCCGGGAGACCATCGAGCTGGCGAGGCAGGTTCGGGCGGCGGCGTTGGCCCCGGCTGACCCCTCGGCGCAAGACCTGAGGGTCGCCGCGGAGGCCTCGGTCGTCGAGCTCACGGCGACCCTCGAGCTGGCTCAGAGTCAGCGGGCGAAGGCTCCCACCAAGGCCGCGGCGAGGTACAGGGCGGCGCCCTGACGCGGGGAGCCGGGCGTCGCGGATTTCCACTCTCGCGACGCTGGGTCTCAAGTGTTAGACGACAGCCCCATGATTCGCTCGCGCCGCGCCGCCGCCTCCTCCTCGCGTGTCGTTGCTTGGCCCCTCGTCGCCGTCGGCCTGGCGATGGCCGCCTGCGAGAAGCCTCCCGCCGCCAAGGTCGAGGCGCCCAAAGACGCGGGCGCGCCTGCTCGCCACGTGTCCGTGCTGGTGACGGGCCACGAGACGGGTCACCTCGTCTCCGACGGCCCCCGGCTGGTCGCCCAGTGGACCGCCAAGGAGAAGTGGCCCGACGCCATCGCCCTCTCCACCGGAGACATCTTCTCTGGGCTGGCCGTGTCGTCGCACTTCCTCGGAGAGCCCTCAGCCGAGGTGGCCAAGGCGCTCCAGTACCGCGCCGCCGCGCTGGGCAACCACGACCTCGACCTCGGCCTCGAGACCCTGCGCGGGTTTCGCTCGACGTCTGGGCTCACCTTCCTGGCGGCCAACCTGAAAGACAAGGCCGGCGCCGAGCAGCCCCTCAAGCTCGAGCCCTTCACCGTCATCGAGCGCGGGGGCATCAAGGTCGGCGTGGTGGGGCTGACCAGCGGGAAGACCATTGGCACCACCGTGGCCGGTCGAGCCTCGGGCCTCGAGCTCATTCCCACCGAGGCGGCGCTGCCTCCCGCCCTCGCTGGCGTGAAGAAGGCGGGCGCCGAGGTCGTCGTGGTGCTGGTCGACGACTGCTTCGACACCCTCTCCAAGTCCTTCGAGGGCCACCCCGAGTGGTCGGCGGACCTGGTGGTCGGGAGCCGTTGCGACGGGCCCAACGAGTCGAAGGTGCGCGGCATCCCCTTCTTCTCGGTGGGTGATGACCTCTCGTTCTACGTCTCGGCCGCCATCGAGCTGTCGGGCACCGGCGCCCGCTCGGTCAAGGTCGCTCGCACCGAGCTCGCCCCCAAGGGCCCGGAGGACGTCGACATGGTGGCCCTGCGCGAGCGCTGGCAGAAGAAGCTCGATGAGCACCTGGGTCAGGTCATCGGCTTCTCCAAGGCCGGCGTGGCTCAGGAAGCTCCCCAGCTGCGCACCTGGGTCGCCACCGCGCTCCGAGACGAGACCAAGTCCGACGCGGGCCTCATCAACCGAAAGGGCATTCGGTCAGAGCTGCCCAAGGGCCCCATCACCAAGGCCCACATCTACTCGATGATTCCCTTCGAGAACGCGGTGCTGACGGTGAAGGTCACCGGCGAGACCCTCGAGAAGCTCAAGGCCAACCCCGAGGCGGTGCTGGTGCTGCCGCCCGGTAAGCTCGAGAAAGAGAAGGAATACCAGCTCGCCACCACTGAGTACCTCTACTTCGGAGGAGACGGCCTGGGTCTCGAGGCCATTGCCCCGCACCCCGAGCTCACCGGCCAGGTGTGGCAGACCCCGGTCATCGCGTGGTTCGAGCGGCTCCAGTCGTCGGAGAAGCGCCCTCTGGAGAAGCTGGCGAAGTAGCCGTCAGCTCCCTGGTGGGAGTTGCTCGGAGGGAAACCGAGTGTCCACCATGGTGCCGGCCGCGGAGCTGTCGACTTCCACCGTGCCACCCCAGCCGCTCACGAGCTGCTTCACCAGCGCCAGCCCGAGCCCAGTGCCGAGGCCGGCGCGCTTGGTGGTGAAGATTGGATCCTCGAGGTGGGCGCGGGCGTCGGGGTCGAACCCTGGGCCGTTGTCCTGAACCTGAAGCCAAACCGACCCGTCGTCCATGCCCAGGCGTATCGAGATGCGCCCCGAGGACGAGAGCGTCAACGCGTCGGCCGCGTTGGTCACCAGGTTCAGCACCACTTGCTGGGCCTGCATCGCGGGAACTCGTGCCACCACCGCCGTCTCGGGCAGCGAGAGGTCGATGGCGACGTACTTCGTGCGGCCGACGACACGCGTCATCCACACCACGTCACGCACCACGTCGCGGAGGTCGACCATCGCGTCGGCACGGGCCGGAGCGCCGAGGCGCCGCACGGCCCCGGAGAGCTCCTCGAGCTTGCTGGTGGCCGAGAAGACGTCAGCGACCACCTCGCTGTCGACGTTGGAGTGCCGCACGTCCTCCATCGCCGAGCGGAGCACCGTGACGACGTTGTTCATCTCGTGCCCCAACCCGCTGGCGAAGGTGCCCATGGTGGCCAGACGTTCGGCCTCCTCGAGCTGGGCCTGCAGGGTCCGCAAGCGCTCGCTGGCCACGGCCTGTTGCCGCTCGTACCAGGCCAGCTTGCCCAGGTTCCCGACGCGGGCCATCAGCTCTGACGCGTAGAGCGGCTGGCCCACGAAGTCATCGGCTCCGGCTTCCAGCCCCCGGGAGCGATCGCCGGGCCGGTCGGGTGAGGTGATGAGCACCACCGGGAGCGCCTGCCCCGCGGCCTTGGTCTTCATGCGCCGACAAATCTCCACCCCGTCGAGACCTGGCAACACCATGTCGAGCAACACCACGTCAGGCCACGTCTCCTCGAGCGCCCCCACCGCCTGCTCGCCAGTCTCGAACTGCCGAACGTCGAAGCGAGCCACCAACATCTCGGCCATCGTCGCCCGCGAGACGGGGTCGTCGTGAACCAAGAAGACCGTGGGTCGCTTGTTGTGCTTCGGCAGTCTCAACTGCGAAGGCGTCGCTCGCAGGTCGACAGTGTTCTGACGATCGGCTTGATTCAGCCACATCAGCTCGCCTCTCTTGAATTGAGAAAACCCTGGAATCTGAACGTACCACCCAGGTGCCTCCAGCCAAATTGAGGCGTATCAACCTGACTGATGTTCGCGACGACTCATCATGAACTCTCCAAATATGAGACGCTTGGCGAAGGGCTACCAGGTGACGTCTTGTTCTTCGGCTACGCCAGGAGCGGAATTCACTGGGTAGGTGATGCCGTCGACCTTGAGCGTGCCGTGCCAGAGGCCGAGCGGCTGGGCGAAGCGGCTCCGCACGAAGACCACATCTCGGTGCTCTCGGTGGGCGGCGAAAGGGCGGAAGGTGAGGTCGACGGCGCCATCGGCCGTCGTGACACGCCAGCGATCGAGCACGTCGTCGTGGTTCCAGGTGAAGCGCGCGCGGCCCAGCGGCATCAGTCGGCCGTCTACCCAGGCGGCGTTCTCGTTGACGTCGTCTCGAGTTTCGTTGAACCCCTCGACGAGGTTGATGCCCAGCGGTTTTCCGTCTGGAGATCGCCCGCACACGAAGGCCCACCTCCAGGCGGTGTGACGAGCCAAGTAGCCGTGGGTGGAGTCGAGGCCCCCCACGCCCCCATCGAGACGGTATTTTCGCCCGCTGGCGGTGAGCTCTCCTTTGGCCAAGAGCCCGGCCCATTTCTGGGTGACGTTCACCAGGCCGCCTTCAACCGGAGCGATGACGGTGAGGGCCGGCGTCGCGCCCGCCGCGGTGAGCTCGAGCTTCATGGACAGCTTCGGCCGGAGCGGCCACGGGAGGCCCAGCCGCAGCCGAGCGTGGTACCGCTCGTCACCGAAGGGTCGCCACGCCGTGAGGTGAGCGTCGGCCCGGTGAAAGCCGGCCGCCAGCCCGGCGCCGACGTACTGGTTCACGTGCACCAAGGGCCCGGGGAGGCCGAGGAAGCTGTCATCGGCCAGCACCCGCTGGGTGTCGAGGTCAACCGCCAGCGCGAAGGCGTTGGAGGTGTAGCCGAGGTCGACGATGGCGAAGGCGACCGCGACCTCCTGGGTGGCGACGAAGGCGTAGAACCACTTCTTGTGCTTGACGAAGCGCTCGAGGAGCGGCGGGCGAAAGGCTCCGCGCAGGGCGTCGAGGTCCACTCCGTCGAGCGAGCCCTGGTAGGTGCCGAAGCGAGGGGCGCCCAGTGAATCCTCCACCGAGAGAGGGGACGCCGGCAAAGGAGAGGTGGCGCGCATGGGCAATGAGTCTACCCTGTCTCGCCAGCCCGAGCGCCCCGGGCCGGCGAAGGACCCAGCCCTCAGCTCGGGTCGGGCTTGGGGGTCTTCTTCCCCGAGGGCAGGGCCTTGGGCTGTGCGATGGCTTGCTTGGGCAGCTCGCCGGTGAGGGCCTTGAGGAAGGTGACGATGGCTCCTACTTCGTCTCGGCTCAGCTGCTTGCCCAGCTGGTACTGACCCATCGTCGCCACCATCTCGTCGAGCGTTCGCACGCTGCCGTCGTGGAGGTAAGGGCCGGTCTTCTCGATGTTCCTCAAGCTCGGCACCTTGAAGAAGAAGCGCTCGGTCTCGCTCTTCGTCACCTTGGCCCGGCCCTCGTCCTTCAGGTTGGGGTAGGGCGCGACGAGGCCCAGCTTCTGGTACATGCCGCCGCCGACCGCCACGCCGTTGTGGCAGGTGGAGCAGCCCACGTCGAGGAACTGCTTGAGGCCGGCCTTCTCAGGGTCGGTGAGCGCGGCGGCCTCGCCGGCGAGGTACCGGTCGAAGCGCGACGGCGTCACCAGGGTGCGCTCGTAGGCGCCGATGGCCTTGGCCAGGTTGTCGTAGGTGATGGGCTGCGCGTCGGCGGGGAAGGCCTTCTTGAAGAGCGGGGCGTACCCGGGAATGGAGGCGACCACTGTCTCCACCGCGGCGGCGTCTTTCATCGCCATCTCAATCGGGTTGAGCACCGGCCCCTTGGCCTGGTCCTCGAGCGTCGCCGCCCGGCCGTCCCAGAACTGCGAGAGGTGCGCGCCAGCGTTGTACACCGTGGGGGCGTTGCGGTCGCCCTTCTGCTTCCGGTGTCCGGTCGACGTGGGCGTGCCGTCGACGCCGTACTTCTTCACGTCGTGGCAGCTGTTGCAGCTCACGTCGTGGTTCTTCGAGAGCCGCTGGTCGAAGAAGAGGAGCTTGCCCAGCTCGATCTTCTCTTTGGTGACGGGGTTGTCCTGTGACTCGAGCTGCGCGGGGAGCGGCTTGAACACCGCCTTGGCGCGCTCCTCGAGGGAGGGCTCGACGGCCAGACCGGCGGTGGCGACCAGCGACAGGAACAGCGGAGGGATACGGCGTGTCATGGATGCGCTCTTTTCTTAGACTTGGTCTAGAGTTGAACCACATCTATCAGGCCAGGGGTTGGGGCGCCAGCGCCGAGCGGGCGAGCCAGGGCGAGGGCGGCGTCGGGGAGCCGGGCCAGGGCGACCCGGAGGAGGGGCCGTGAGAGGGCCGGTGGCGTGAGCGAGGCGACGGTGACGCTCCGGGCGCCCGGGTCGAACACGCCTCCCTGGCTGAGCTTCAAGGCGGCCTCCTTGAGGGCCCACACCGCGGCCTGGTGCCGTGGCGAGCGATGAGCCTGGCAGCCCTCGGCTTCACCTGCTGAGAAGACGCGGGAGCCGATGTGCTCGAGGCGGTGGCCGTCGGCGTCGTCGCACACGTCGACTCCCACTGGGCCCTGGGCCACGGCGGCCACGGCCCAGCGGCGGGTGTGGGTCAGGCTGAGGACCAGCGTGGGGTGAGGAGTGCCGTCGAGGTGCAGTGCCGGGGCGCCGCTCTCGAGGGGGAGAATCTCCACCCGCTCCGGGGCGAGGCCGAGCGCGGAGAGCAGCGCCTTGGCGGCCCGGCGGCCCGCGAGCCACTCGGACCGACGCAGCGGCCAGGGCATCTCGGAGAGGAGCTGGCGCTCCCTGGGGCCGAGCACGACAGCGGGCTCGCCTTCGACCCGCGGCTCGGCGAGCACGGCGACGTCCATCAGCCCTCGCGCCGCGTTCGATGGGAGCTCCGGGCCGAGCTCTGGTGCGCTCATCTCACGCTCCGAGGCGAGCATTCACTCCTGGTGGTGGAACGCGCAGAGGTCACGAGGCAGCGTCTTTTTAGAAAACGGAGCCGCCACTCTATCGCCTGCTGAGCCGGCTCGCCACGCCTCACGGGCCCACGGTGTCAGGGCTTCCACGCAGGGAGATGACTCGCCACCCGTGCGCCTGGGCGTGGGACCTCAGGGTGTCGTCGGGGTCGACGGCCACGGGGTGAGTGACGGCGGAGAGGAGCGGCAGGTCGTTGAGCGAGTCGCTGTAGAACCAGCTCTTGGGGAAGCTGTGCCACCACAGCCCAATAGACTCGAGCCACGCCTCCACCCGCTCGACCTTCCCGGCCCGGAAGGCGGGGGTGCCGCGAGGCTTGCCAGTGAAGTGGCCCTTCACCTGCGCGGGGATGGTAGCGATGAGGTGGTGCACGCCGAGTTCGCGGGCGATGGGACCGGTGACGAAGCTGTTGGTGGCGGTCACGATGGCCACCAGGTGACCGCCGTCGACGTGGCGCTGGAGGGCCGCCCGGGCCCCATCGGCGATCAACGCAGGGAGGCGGGTGGCCATGAATTCCTGGAGCCAGTTGTCGAGGTCCTCTCGAGGGTAGCGGGCGAGCGGGGCGAGCTGGAAGTCGAGGAAGGCATCGATGTCGAGGGTGCCCTGGGCGTACTGGCGGAAGAACTCGAAGCTGGGGCCCTCGTACGCCTCACGGTCGATGAGCCCCTTGGTGACGAGGAACTGGGTCCACTCGAAGTCCGAGTCGCCGGTGAGGAGCGTGTGGTCGAGGTCGAACAGGGCGAGCTCCATGAGCGGGCACTGTAGCGTGCCTGGGCGGAGTTGAGCGCTCCGTTCAGGGCCGCTCGGCAGAGCCTGCCGACCGATGAGGCAGGAGCGCCGACCTCTCGTGGTGTGCGCTCCTCGTGGAGCCTGGCGCGGGGAGAGGCTCGGGGCATGCGGCTCTTCCTTCCGGGCGTCCTGATGGTGTTGGTCTCAGCCGAGGTCGATGGGCTCGAGGAGCCACCCGAGCTGGTGAGTCTGAGGCAGACGGGCCGGTGGGACTCGACGCCGACGGGCTTTCGAATCATCGCGCTCTCGCAGCTGGCCGACGGGTGCGCGTTTCAGGGGCGGGCCGTGCCGAGCCGTGCCGCCGCGGCGAGGAGCTGCGTGCTCGACCTCGAGCGCCTGGCCCGGCGGACCCAGCGCAGCCGTCCCGAGGAGGTGGCCGATGGCCTGTGGCTGAGCCACTTCAACCTCATCATGGGCGCGGAGGACGCGGTGGGAGGGTGCAGTGACCCCGCATTGCACGAGCGGGTGAGCCAGCGGCTGCGGGCCCTGTCGCTGGGAGACGCCCACGCCCACGCGCCGTCGTACGCGACGATGAAGCTCCGCTGGCCGGCCGACCAAGCGGCCACGCTCGCCAGCCTCGCGCGCTTCGACCGAGCCCATGGGCAGCACCTGGTCGAGGAGCCGCTCGCGCGATGGGAGGCGCAGCTCCAGGGCTCGATGGACGAGGCCCGACGGTTGCCGCGCTCGGAGGTGACCGGCCGAGCGGGGAGTGCGTTGATGGCACGAGGCTGTGCACAGTCTTTCATGACGCGCTATGTGGCCGAGGTCGACGCGCCGCTGGCCAAGACCTTCTGGGCCCCGTACGTCGAGCAGTACCTGGCGCGGCATGGACCGCTGGTCGGGTTTCGAGAGTGGCCGAGGGGCATCGAGCGACGGGCGGATGCCGACTCGGGCCCCATCGTCGAGGGCGTGGGTGCCGCGGCCAGCGCGTTTGGAATCGCGGCTGCCCGGGCGATGGGTGAAGGGCTGTTGGCCGCGCAGCTCCAGGCGAGCGCCGACCTGGTGCTGGCAGTTGGGGTCGGCGGGAGCGCGGCTCAGGGGCTGCTGCCTGCCTCCATTCGATTCGTCGGGCGGTGGCAGCCGGCGGTGCGTTGATCGCCGGCCGTGGACGTCTTGCGTGGGCAAATACGATGCGATACTGTGTCGTATCGTGACCGCCAAGGACAAGCTCCACCTCAGAACCACGCCCGGGCGCCCGCGAGAGGACCAACTCGACGATGCCATTCATCGGGCAACCCTGCGGCTTCTCGCGGAAGTCGGATACGCGGGCATGAAGATGGCTGGGGTGGCGCGGCTGGCCTCGACCGTCACCGCGAGCATCTACCGGCGCCATCGGAACGTGCGGGAGCTGGTGATCGCGACCTTGGAGCGGGAACTCCTTGGGATCGCGACCGAGGTCGCCGACCATGGCTCCTTGCGCGCGGATCTGATCGCCTTCGTTTCGGCGATCGGTGCAGCGCTGACCCCGGAGCGAGCGCGAATCCTCGCCGGGCTCCTGCTGCCGATGCGCCGCGACGCCGCGCTGTCCTCGATGCTGACGCGAACGATGGAAGCGATGGGCCTGGTCGGATGGAACGCCGTCATCCAGCGGGCGATAGTGCGACGCGAGTTGACCCGAGAGGCCCAGCACCTCGGAACTCTGGGTGTGGTCGCGCCCGCCCTGGTCCTGAACTCGCTCCTGATACTGCAGTCGCCGGTGACGGACACCTTCGTCCGAGACGTGGTGGACAACGTTCTGCTCGCGGCGCTGATGGGCCGCCCCGCCATGCGCCCGGCAGCCCGTCGTCGAAGTAGACCACCTGGAGATCCGTCATGAACAGCTTCGAACAGGCAAGCATCAGTACTCCCTTCCCCATGGACGCGACGCCGGGCAGCACGGCAGCGCCCCTGCAATCGCGCGCGCCGGTAATTGCCACGTGGGGGCTCGTCGCGATCGCGGCCATCTTCGCGGTCGCCCTTCCTTTCCTGCACGTGCCCGCCGCCGCCCCGGTGATGCTCACGCTCATTCCGTTCACGCTGATTCACGGCAGCCGCCGGTACGGCTGGAGGATTCTCGGCTTCTACGTGGTGGAAACCCTGGTGGTCACCTTTGGGTTCGAGAACCTCAGCATTGCCACCGGGTTTCCCTTCGGGCACTACCACTACACGGGCAGCTTCCGGGTCGGCGAAGTCCCGCTCGTGGTCGGCGTATTCTACTGCGCGCTGGGGTATGTGAGTTGGTTGGTGGCCAGCACCCTGCTCGACGTCGCCGACCTGCGAGTGGGCCATGGCCCTGACGTCGCTCGACGCATCAACCTGGTCGCGCTCCCGATGGTGGCGGCGGCGCTCATGACCCTGTTCGACGTGGGAAGCGATTCAGTCGCGTCCACCCTGAATCATGTCTGGATATGGGAGAACGGCGGTGGAGTCTTTGGCGTGCCGTACACCAACTATCTCGGTTGGTGGTTCGTCACCTACTGCTTCTTCCAGCTCTTCGCGCTTGGCCTGGCGAACGCTCCTCGCCGCGACAAGGTCCCGCCCGAAGGCACCGGACGGGAGGCCCTCGCCCCGGGCGTTGCGCTCTATGCGATTCTGGGGCTCCTGAGTATTACCGCCTACGGCCTGGGGACCGGCGAAGCGGTCGTCGACGCCACGGGTGTCGTCTGGAACAGCAAGGCGATACTCGAGGCCATGATGACCTTCAGTATCTTCGGGGTCATGTTCGCGGCCCTCGTCGCCGCGGTCAAACTGGTACGCAATGACATCGGGCGGCGCGCCGGCTAACCCAGAGTGGCCCGCGATAGGAGGTGGCCCAGGCCCGCCGGGACCTTCCGGCGCTGCGCTCTGGATCGACCGTGTCACGAATGGGCGAGGTGCTGCGGTAGTCCGGAGATGGCCTCAGCGGTTGGCGCGCCAGAGCACCCGGCCCCAGGCGAGCAGCGCGAAGGCGAGGGTGACTCCGGCGAAGACCAGGTAGCGCGTCACCATGACGTCCTCATCCCAGTGGAAGCGCTCGACCAGCTTCGTCGCGTCAGACTCGGTGCCGTTCTCGAGGCCGAAGGGGAGGTTCGCCGGGTCGCGCCGGGCCAGGACCCAGAGGTGCGTCGCGTCGGCCCAGCTCACCGCTCCAATGACGAGCCAGCCCCACCGGAGGCCTCCTCTGAGCGCCCCCACCACCGGCGGTAACAGAAACGCGGTCGCCAGCCCCGCGCCGAAGAGCATCGCCCCAGCCTCTCCGGCGAAGGTGAAGAAGACGGTCTGGTTCGTCTCGCTCAGCAGGTGACAGCCCGCGGCGATGACCGTCAGGCTGCCCGCCGTCGCCAGCAACCACGTCGACTTCAGGCGCTGGCCGTACCATCCGAGCGCACCCAGGCCTCCGAAGAGGAGCACGGTGACCAGCGGACTGCGCCCGAAGGTCCAGGTGAACCAGGGCAGCGGCACGGCCCACTGGCCGCACAGCCACGCCGCCACGGTGTGCCCGAGCTCGTGAAGCCACATGCCGAAGCAGGTGCGCCCGATGAAGGCGCCGAAGCTCGTGCTGACGAGCGCCCAGGCACCGACGAATACCAACGGGAACACCCAGAGCCGCCGCCGCTCGACCGTCTCGTCTCCGCTGTCAGTCTCGGTGTCGACCGAGGCCGTGGCGCTCACCTGACTGTACTGGGCATCACCCTTGGAGCACCCCAGGAGGTGCCCTCGATGTGCCCCGCACTCGGAACAGGCCATGGCAGGTGGAGCTTGTCATACCTCGGACGAAACGACAGCCGGTCGAGGCCGCCGCTGACCCGCCAGCGAGCGCTTGGCCTGGTGCGCGGCGCGGGCCTTCAACACCCGCGGGAGGCTCGATTCGATCCACTGCACCAACACCTCGACGCGCTCGGCGATCTCCTCGCCCAATGGTGTGAGGCGGTACTCGACCCGCGGAGGCACCTCGGCGTAGGCAGTGCGATGCACGAAGCCGTCTTCCTCGAGCACGGTGAGGGTCTGGGCGAGCATCTTCTCGCTCACCCCGCCGACCTTGCGTCGCAGCGCGCTGAACCGGTGTACCTCGCCCCGTAAGACGCTGAGCACCAGCACCGCCCATCGCGTGGTCACATGGTCCAGCACTCCCCGGGAAGGGCACTGCGGCTGGTAGACGTCAGGGGGGAGCAGCTTGAAGGCGCGGGTTGCCATGACCCATACTTACTGAAAGGTAGGTACTTGCGCAAAGGAAGTGAGCCTGTGAGTAATGGGACACCTCGCTGCATCGAAGGAGTCACCATGATTGCTGTCACTGGAGCCACGGGTCACCTGGGTCGTCTCGTCTTCGCCGGTCTGCTGGAGAAGGTCCCGGCGAAGGAGCTGGTCGCCATCGTTCGCACGCCCTCGAAGGCCGCGGACCTCGCCGCCAAGGGCGTGCACGTTCGTGAGGGAGATTACGAGCGACCGGCGGGCCTCGAGGCGGCGCTGGCGGGCGTGGACAAGCTCCTGCTGGTCTCATCGAGCGAGGTCGGTAAACGGGCCCCGCAGCACTTGGCGGTCATCGCCGCGGCGAAGAAGGCAGGGGTCAAGCTGGTCGTCTACACCAGCATCCTCAAGGGCGACGCGTCACCGCTGGCCCTGGCTGCCGAGCACGTGGCGACCGAGAAGGCGCTCAAGAGCTCGGGCCTCTCGTGGGTGCTGCTGCGCAACGGCTGGTACTACGAGAACTACACCGAGCGGCTCGGGCCGGCGCTCGAGCACGGCTTCGTCGGCTCGGCGGGGCAGGGACGCATCGCCGCGGCCTCGCGGGCCGACTATGCCGCCGCCGCGGTCGCTGTCTTGACCGGGACTGGCCACGAAGGGAAGACCTACGAGCTCGCGGGCACGCCCTTCACCATGGCCGAGCTGGCCGCCGAGGTCTCCAAGCAGTCCGGCAAGCAGCTGGCGTACGTCGACATGCCGGCCGAGGCCTTCCGCAAGGTGCTCCTCGGGGCAGGGCTCCCTCCTCCGGTGGCGGACATCTTCGTCGACGCCGATGTGCAAATCGTCAAGGGAGGGCTCGACGACGCGAGCGGGCAGCTGGCCAAGCTCATCGGCCGAGCGCCCTCGTCACTCGCCACCGCGGTCGCCAAAGGCCTACGGGCCTGACCCAGCGTCCTTCGCCGCGCCGAGGTGCTCGAGGAGCCACGCCTCGCGCTCCTCGGAGATGACGGCGGGCGTCATGGCGTGGTCCGCGTCGTAGAAGCGGCGCTCCTTGGGCTCGTTGAAGGCGGCGAGCAGAACGGCCGTGTCGGACCGAGAGACATACGCGTCCGACTTCGCGAACTGGAGCAACGTCGCGGCGTTCTTGATTCGCCGAACGAAGTCCGTCAACTCGATGACGGAATTCTGGCGAAGGTACTCGGCCTTGGAGGTGGGCTGGCGGGCGAAGAAGGCCCAGTGGGTCAGGCTCGAGGTGGTGGCGATGAAGACGGAGGCCTTGGCCCGCTGGTCCACGCCGGAGGCGAGCATCCCATACATGCCTCCGTAGTCGTGGCCCACGAGGCCGACGCGAGCAGCATCGACCCGGGGCTGGCTCAGGAGCAGGTCCATCGCCCGGCGGATGGTGATGACCTGACGCACCGAGGCCGCGAAGTCCTCCTCGGGGACGCGAGTCTCGTACCAGTTGGGTGCCGCCCACATGGCGTCGATGAGGAGTGACACCACGCCCTTCGGTGCCAGGCGGATGGCCTCGATGAGGAATTGAGTCCGGTTGGTGGTCTCGGGCGCTCCCAGCCAGTGCAGCCAGAGGACGCCAGCGCACGGGGTCTGGCCGACCGGCTCGACGAGGTACGCCTTCACAGCCGGCTGGCCAGGGGCGGCGGAGAACGTCACGTCGCGGACCACCACCCCACCGTCGAGTTGCTGCCGGTCGAGCTCCTTCACTTCGAGTGGAGCCCGGCGGTCGTAGTCGAACAGGGCTCCCTGCGCCCGGAGCGCCCCGAGGAGCACGAGCACGCAACCTGCCTGCCGAAGTCCATGAGTGCTCATCGAGGTGAGCCTACCTCGGAAGTCCATTGGTGAATTTTGGACGTTTCTTGTCCTTTTTTCGCCACCAGATAGGACAGATGGCGTGTCCATCATCGCCTATTTGCTCGTCATCGAAGCGGCCTCACCGCCATCGGACATTCCCGCGCGTCTGGTCGGCGCCGCCGTGACCGAGGGGAAGGTGCTCGCCACGCTCGAGGAGCTCTCGGACACCGTCGGCCCTCGACCGGCCGGCTCTCCCGGGGCCCAGGCGGCCGTCGAGTGGGCGCTGCGCACCTTCAAGGCCGACGGCCTCAAAGCCTGGACCGAGCCGGTGCTGGTTCCCGTGTGGGTGCGAGGCGTCGAGACTGGCGAAGTCGTGGCCGCGCCGCCGGCGCTCAACCAGACGCTGCACCTCACGGCGCTGGGCAACAGCGCTCCGACGCCTCCCAATGGTGTCACTGCCGAACTGGTGGAGGTGAGCTCCCTCGAAGAGCTGGAGGGGCTCGGCGAGGCGGTGCGGGGCAAGCTGGTCCTCCTTCAGCACGCCATGGCGGAGGCCAAGGGATACGGCGAGGCGGCCAGGCTCCGCACTCGCGGGCCGGCGCAGGCGGCGAGGCAGGGTGCGGTGGGTGCTTTGGTGCGTTCGCTGGCGACCGCGTCGCTCCGCAGCGCCCACACAGGCCAGACGAGCTTCGGGGCGACTCCGCCGATTCCGGCCGCGGCCGTCTCGGTCGAGGACGCGCTGCTGCTCCACCGGCTCCGTGCTCGCGGGCCGGTCACCGTGCGGCTCGTCCTCGGCTGTGGGCCCGGCAAACCAGCCAAGGCGTGGTCGGCCAATGTGGTGGCCGAGGTGCGAGGGCGAGAGAAGCCCGATGAGGTCGTGCTGGTGTCGGGCCACCTCGACTCGTGGGACCTCGGCGCGGGGGCCGTCGACGACGGCGCTGGCGTCGCCCTGGCGATGGAGGCGCTCCGGCTCATCTCGAAGGTGGGCCTCGCACCCCGCCGCTCGGTGCGCGCTGTCTTGTACATGAATGAGGAGAACGGGCTGCAGGGAGGTGTCGCCTATGCCCAGCGCCACGCCGCCGAGCTCCCTCGACACGTCGCCGCGCTGGAGGCCGACTCGGGGGCTGGGCGGCCGCTCGGAGCGAAGTTGGAGGCCGGACCGGGTGGGGCGGAGCTCGTCAGACGGCTGCTCAGCCCGCTCTCGGCGCTGGGTGCGGCGCAGCTGCGGGAGGGTGGCGGTGGCGCGGACATCGAGCCCCTGAGGTATGCCGGCGTGCCGGTGTTGGAGCTCTGGCAGGACACCTCCAGGTACTTCGACTGGCACCACTCGGCGGCCGACACCTTCGACAAGGTCGTCGCCTCCGAGCTGGTTCTCTCGGCCGCGGCCTACGCGGTGCTCGCTTGGCAACTCGCTGACGCACCCGAGCGCCTGGCGCGCCCGCCTGAGCCGAAGGAGGCTCCATGGTGGTCGGCCAGCCCGCTCCCGCCCCCATGACCAGCTGAGGAGGTCAGTCGGGCTCGGTCGGCGTTTCACGCCAGTCACCTCGATGGCTCAAGCCCGCTGTGCATGCTCACCTTTCTCGACTTTGCCACACAGGCAGACACGACGAGCGAGTCGCCCACCTCGGGGGAGGGCGTGCCACTCAATGTCATACAATATGGTCTGGGCGGCCGGCCGCGCCGAGACAGTATCGGAGCCGGGCTCGAGACAATTCGCCACACCGCCGGCACCTCCCGCAACCGCGTCATCCTCAGTGCGCCCTGAGGGCTGCGTCCGCGCGGCAAAACTCCGCTCTTGACGGTCGACTTTCGGTGCTACAACCCGGACGCGAAAATGTCCCCCGAGTGATGCGCTTCATGAGTGATGCAGAAAAGGTTTGGCGGCTCGATAGCGTTCGCCTCGCTGTTGCACTGGTGGGACTCGCCGCTCCCATGGCCTGCGTCTGTGGCGAGCGAGGGAACATCATCGGCCCTGGAGACGTGCCGAGCACCGGGGGCGGCGGGGGGAGCTGGCACTTCGACGCCGGGGCTCCTGAGGGAGGAGGAGCTGCCGCGGGAGGAGGAGCGGGCTCCGAGGATGGCGGTGACGGTGGCGGTNNGGGGGGGGGGGGGGGGGGGGGGTGGCACTGGTGATGGTGGGAGCGTTCGGCCGGGCAACTCGGCTCCAGTTGCGAGCGCTGGGGTGGCGCAGAACGTGATGCTGGGTTCGGTGGTGACCCTCAACGGGGCCGGCAGCTGGGACCAAGACGGAGACCGGCTCACCTACCAGTGGTCGTTCATCAGCGTGCCCAGTGGAAGCGCGGCCAGCCTGTCGAACGCGACCGAGGTGCAGGCGACCTTCACCACGGACCAGCCTGGCGAGTACGTGGCGCAACTGGTGGTGTCCGACGGAAGAACCTCCAGCATGCCCTCGGCGGTGGCTGCCACGGCGGCGACGGGTAACTCGGCGCCGGTGGCCAAGGCCGCGGGGGTCCTGAGCGTGAAAGCGGGGGCGACGGCGGTGCTCGACGGGAGCTCCAGCAGCGACGCGGACGGTGACCCGCTCACCTACTCGTGGTCGTTGACGGTGGCCAGCGGCAGCGCGGCAGCCCTGTCGGACGCGACCGCGGTGGCGCCCACCTTCGTGGCCGACCAGCCAGGCGACTACGTGGCTGAGTTGGTGGTGTCCGACGGGAAGGCCACGAGCGCGCCCTCGACGGTTACCATCACGGCGGCGGTCGCCAACACGGTGCCGACGGCCAGCGCCGGGCCCGCGCAGAACGTGAAGGCGGGAGCGCAGGTCACTCTGGACGGGAGCGGCAGCACCGACGCGGACGGCGACGTGCTCACGTNNACGTACGCGTGGTCGTTCAGGAGTGTCCCGAGCGGAAGCACCGCGGCCCTGTCGAGCGCGACGGTAGTGAAGCCGACCTTCACGGCCGACGGGGCGGGAAGCTACGTGGCCCAGTTGCTGGTCTCCGACGGAAAGGCCGTCAGCGCCCCCGCGGTGGTCACCATCACGGCGGCGGCGGGTAACTCGGTCCCAGTGGCCAATGCCGGCGCGGCGCAGAGTGTGACGGCGAAGGTGTTGGTCACTCTCGACGGGAGCGGCAGCCGCGACGCCGACGGAGACGCGCTCACGTACGCGTGGTCGTTCAGGAGTGTTCCGAGCGGGAGCGCCGCGACCCTATCGAGCGCGACGGCGGTGAAGCCGACCTTCATGGCGGACGCCGCGGGGAGCTACGTCGCCCAGCTGGTGGTCTCCGACGGGAAGGCTGCAAGCGCGGCGTCGACGGTCACCATCACCGCGGCCCCCACGATGGCCTGGATTCCCACGTTCTCGGGGCTCCGAGCGTACCTCGCCAGCAGCACGGACACCGGGGCCGACGCGAACAACGACTTCGTCGCGCAGAGCGCCGCGGTGAGCCTCCCGCCCGTGAGGTTCTCCAACCCGGCTGTCGGGCGTCTCCGCTTGTACAATTACGATGGGCACACCTACGCGGTCAACTTCAACGGCGACAGTGTCGAAGCCACGACGCCCTTCTCCACCGGCGGCACCGTCGCGTTGAGCTCGCTCACGCGCTCTCTCTCGATGACCTACGCGGCGAGCTCCGGCCCGGTGACGCTCAGCGTGGTGCACGGCGACTCGAGTGGGAGGCTGTGCGCGGCCGCTCAAATCCTCATCCTCAATACGAGCGGGAAGATTCTCAAAGCCGCCAGCGCGTGCAACTCGGCGGGCCCGACGTCGGTGACGTTCACCGATGCCGCGAACACCGAGTTGTTCATCGCGTTCACCCGGGTGACGGACAGCTCGGGTGGATTGAGGGTGTTCGAGATCGACCTGACCAAGTAGCGCTGTCGGCGAGGAGATGAGCTGCTACCGCGTTTCCTTGGGGCTCTCGGCACCGCGGTCGCGGTGGTACCCATCGGACAGTGTCTCGAGGAAGGCCACCAGGTCGTCCTCCTCCGCCGAGGTGAGGCCGAGGTTCCCAGTCTCGACGTGATTGATGTTCTGACGAGTCTCCGGCGGTGGCCAACACGTCTCGCCGATGACCCCGGCTGCGCTGGCTCCGCAGACCGGGAGCACATCGCGGGTGTTGTAGAAGTGGACGATGGACTTCAGGCTCTTGAAGAAACCATTGTGTGTGTAGGCCTTGACGAAGGATGAGGTGGGTCGGGCGTCGACATTGCGCAGCGTGGGGAC
Organism: Myxococcales bacterium; assembly: GCA_003153055.1. Next base: position 55,455 of record PMBV01000413.1, read on the forward strand.
CTTCAGCTTTCCGATGTTCGCGCTGGCGAAGGCAGCCCAGTTTGGCTGGGTGGCCAGGAAGCCGCCCAGGCCGGGGTCGACCCAATTGGAGCCCGCGGGGTTGACGTCCAGCTCGCCATAGAAGGGATTGCTCGGGTTCCGCGGGACTCCGATGTTTACGAAGGTGAAGTCGGTGAACAGCGGAGGTGGGTGGCAGAGGGCGCACCTTGCTTTGACCTTGAACAGCGTCAGGCCCCGGCGCTCTCGAGCCGAGAGGGCCGCGCGGCCGGAAACCCAGGCGTCGAACTTGGAGCTGAAGGCGCTCACTTCGTCGGACGCTTCGAAGGCAGCGATTGACAGGGCAATGAAATCGTAGGCGCGAGCGACGTCGGCGCAGGCGTCGCCGCCCCAGACCTCACGGAAACGCGGCGCGTAGGAGCCAGTGCATACCTTGCGCACGACGGTGGCGGCGTCTGGGTTGTTCTGCTCCAGCGGGTTGAGGAAGGGCCCTTGAGCTTGATCGGCCGCCGGGTTGCCGAGCTTCTCACCGGTCGCCCGCCCGTCCCAGAAGTTGCCTCCGCTGAAGGTGCTCGAGGCCACGTCGAGGGCGAACAGGTCAGCCGACGCCGCGTAGGCCGCGGTGGGCGGCTTTCGGTTCCCGAAGCGGGCGTGGATGGCTCCAGAATAGACAACCGTGGTCGCGTTGACCTGCGAGCTCGGCCCAGTGTAGCCGGCCGCCGGCCCGTGGCATGTCGCGCAGGCTTGCCCGGGTGGCTCGGAGAGGCTCGTGTCGAAGAAGAGCTCGCGACCGAGGCGCACTGTGTCGGTAGGAGGCCGCGCCGTCAGTGCGCTCGCGACGGAGCGAACAGCCTCAGGGCCCGTCTCGGGTTGGCAAGCGGCGATGAGGACTCCAGCGAGTAATGGGACGAGCCCACCAATTCGATTCCTCGACATGTGCGACCTCCTGGGTTTGGGGACCACTCAGCGGCACCGGCCATCAGTCGACACAGCCGATGTCTTGCATGTTCCGACGACAGTGCTCCGCGCCGCCCCGCTTTGATCCGAGAGACCAGTGGTGTCCTGTCGCGGCCACGGCTGGTGTCTGTGAGACCTCACAGACAGGTGCGAGGCTTCGGTACCGACGTGCATTTCCAGCGGCGCGTCGCCCACCACCCGAGCGGCGAGCACGCCTTGAAGTGCGAGGGCGGGGCTGCTGTCCAATCACTGAGGTCGTCTGGCCAGCCCCTCGACCCGAGACCTCGGTGAGCACGAGTGAGAAGCACCTGCCCATGCACCACTCGACCCGACCGGACGAGGGGCTCGATACGGGCATCGTCTCCAAGGGCGTCTTCAAAGCTGACAGCCGAGGTCAAGAGAACCGGGAGCCTGGCGCCCAAAATCGGCTGAAGGATCTCGAGCTGGCTCGCTCGAACCTTGCCGAGACGCGGTCGGCCGAAGACCCGCCGCACCACTGTCCAGCAGTTTAAGTGCCGCCCTCATCGCATTTGCCGGCGCTCTACCCAGTCAAGGGACGGGGCGAGTGTCCGGTCTCTCTGATGTCGACCTCGGCGAGGGGCTAGACTGAGACGGACAACTTGGTTGTTGCGATCAGAGGCCAATTTACAACAACCTGGTTGTCGCCCGAAGAGGGGGCCACCCCTTACCAGCTCTGGTCGTGTTCCATGGGCCGCACGAGGTCACCCTCTCCTCGAGCGGGCAGGACGGCGCGCGCATGCCTTGAAGTGCGAGGGGCCCGGCGCCGACCGACAGAGGCGGACTGGCCAGCGCCTCGCCCCGAGACCGCGGTGAGCACAGGGGTCACGAGCCCGGCCCTGCACCATTCGACCGACCGGCTCGTGGTGCTCGCCGGAACCCCCGCCTCGCTCGCAGGGCCCGCAGCCCCAGGGCGGTGGGAGGAATCATCGATACGTACCGACCTCGAGGCCTCGTCGCTCCCCGGCCCTGTCATCACGGAGTACTAATCTGTACACCGTGATGACGCACCTGGAGACCCGTGCCCAGTTGGTAGGTGGTCCTTTAGGTCGAGGGTGCGGGAAGCCCACGGTTGCGGACGGAGTGCAAAGGCGGAGTCGGTGGGGTTGGGCTATCGGGGCTCCGGGCGAACGCTACGAGCCCCTCAGGCGCGGGCAACTTGACGGAGCAGGCCGAGCCAGCTCCGGCGCTCGGAGGTGCTCAT
>PMBV01000152.1 GCA_003153055.1 Myxococcales bacterium
TCGTCGGCGCCGAGCTCGAAGGGTGCGATGGCCTCGGTGCGCTCGAGCTGGGCGAGGCACCGGGCGAGGTCGGCGCGCAGGCCGGCGGCCGTCTGGTAGCGCTCCTCGGGCACCTTGGCGAGCAACCGGACGAGGATGGCGGCAAGCATCGGGTCGGTGCCCGGTTTGACGTCGTCGGCTCGGGGCGGTGTCTTGGCCAAGTGAGCGTGAACGAGCTCGAGCGGGTCGCTGGCCGTGAACGGGAGCCGCCCGGTCCAGAGCTCGAACAGGCTCGCCCCCAGCGAGTAGAGGTCGCTGCGCGCGTCCACGCCTCGGCCCACTCGACCGGTTTGCTCCGGTGACACGTACTGCAGCGTCCCTTCGATTCGGTCTGCATCGACCAGGGTGCTCTCGTCGCTCACTCGGGCCGCGAGACCGAAATCGATGAGCCGCACCGCCCCGCTCGACTCCACCAACATGTGCGACGGCTTGAGGTCTTTGTGGATGACACCGCGCCGGTGGACCGCCTCGACGGCTGCCGTCGCCGCCATCGCCAGGCGGAGGAACGCATCGAGGCCGAAGTCGGGCCGGGCAGCGACCACGTCCGCCCCCACGCCGCCGGTGTCTTCCATCACCAGGGCCACGCCACACCCGACCCGCTCGAGGGAGATCGGCACCGCCACCTGGGGAATCGCGAGAAGAGTGAGGAGCTCGTACTCGCGCTCGATGCCGTCGATCTCCTCTCGCGACGGGCGCTGCTCTCGGAGCGCCTTGACGACGACCGCGCGCCCATCGGCCTGGCGGCGCGCCCGGAACACCACTGACGCACCAGAGACGTAGAGCGTCTCGCGCGGGTGATAGCCGTCGATGGGCCGGACCTCGGACACCATGGGAGCTCGCTGTGCAATCGACGTACCCGGCAGGTGCCGAGGTTGACAGCGCGCTGTGGATGGGGGTCGCCTGTCTCCGAGGTGTCAGGTCGGCCCCATGCGTCCCCAGGTGCTCAAGGGTCGGCCCCGGAACTCCTACGTCCTCGCCACCAAGCCCTTCGCTCGAGCGGTTGGGCACCGACCACGTCGACCTCGACAGTGCCACCGCTACGACGCCGACGCTTCGCTCGAGGCGCCGGGCGTATGTACGCTACTTGCGTAACTACGCAATCTGCGTATACTGCGCCGAGTGAAAGCCCTGTTCGTAGAGCTCCCGGCGTTCGAGCGCCACCGGTCGGAGTACCTTGACGACGAGGCGTTCTCAGCTCTCCAGGCGGCCCTCATGGCGGACCCGGAAGCAGGTGACGTGATTCGAGACACGGGAGGCCTTCGGAAGGTCCGTTTCGCGGACGGCCGACGAGGGAAGGGCAAGCGGGGCGGCTTGCGCGTCATCTGCTACTGGTGGGCGCCGGGCCGCCAGTTCTGGCTCTTCACCATTTGCGGAAAGGGTGAGGTCAGCGACCTCACCGCCGAGCAACGCAAGGTCGTTCGAGAAGTTCTCAAGGCAGAGTTGAAAGCGAGGAAGTCCCCATGAAGACCACCCGAAAGCCCGCCGCCACGAAGCGTATTCCCCGTCGCGACCTCTTCGCTGAGTTGAGCGAGGGAGTCGCCGCGCTGGCCGCGGCCCGCGAGGGAAAGCGAACGCTTCGCACTCACGCAGTCACCTTCAAGCCCCCCCCGGAGGTGTCTCCGTCCGAGCTGGTCCGGGTCCGAAAGCAGCTGCACCTCTCCAGCGCCCTCTTCGCAACCTGCCTGCGCACGAACCCGCGCACCCTTGAGAACTGGGAGCAGGGGCGCGCCAAACCCAACGCCCAGGCAGCGCTGCTGATCGGCTTGGTCCGTAAGTACCCCGACATGGTCGCGAGGCTGGCCGAGGTCTGACGGCGCTCCGGCCATGCGCCCCACCTGCGCGCCTCCCCTGCGCCCCGCGCCGGCTCGACGGATGCTCCTCGTAGGTCGTTCGCGCGCCGGGAGGGGCTCGCCCGTCTCCGAGGTGTCCGATCGACCCCTTCGTCGAAGCGTGGCAGCGTATCCACCCATGAAGCTCAAGGTTCCATGAAGCTCAAGGTTCCATTCGTCGCGGCCGCGGTCTACCTGGGCCTGGTGGCAGTCGCTCATGGGGCTGGTCTCGCCGGGCTCGTTCCTGCCTCCATCAACCTCGCTATTGCCACGGCCTTCGCGACGGGGCGTGGCGCCATGCAGGCCGCCCCGCGTGCCGACCAAGGCTGAGCTCGCGGCTTGGAAACTCCATTGATGGAGTGAATTGCCGCAACCACCTGAACTCCCATCGATGACGCGTGTTTCGTGGAAGCGCTCACCTCGGCGCTGACCCGGATGGCACCGAACGGACATCATTGAGCGAGCCATGCGGCCCGCGGGTTCGTTTGGGTCTCCGGCGGCAACGTTGCGGTCGGGGAGACAGCCAAGTTCGGAGGGATTCACCCCTCACAGAGAGAGGTTTCGATGAGCCGTTCGTCTCGAAGCATCGCGCCGTGGCTGACGCTGGGTGCGACGGTCCTTCTGGCCTCGTGCGGTGGGGGATTGGACTACATGCCCACTGGGACCGCACGCCACGATGGCGGAAGCGCGAGTGGTGGCGGAAGCGCGAATGGTGGCGGAACTTCGAGCGGCGGCGGAAGCGCGAGCGGCGGCGGAAGCGCGAGCGGTGGCGGGTCTGGTGGTGGCAAGGCGACCGGTGGCGGGACGGGCGGCGGGGGCGGGTCTGGTGGTGGCAGGGCGACCGGCGGGGGGACGGGCGGCGGAGGTGGTTCAGGTGGCGGGTCCGGTGGCGGACAGTGCGTGAAGGGGCAGACCAAAGGGAATGACGTCGCGGTGATTGGCGAGTCGTTCATTGCCCTGTCGCACGGGATCACTCAGGAGATCGAGTCCAAGGCCCACGCCGCCGGGTCCCTCGGGCAATCCGAGCACTATGTGGACGACTCGGTCAGCGGCACGACCTTGGCGAACAATCAAATCCCAAGCCAATACACCAAAGCGATGCAGAGCTCAGGGAAGATCAAATACGTGCTGATGGACGGTGGCGGAAACGACTGCCTGCTCAACAACAACGGCGACGCCGCCTACACCGCGGCGACCTCCTTGTTTCAGACGATGGCCCAGAATCAAACCGAGAAAGTCGTGTATTTCTTCTATCCGGACCCAGTCGGCGGCAATTATGCCAGCCTCAAGACGTGCCTGGATGCGCTCCGCCCTCGAATGAAGGCCCTCTGTGACGGACTCACGGCGCCAAAGTGTTACTGGCTGGACCTTCGCCCGACCTGGAACGGGCACAACGAATACACGTCAGACGGAATCCACCCGACGAGCGCGGGAAGCGGAGTCACGGGTGACGCGATCTGGGCAGTGATGCAGACAAACTGCGTCGCACAGTGAGCATGGCTCGTTCGTTGCCCGCACCGGCGAGCTCAGCGGCTGTCACCATTCTCCGTTCCTCGACCGGTGGCCGAGGAGCACCCCCGTTGCTCCTTCGTGCTAGACCCGGTGCGCATGGGCAGCCGTACCAAACCAGCACCGACCCCGAAGGCTCCGTGGTCGACGGTGTCCACCGAGTCGATCCTCGAGAGCATCTCCGACGGCGTCTTCACCGTTGACGGCGACTGGCGCATTACCTCGTTCAATCGCGCCGCCGAGCAGATCACCGGCGTGCCCCGCGCCAAGGCCACCGGTCGCACCTGCTCCGAGGTGTTTCGCGCCAGCATGTGCGCGACGAGCTGCGCCCTGAGGCACACCATGGAGACGGGCAGTCCGGTGGTGAACCGCACCGCGGTCATCGTCGACGCCCATGGCAGGCGAGTCCCCATCAGCGTGTCGACGGCGCTGTTGAGAAACGAGCGCGGTGAGGTGACCGGCGGGGCCGAGACGTTTCGCGACCTCAGCGTCATCGAGGAGCTGCGCAAGGAGCTCACTGGCCGCGTCGAGCTGGGAGACCTCTGCACCAAGAGCCCGACGATGCGGCGAGTGCTCGATGTGTTACCCCGGGTGGCCGAGAGCGAGAGCACCATCTTGGTGCAGGGAGAGACGGGCACTGGCAAGGAGCTGGTGGCCCGGGCCATTCACGCCCTGAGCCCGAGGCGGTCCGGGCCCTTCGTGGCGGTGAACTGTGGCGCTCTGCCCGACACCCTGCTCGAGTCGGAGCTGTTCGGCTACAAGGCTGGGGCCTTCACCGGCGCCACCCGAGACAAGCCGGGGCGCTTCGCGCTGGCCCACGGGGGCACGCTGTTCCTCGACGAGATTGGTGAGGTGAGCCCTGCCTTACAAGTGCGGCTGCTGCGTGTGCTTCAGGAGCGACAGTACGAGCCACTCGGAGGGACGCGCTCGGAGGCCGCCGACGTCCGCGTCATCGCGGCCACCAACCGAGACCTGGCGGCGCAGGTGGCCAGCGGCGCTTTCCGGAAGGACCTCTACTACCGCATCAAGGTGATGAAGCTCGAGCTCCCTCCCCTGCGTCGGCGTCAGGAGGACCTCCCGCTCCTGGTTCAGCACTTCATCTCGGTCTTCAACGCCGTTCAGAACAAGCAGGTCACCGGGGTCAGCGCCGCGGTCATGTCGGCCCTCACCGCCCACGACTTCCCCGGCAACGTGCGTGAGCTGCAGAACGCCCTCGAGCACGCCTTCATGCTGTGCCACGCCGGAGAGCTCCAGCTCGACCACCTCCCGAGCGAGCTGCTCCCTCAGGCCGAGCCCCAGGGCCCTCGGAAGACCATCGGCGACGCGGTGAGCCTGGCCGAGGCTCGAACGATTCGCGAAGCCCTCGAGCGGCATCGTGGCAACCGCCTGGCCGCGGCCCTCGAGCTCGGGCTCCACAAGAGCACCTTGTTCCGCAAGCTGAAGCGGCTGGGCATTGAGCCGCCCGAGGGCGACGGTCGGTCCCGGGGCGCGGGCCGACGAGGGCCGAAGGGTCGCGATCGCGCGCCGGTACGCTCGTGAGACGGTCGCGGAGGTGCGACCCAACGCGCACGCGTTTGTCCCCACGCCAGGTGGTCTCCTTGCGTGGGCCCTGGCCCGCTTCGTGCTGAGCCGAAGAGCTGATGAACTTCGGCGAGCGAGCGCGAGAGACCTTCAGGGCGTCCACCACGGAGGCCCCTCCAGCGGGCTTGGTGGCTTCGGCGGCGCTGCGCGCGTCACACCGCGCCGAGATGGTCACGGTGCTTCAGGCCTTGGCGCACCCCGTTCGGCTACAGCTGGTTTCGGTGCTCTGTGAGGGTGACACGTGCGTCAATGCCCTCGCGGCCCGCCTGGGAGTGGCTCAGCCCATCGTGTCGCAGCAGCTGCGGATTCTGCGGATGACGAACGTGGTCTCGGTGACGAGGGTGGGCGGCCAGGCGATGTACCGGGTAGCCCGCGGGACCATTGGTGAGGTGGTGCGGTCACTCGAGCGGTGTTGCGACGGGCGGTAGGGGTCGATCCGCTTTCACGCGGATCGGGGTGACCGTTCGCAGCAAGGGATGAACCAGGGCACCCGGCCATCGAGTGCCCCGCCTGGTTCCGGTCTCACCTCAGCGCTTCACGCCTTCGCAGTACCCCACGCACTGCTGCCCACTGCACTGGCCGCTGGCGCACTCGACGCTGGCACGGCAGGTCTCCCCCAATGCCAGCCCACTCTTGAGCGCGACGCACTTGCCCCACTCACCGTCGCACCGAAGCCCGGCTCCGCACGGCCGGTCGGCGTCGCAGGTCTCGTCGACTTTCGCCCTGGCAGTGCAGACGTCATGAGCGACGCACTCGAGGGCGGTGACACAGGCACCCGAGCTGGTGCAGGTCGCGCTCTCGGCGAGGCGGCCGGCGCACGTCCCCGTGAAGCCGCGGCACCAGTTGCCGACTCCACACAGCGTCGTCCCTGAGCTGCAGGCGGCCCCGGCGTCCAGCGCCGCGGTGCAAACGTACGCTGGAGACGGGCACAGGAGCCCGCCAGCGCACTCGGCGGCGGTGGAGCAGGCCACACCGGCGGCCTTGCCCAGCACGCAGCCGTAGCCACCATCACTCCCCTGCGCACAGAGCGTGCCCGGCGCGCACAGCGCCCCCTGGTTCCCGGCGATGGAGCACAGGCCGGCGAGGTTGGCGTACTGCGTACAACGATAGGGGGAGGAGTAAAGAGAGCAATAGGTCCCCACGGCACATGCACTCTGGGCACTGGAGCACCCGGCGTCCTCCGCCAACCGTGGGGCGCAGACGGCGCCGCTGGAGCAGTAATACCCGTCGTTGCACACCGTCGAGGCGTTGTTGCACGACTGCCCGGCGCCGGCCTTCGTGCCCGTCTGACAGACGTACCCCCCGCCGCTTCCGCAGTACTCCGTCGTCGGGCAGGCCTCTGACAGATTACACATCGCACCGCTCGAAGCACGGGTGGCGCAGCGCCCCGCCCAGTGTTGACAGAGGAGCCCCGAGGCGCAGTCGGAGCCAGTGGAGCACGTGGTACCGGCGGAGAACAGCGCCTCGCAGTTCCCGGTGGTAGTGTTGCAGCGGGCGGTCTCCACACACGGGGCCGAGGAGCCGCACGCCGAGCCCAAGGCCACCCGGTCCACGCACGTCAGGCTCGCCAACGAAGAGCAATAGAGGCCGGCGGCGCAGTCTCCCGCGCTCAGCGACGCGCAGCTGACGCCCTTCGCTTTCCGCGCCCGACAGACGTGGGTGCCGGCGAGGTCGCAGGAGGAGCCGACCTGACAATCGGTGTTGGCATTGCAGGACGCCCCGTCGGCGACGGGCGCGCGGCAGGCGCTGCTGATGCAGGCGAGCCCGGTGCCACATGGCGTATTGGAGTCACAGGGGTCGCCGGCCTTCCCGGTCGACAGGGGCACCCCGCAGGAGTTGTTCGTCGAGGTCGTGTCGCACCACAGGCCCGCTTGGCAATTGGTCGACGCGTTACACGACCCACTCGAGGCAGCGGGCGCCTCGCACTTGCGCTGGTCCTGATTGCACCGGCCCGACAGGCACTGGCGGTTCTGGAAGCACTCGGCGTCGGAGGCCAGCAGTGAAGCGCAGGCCTGGGCGTTGGTGTCGCAGAACAACCCGCTGCCGCACTGCGAGTCGGAGGCACAGAACTTCCCCTCCGACTGCTTGTCGCTCGCGGCGCACCAATTGTCGCGGGAGGCAACCGCGGCGCACGAGTCGGTGTCGGGGCACTCGGTGTCGCTCCGACAGGCCTGGCCCTCGGCGGACTTGGCCCGGCAGAGGCCCGGTGCGCTGCCGGTGGCCCCCCAGCACGTGGCGCCAGTGACGCAGTCGACGTCGAGGTAGCAAATCGCCCCCGCCGCCTGCTGGCCGGTGAAGACGACGGAGTCCTGGCAGGCGTCGGTGACGCTCTTCCCCAGCGGGCTCTGCTTGCAGTTGCCCTTGGCCTGCTCGTACAGCTTGATGCACGCATCGAGCTTGGCGGTGTCGAGCTTGGTGCGCCCGCTGCGAATGGACTCCAGGAGCGTCCGGTCGGTGGTGACGAAGCGCGCATGCATCAGGTCGACGCACTTGGCCTGTGAGTCGAGGGCCGCGCGGGCGACCTCGACGGAGTACGAATCGGACGTGCTCAGCCCGAGCATGCTCATCAGCTCCGAGGTCTCACAGCAGGCGCGAGCCCAGGCACACTGCGAATCCGAGAGCTTGCCAACGTAGGACTCCTCCGACGTCAGCCCGGAGCAATCGACGACGACGACGCTGAGCAGGCTCAACACTGCGAGGAGCGAGCGCTTCGAGACATGTGTAGGCGCCATGATGGTCTTCCCCCATTTCCGGGCGGCAGACCCGGGTGGGCACCTGCTACCGAAGAACGACGGGCCTGGCCCGCATCTGATGCAGATCAGACACGCTCACCTCAGCACGGCAAAGAGTGCTGGCCACGAGCCTTGCAAGGTGCTGTCCTCGGGGTTTTGCGAGCGGCTCAGCCAATCTCGTTGCTCACCTCGCACTGGGCGGTGGGCGTCAGCCACCGGAGGATATTGAGCCACAGCTGCTGCACCTGGTAATCGGGATGGCTGGTCCATTCGGAGTTGTAGGTNNCACCGCGTAGCCGCTGTCCACGCCGATGACACTGATGCCGTCGGCGATGGGGTGGGTGCCCCAGTGGGTGACCTTGGCGGTCGCCCAGCCGCCGGTGCCGTCGTGGCCACCCTGGAGGATCTGCTCGGTCCCGTAGCTCAACCCGAACGACGCGAGGAGCCGGTTCACGTTGATGGTCTCCGAGGAATCCGCGTAGCCCAGGAGAGTCGCCAACCCGCCGCCGTTCTTCACCCACTGCTTGACCGCCGCGACCTCGTCATCGGTGAAGGCGCGGCCGACGCCTTTGCCGACACCTGACTGCCCCGGGGAGCCCTCGCGGGCGTCCTGTATGATGATGACCTGGTACTGCGCCAGGAGCGCCGGGGTCAGCACGCTGTCGCCAAGGCTGTCGACGCCCAGCAGGGCCTTCTGCTGCACCCAGCTCGAGAAGACGTCTCCGCTTCCCCACTGACCCCGAAACCCGACCGTCGCCAATCGCAGGCAGGTGCACCCGCCGTCGCCGACCAGATCGCAAACCTGACCGTCGGTGGTGCCTGCCCCGGTTCCGCCTCCGAAGGATCCACCTCCCTCTGACCCACCTCCCTCTGACCCACCTCCGACGGACCCACCTCCGACGGCTCCAGTTCCAGAGGTCGACGATGAGCCTCCGCCTCCACCCGTGCCGGCGTCGATCACCGGTCTCGGTGGCTGTGGGGGGTCGGTTCGAATCGTACACGCACTCGGAAGGACGCCGAGGATGAGGGAGACGGCGCAAGAGAGTGAACGAGCGGTGGTTGTTCGCATGGGTGACCCCTTGAGGCGGAAAGAGGCGCCTCGAGGGTCACAAGGGTCACGACAGAGTCCTGTGCTCCGAGGGCGGGCCATTTCACCCCAAAGACGTAGGCATTCTGGGCGGTTCGGACGCGGCGCGGATCGAGTGGTGAAGAATGGACATGAGATGTCCAAAATCACCAGTCGATGTGCAGGGCGCACCCGGTCCGTTAAGAAGCAGCGGCTACAGTTTTGACCCTTCTCCTGGTGACCCTCATGCCCAGCTCCGCTGCCGTCCCGACCCTCGATGCCTCCGCTGAGTGGAGCGCCTGGCGAGAGGCCCGAGCCCAGGCCCTGCTGCGCGAAGACGGCTGGCTGGCGCTGGTGGGCCTGCATTGGCTCTCCGAAGGCGAGAACCGTGTCGACGAGCTGCCTGGCGTCTGGGTGCTGCACCAGGGAAAGGTGCGCCTCGAGGGCAACCCGCCCGGCGGATGGCTCCTCGATGGACAACCGTCCACCTCGCGCGAGCTCACCACCGACCACCGGGGCGCCGCCGACCGGCTGAAGCACGGCACGCGGCAGCTCCAGGTCATCGAGCGCGGCGGAAAGCTGGCCCTGCGTGTCTGGGATTCGGCGAGCCCGGCGCGCACCAGCTTTCGGGGCATCGACACGTTCCCGTACCAGGCGCGGTTTCGCATCGCGGCCACCTTCGAGGCCTTCGCGACGCCCAAGGAAGTGGAGACGCCCAGCATGGTGAACATTCCCCAGAAGGAGCTGGTGCCTGGCCGGGTGCACTTCGAGCTCGACGGAAAGGCCTACACGCTCGAGCCCACCAGCGAAAAGGGTGGCGCGAAGCTGTCCTTCGTCTTTCGCGATCGCACCGCCCCCGCGGAGACCTACGGCGCTGGGCGGTTCCTCTCGGCCGACGCCCCTGTCGACGGCAAGCTCGTCCTCGACTTCAATCGAGCCTACAACCCGCCCTGCGCCTTCACGCCCNNGCGGGAGAGAAGCGCGTCGACGGGCACTAAAGAGCCGCGCGTCACCTTCCGTCGCTACCACTCCCGGTCGCGCACGCCGAGGAGGTAGAGGATGCCATCGAGGCCGAGGTTGGAGATGGCGTGCTGGGCCCGCTCGCGCACGATGGGCTTGGCTTGAAACGCGATGCCGAGCCCGGCGAGGGCCAGCATGGGGAGATCNNTTGGCCCCATCACCGACGGCGATCACCTGCTCGAGACGAATTCCTTCGCCCGAGGCGATCTCCTGGAGGAGCGCCGCCTTGCGCTTCCCGTCGACGATGGGCTCTCTCACTTCTCCGGTGACGACTCCGCCTTCGATGACGAGCTCGTTGGCATGGACGAAGTCGATGCCGAGGCGCTCCTGGAGTCGACGCCCGAAGTACGTGAACCCGCCCGAGAGGATGGCCGTCTTCAGGCCCATGCCCCGGAGCGCGAGAATGAGCCGCTCCGCTCCCTCGGTCATGGAGAGGCGGCTGGCGACCGCGGCGAGGCGCGACTCGGGCAAACCCTTGAGGAGCGCGACCCGGCGGTGGAAGCTCTCGCTGAAGTCTAACTCTCCGCGCATCGCGCTCTCGGTGATGGCCGCCACCTGGGAACCCACTCCGGCCTCCTTCGCCAGCTCGTCAATGACCTCGGCCTGAATGAGCGTGCTGTCCATGTCGAAGCAAACCAGACGACGGTTGCGGCGATATCGGTCGTCTTTCTGGAACGACACGTCCATGCCGAGATCCCTCGCCAATTCGAGGAACGCGGCGCGCATGGTCTCGGCTGGCTGGCCGCGAACCTGGAGCTCGACTCCCACGCGTGGCTGCGATGGCGGGTTGCGCAGCGACGGGCGCCCTGAGAGACGAGTGATTCCCTGAATGCTGAGGCCGCTGTCGGTGACCACGCCGCACAGCCGCGACATCTGCTCCGCGGAGAGGGACCGAGAGAGCAAGGTGATGATGTAGCGATCCTTCCCCTGGGCCGCGGCCCACGCCTCGTACTCGTCCTCGGAGACCGGCGTGAATTTGAGCTGGAGACTCAGCTCGTGGGCCCGAAAGAGCAGGTCCTTGATGGCCTCGGCCGAGTGCGCCGCCGGAGCGATCTGCACGAGCAACCCCAGCGTCAGATGCTTGTGGATGACGGCCTGGCCGATGTCGAGGATGGTCACGTCATACTGGGCCAGTATCTCGGTGATGGTGTGCGTGAGACCTGGGCGGTCTGGCCCGGCGATGTTGATGAGTACGATTTCATTCAAGGGAGTCGCGCTCGCAGCCCTTCGGGCCGCCAATGGGAGGTGAACGACCCGCGACCTTGCCAGACGATGGCGACCGCGGCAACCCGAGCGTCGCTCAGGTCCCGTACGAGAAGGCGGTCACCGCGTTCGCCACCCTCTTGTTATCGGTATCGTTGCAGCAGTACGACGAGCCACTCCACACCGCGCAGTCACCGTCGTAGGCGAGGGTGCTGTTGACGCCCTTGTCCTTCCCATCGGTGAAGTAGTTCGACACGGTCCGCGGCACGCCACGCACCATCGTGGCCGTGAGGCCCCCCCTGGCCCCCCAGCCCGAACCCAGGGTGTCGTACTCCACGAGGAAGGACTCACCCACTTTCAGGTCCGGCAGCACGGCGCAGACGTCTGCCGGCGTGGTACTGCAGCTCCCCCAACCTTGGCAGGTCACCCCGCCATCGAGAGGGCGAACGGGCCGGCCTGCATCGCCGGGCCCCGCGTCGAGCGACACCACGACAAGGGAGACGCCGCCGTCGGCGCCGACGTGGGCCCCACACGAGAGGGCGAGTATCGACCACGCAAGCGAGCAACGAGTGGGCATGTGCCGCTCCTCAGTGGACACAGCGTGCGCTGCGAAGGAAGACGTCTGGGGTGAAGGTCGTGCGGTCGTCGGTGAAGTCGACGCCCCAGGTCGAAGTCAGGGTCGTCCCCGACGCTGGGGTGGCGGACCAGAAGAAGCCCTCCACGGAGCTGGCGAACGCCGAGGGGTCAATCATCGAGCCTGGGCCGTGACGCCGAACGATCGACTCGAGCTCCTTCTTCGCGGGGAGCCGCCAGCCAGCATCGAGCGAGTCACAGTGGGCCTGAGCGAAGGCCCGGCTGACCTCCGCGGTGACGCTGCGCTCCCACGTCAGCCCGGTCACCAGGTCGAGCACCACGCCCGCGCTCTCGTCGGTACGGTACCGGGGCCGCGGGGGAGTCGGCTCCTTCGAGGTCACGCAGCGAACTTGGGCCTGCTCGGTGACCGACACCAGGCGGGCGTCTCCCCTGGCAAACCCAACCTCCCAGGCGGTTCCGCCATCGAGGTCATCGACCGACGAAGACCAGAACCCCACGCTCTCCGTCCCCGGGAAGGAAGCGGAGTTGATCGCCGGGCTCGTTCGGCTCGAGTCAATCAATGACAGCAGCTCGATGGCAGTGGGGAGCCGCCACGCCGTGGTGACGCCACCGAAGCCGAGCGTGTTGAGCCCCTCGCACTGCCGGGTGGCTTGGGCCCAGCTCGCCAGGCCGCCCTGAGCCTTCTGCCAAACGAGGAGCGTGTTCCTGTCGAGGACGGTCAGCTCGTCGAACTGATAATTCGTGGGCGCCTCGGGAGGCACCGGCCACAACGCCAGGTCGTAGTCGACGGCGGCATCCTCGGCGCCCCCATCGCGGAGGCAATTTCCGCGCTCATAGCAAGCGGTGACTGCTTGGTCCCAGGAATAACACGACACAAACAAGCACGTGATGACGACGAGTGCCCCAGTGCGAACGCCGTTCATCCGGCGAGTGTACCCCTCATCGGGCCCAGGCGACATGGCTTTGCAATCGTCGCCCCGCCCCGTCGGTCCTCGAGGAAACGTGCTTCGCTTCGCCCCATGACTCGAGCGACTTCAGCTCACGCGGCGCTGGCGGCCTTCGCGTTGTTCACGAGCTGCGGGCGAGTGCCCTCGTCTCTCGACGCCTTCGTGGAGGTCGGCGAGGCGAGCTTCTACGGCGCGGACCTCGGCGGAGCGAGCACCGCCAGCGGCTCGAAGCTCGACCTCGGCGCCTTCACCTGCGCGCATCGCACGCTCCCCTTTGGAACGAAGGTGCGCGTCACGGCGCTCGACTCCGGGCGGAGCGTCGTCGTCGTGGTGACCGACCGAGGGCCCTTCGTACCGGGACGCATTGTCGACCTGACGCCGGCTGGGGCACGCGCCCTGGGCTTCCTCGAGCAAGGCCATGCTCGGGTTCGAATCGACCTGGTCCGCTGAGGCCCGGCGGGGGCGCCATTTTCTGGCTACGGTGAGCCGTCATGTCTCTGGCCGTCGTCCTCGCTTGCCTCGCCGCTTCCCCACTTTCCACCTCTGCTCGCGCCGTCGCCGTGGAGCTGCCGGGGGAGCAGATCGACTTCTCCGCCCGGGCGGCCGACGACCTCGAGCGCTTCCGCGCGGCGCTCCGAGGAGTGACCGACGAGGTGTTCGCCAGGCACCCAGCCACCTCGACAGCCGAGGAGCTCCAAACGGCCCTCCTCGCCAACTTCGCCGCCCAGGGGGTTCGCCCACCGCCCCCGGATCGCGGGCGGACCACCACATCGAAGGGCTCCCCACTCGCCGTCTTCCAAGGCGTCGAAGTCGTCACGCCCGCGGGGCAGCCGAACCTCCGCGTGGTGACCCTCCATCTGGCGGTGCACGACTGCGGAGACGACACGATGCTGCGCCTCTACCGGGGCGACGGCAGCGCCCTCAACCTGGTGCTGGCGGATCACGCCGGGCGGTTCAAGAACATCGCCACCGGTGAGTCGGCGGTGCAGTGGGCGATGAGCGCTCCGGCCCCCGACGGCTCCGTCCTCATGCTCGTGGCCTCCCAGAACCCGTGGTGTCAATCGAACTGGCAGACCCTGCGTTGGCGGGTGTACCGACTCAGGAAAGACGCCCGGTCGGCAGAGACCATCGAGCGCGACAGCATGTTCGCCTTCACCCAGTTCGGCGAGGGGTACCAGGTGGAGGCGAGCGAGAGCCTGGTGCGCCTCACCGCCGCGGTGTCGCTCGATGTAGACCCAGGGATGACCCGGCAGCGCATTCTCCAGTGGCACCAGGGCCCAGGTGACTGGTGTGAAACGCCGACCGAGCCCGAACGCAGAGACGCGAGCCGCGCGAGGAAGAGGCCCGCGGGAATACTTGTCGGTATTTCAAGGGACTCTGACGATGCCCGGCGAAGTGGATCGGCGTTCCGGCCGAGCGCGTTTCACACCAGTCACCTAGGCGCCGTGGAGCGCGAGCTCCTCGCAGGCGACGCTCTCGGGTTCCTCGACGAGTGGCTCGGCTCGACCTGGAGCGTCTCGACCAAGTGGACCGCCCCCGAGGCCGGCGAGGCACGAGGCTGGCACCGCAGGCTGGCTCGCGTGAAGCGGCTGGAGTGCACCGCGCAGCTCGTAGGCCCATGCGGCGGAGGCCGAAGCTGGGTGTCACTCGAGTGCCCAAGCACCGGTCGACTCGAGCTCGTCATCACTGAGCTCCGCCCTCACGCCTTCCGGCTCGAGGCCATCGGGCGACGGTCGCCGGAGGGCTGCCGCGCTTCGCAGTCGCAGTGACCCCACCGAGGTCCTTCGCACCCAGTGCCTCCTCGTGAGCGCGCGGCTTTGCGCACGGGCACGCACTTTGAATCGGGTCGACGCGGAGGCGCGCTCAATGCCACAGCCGGTCTACAAGAATGACTCCGCGGTGCTCTATTACCACCCAGTCGAGAAGATCGTTCATCACGAGATCCTCCACCGGCCCACCACCAAGGAGTTCAAAGAGCTCCTGATGGAGGGCTACGAGGTGCTCAGGCGCAACCGAGCCGTGAAGTGGCTGTCGGATGATCGCCAGCACACGGTCCTCGCTGAGGAGGACGAGAAGTGGGCCCAGGCGGTGTGGTTCCCCTTGGTCCAGAAGGCCGGATGGCTATTCTGGGCCGTCGTCAACCCAGCCAAGGCAGTGGGCCAGTTGCAGATGAAGCACAACGCCGACTTCATGCGCATCGGCGGTGTCACGGTCAACATCGTCTCCACGCCGGAGGAGGCGATGGAGTGGCTCAAGAAGGTCGACCGGCCTGGCAAGAAGGCCGGGTGAGGGTCAGCTCAGGCCCGGAGCCGGAAACCGGGCACACAGGGCGCTGACCTCTGAGGCGATGGCCTCGAGTCGCGCCTGGTCCTCGGAGTGCTTCACCGCGAGGTCGATCCACTCGGCGACCCGAGCCATCTCTTCCACTCCAAAGCCCCGGCTCGTCACCGCCGCGGTGCCCAGACGCAGGCCACTCGGGTCGCTCGCCTTGCGTGTCTCGCCTGGCACTGTGTTGTAATTCGCCACCACGCCGGCCCGCTCCATGGCCACGGCCGCCGGCTTGCCCGCGATGCCCTTGGTGTGCAGGTCCACGAGAAGCAGGTGGTTGTCGGTGCCTCCGCTGACCAGCTCGAAGCCCCGGTGCGTGAGCGCCACTCCCAGTGCTCGGGCATTCTCCACCACCCGATGCGCGTAGTCCTTGAAGGCCGGCTGGAGCGCCTCACCCAGCGCCACGGCGATGGCGGCGGTCGTCTGGTTGTGCGGGCCTCCCTGCAGCCCGGGGAAGACCGCGCGGTCGATGGCCTTGGCGTGCTGGGCCTTGCAGAGAATCATCGCGCCTCGAGGGCCACGGAGTGTCTTGTGGGTAGTGGTCGTCACCACGTCGGCGAAGGGCACCGGGCTCGGGTGGGCCCCGCCAGCGACGAGCCCGGCGAAGTGGGCCATGTCCACCAGGAGGAGCGATCCCGCCTCGTCGGCGATGGCCCGGAAGCGCGCGAAGTCGAGCTGTCGCGGGTAGGCCGAGTGCCCGGCGACGAGCACCTTCGGGTGGTGCTCCAGGGCGAGGCGTCGAATGGCGTCGTAGTCGAGGAGGCCCGTGGCGGGGTCGAGCTCGTAGGAGACGCTCTTGAAGTACTTGCCTGAGATGCTCGCCTTGGAGCCATGGGTGAGGTGCCCGCCGTGAGGGAGCGCCAGCCCGAGGATGGTGTCACCCGGCTGAAGGAAGGCCAGGTAGACCGCGAGGTTCGCGGGGGAACCGGAATACGGCTGCACGTTCACGTGCTCGGCGCCGAAGAGCTCCTTGGCCCGCGACACGGCCAGCGCCTCGAGGGCGTCGACGTGCTTCTGCCCCTGGTAGAAGCGCGCGCCCGGGTAACCCTCGGAGTACTTGTTGGCGAAGACCGAGCCTGAGGCCTCGAGCACCGCCTGGGACGCGTAGTTCTCGCTGGCGATGAGGCGAATGGTCTCGCGCTCGTAGCGCTCCTCGGCCTGGATGAGGGCGTAGACGGCGGGATCGACGGTGGACAGAGCGGGCATGCGGGCGTTCCTCGAATTGGAGAATGTGCCCAGACGCGCGGCCTTCACGTCCCGCACTCCCCCGGGGTGCTCCCCGTCAGCGTCAGTCGTGCGGACTGGGAGACTGTTGCTCGATTTTGTCGTCCCCGTCAACCGCGCAGTGAGCTTCTCCCGGCGATGTCTGAGTTGAGAATGAGCCAGGAAGAGAGGGCCGCCTGCCCGGATCGTTGGGTGGCAGCCGAGGAGCTTGGGGCTATGGTTCGCCTCGCGCCGGTGGGTCCCCGAGGCGCCAAGGAGCGAACGTGGAAGCACGTGCAATGGCCAAGATGCTCGAGGAGGTGCGGCGTCGGGCGCCCGTCGTGCACCACCTCACGAATTGGGTGACAATCAACGACTGCGCCAATGTGGTGAAGGCCTTCGGCGCCTCGCCGGTGATGGCCCACGCCCCCGAGGAGGTCGAAGAGATGGTGGGCATCGCCTCGGCGCTCGTCCTCAACATCGGCACCCTGACCGTCGAGCTGGTCGAGTCGATGAAGCGGGCGGCGCGGCGAGCCAACGAGCGGGGCATTCCGGTGGTGCTCGACGTGTGCGGTGCGGGAGCGACCCGCCTCCGCGACCAGAAGTGCGTCGAGCTTCTCGAGGAGTGCCGCATCGACATCGTGAAGGGGAACGCCTCGGAGATCGCCCGCGTCGCCGGAGAGGCCGTCACCACCCGAGGGGTCGATGCCACCGAGGTCGCCCGAGACTTGGCGGAGATTGCCCAGTCGCTGGCGAAGGCTCGGCGCTGCACCGCCGTCATCACCGGGGCGGTCGACGTCGTCTCCGACGGGGTGACGACCTTCCGCGTTCGCAACGGGCACCCGGTGATGGGCCGGGTGGTGGGGACCGGATGCATGGCCACGTCGGTCATCGGGACGTTCGCGGCCGTCGAGGAGAATCGCGCCAGGGCCGCCGCGGCAGCGCTCGCCTGCTACGAGGTCGCCGGAGAGCTGGCTGCCCGTGCCTCCACCGGCCCGGCGTCGTTCAAGGTCGCGCTCCTCGACGCCATCTCGGCCCTCGAGCCTGCGACGGTCGAAGCGATGCAGCGGGTCTCACCGACATGAGCGACGCACGACTCCAGGGGTATTACTTCGTGAGCGACGCGGGCCTGTCGCTCGCAGGGAACGCCAGCGACATCGCCGCTGCCGCGGTGGCCGGGGTGACGGTGTTGCAGTACCGCGCGAAGGAGGGCACCTCGCGGGACTGCTACGAGGAAGCCCGGGCCCTGAGAGCCCTCTGCCCCAAGGCGCTCTTCCTGGTGAATGACCGCGTCGACCTCGCGCTGGCGGTGGGGGCAGATGGCGTCCACGTCGGCCAAGACGACCTGCCCTGCGAGGTGGCGAGGGCGCTGCTCGGCCCCGGGCGCGTCATCGGCGTCACCGCACACTCGGTGGAAGAGGCCCATCGGGCCGAGCGGGCGGGCGCCGACTACGTGGGTGTCGCGCCTATTTTCAGCACCAAGACCAAGGCCGATGCCGGCCCGGGCCGAGGGGTGGAGTTGGTGCGCGCGGTGCGGGCGGCCGTGTCCATTCCCATCGTGGCCATCGGAGGCATCGACCTGACCAACGCAGCCAGCGTCATCGCCGCCGGAGCGGACTCCATTTGCGCCATCTCGGCCGTCGTCCGCAGCCCCGACGTGGGAGCGGAGATCGCCAAGTTTCAGCGGCTGTTTTCGAGGCGGTGACGGCCTCAGTCGTCGCTCGAAGAGCCGCGCTTGGTGGGGGCTGGTCGGCGCTCCACCTTGGCGCTCTTGAGCAGCTCGGCCTCGAGCTGGATCCGTCGGGTCTCCATCGCCTGGGCCTTGAGCAGCATCTCCAGCTTCGGTCGGGCGTCCTCGAGCTTCACCTCGGGACCCTCGCGGGTCTCCATCAATCGGAGGATGGCGTACTTGTCCTGGCCGACCGCGATGACGTCGCTTACCGCGCCCGGGGTGAGGGTGTCGATGGCCGGCCACCACTCGGGCGGAATCCGGTCGAAGGACAGCGGGGGGAGCTCGTACGGCTTGGAGCCCTCGTCCATCGGCCCGACGATCGCCGTGGCCCGGGCCAGCGCCACATCCTCGAAGCGCGCCCCGCCGCGGATGGCCGCGAGATCAGCGTCGGCTGCCGCGCGGTTCGGAGCGAGGAGCTCTTGCAGGTGGTACTCGGTGTGGAGGTGTTTCTGGTGGGCCTCGAAGTAGGCCTTCACCTCGGCCTCGGCGGGGACGGCCCGGTCCACCACCTCTCGCATCCGCAGCAGCTTGGCCAGCTCGAAGCGGCGGGCGTCACGGAGCTGCACCGAGATCTCCTCCATGTGCTCGAGGAAGGCGTGGTCACGGTCGAGGCCCAGCTGCTCGGCGCGCTGAGCCTCGAGCTCGGCGAGGACGACCTGGTCGATGGCCTTTTCGCGGGTGAGACTGGAGTCCTTGGGGCCACGGCCGCGGCGGCGGAGCTGGACCTCAGCCTCGGAAACGGCTCGACCGTTGACCACCACGGCGGTGTCCTTCACCGGGACGGGCGAGTCGGCTGGCTTGGTGTGGCAGGCCGAGGCGAGGAGGAGGCAGGGGACGGCGGCGGAGAAGATGGGATGGCGCATCGGGCCTGACATAGCAGAAGGCAAAAAGAAGCCACCCGGCGAGGAGTCCGCCGGGTGGCCTGGAACCTCAGTTCCGGTCAGCTACTTGTTCGGGTGGAAGGCGACGTCAGAGACCCGACCCTTGCCGTGGCACACGGCGCAGGCCTCGCCGAAGCTGTCCTTGAGCGATGAGCGTGGAGCGTCGATCGAGCCGCCGTTCAGCTGCATGTGGGCTTTGGCCACCGCAGTGTCGTGGCAACCAGCGCAGGCCGAGGCGATGGGGCTCCTGACTTTGTCGCTGTCGTTTGGCACGCTGTGTCGAGCGTCGAGCACCGCGGTTCGGCTGAGACCATCGCCGTCCACATGGACCGATGACTCGAGAGCCGTTGCCGGCACCGCCTCGACCGCGAAAGTCCCGGCCTTGTGGCACGCGAGGCAGTTGCCCTTGATCTGCGGGAAGGTCACATCGGCCGCATCCCCGAACCCGTAGCCGCGCGACGAGACGGTGGGGAAAGCGTAGGGCACCGTTCGAATACTCGATGAATGCCATCCGTGAATGAGGTTCTTGAAGTCGACCGGAACCTCGGGCCACACCAACGGGTTGGTGGTCGAGACCTTGTTGGCCAGCAGCCAGGTGTTCAGCGCCGGCGCGCCGCTGGTATTGGCAGTCACCTTCGCCGCGAAGTCCGTGGCATCCGCAGTGCGCCCCGTCGAGGCGAAGTTCGGATTGTGGCACATCACGCACACCTGAGTGTTGTTGACGCGGTTGCCGCCGTGCAGCGACAGAATCTCGTGGCAGTTGAGACACTTGGCGTCGTCCACCACCACCCGGCGGGCGTCCTTGGCGTTCAGGTTGGCCGTCGCTGACGGCGTCGGGCGCGCCCACGTCTTGGCGGTCGGGTCCATCGGCGTCGTGTAGCCGAGGCTCTGGTTGAAATAGCCCTGGAGCGCGACCGCCTTCATCGACGCTCCCACGGGCCACGGGGCCGGCGTCAGGGTGGCCTGGAACGTGCCTGCAGCGGCATCGACGGTGGTGAGCGTGCCTTGCGTGCCGGCGTTGCCGCGGAGGGACGCGAGCGAAACCGTGTTGGGCTGGCCAGCGCCGGCGTCGACCGCGCCGAAGTTCGTGTAGTCGCCCGACCCGTTGCCGTAGGCCACTATGAACGTGGGGCCGCTGGTGAAGGTTGCGGGGAGCGCGTAGCCGGTTAGGTCCATCGCGGTACCGTCCTTGAGGATCTGGAAGTCGACCACCGGAACCGTCGGTGCGCCGGCACCCGCGTCGAGCTCGGCAACCTTGACAATCTTGTACTCGAAGTTGGAGAGCTTCACGCCTGCGTCATCGGCCGGAACGCTGGGGTTGTGCGGAGTCGCGAACTCGCTGATGTGGGCCGCTTCGACCGAGATGCTGAGCGCGGTGGTCGCGACGGTCGGACCGTGGCACTTGAGGCACATGCTGTTGTCCGCCGGGCCGCCCTTATGGTTGGGAGTGGCTCCAGCAAAGGTCACGTTGTCGTGGCACGACCCGCAGGCCTCGATGCTGGGGAAATTCTTCCAGTTGTCACCCTGGGGGGTCTTGTTCACGTCCGTCGCGTCCGCGCTGTGGCACTTGCGGCAGTCGCGCAGGTCCTGTGGGACCGTGACGTCAGAGAACAGAGAGTTGCCGATGTTGTACACGCCACCCGCCTTCACCGACGGCAGGCTGCTGCCGGAGTGGATCTTGTGGATGAACACCTTCATGTCGACCGTCACGATACCGGCGTCGGAGGCTGCAAGGTTGCCTGGGTTGTGGCACGTCACGCAGTACTCGGTGTCGTAGCGGCTACCGTGGGCGATGAGCTGGCCGTGGCACTGGTTGCAGTTGTTGACGTTGACGATCTTCCGGGTGACCGTCACTGCTCCACCCGCGGGCACGAAGTCGAAGACCGCGTTCACCGGCGGGATGGCGGCACTCGCGCCGGCCGGCGTGCCGGAGATCTGCAGGCCGACCCGGTGTGTAAGGCTCGCGTCATAGGCCACGGGGGCCGAGGTGAGGTTGGTGGCGAACGTGTAGACGTAGGTCCCGTCGCCGTTGTCGACCAGCGTGCCGTAGGCGGAACCGGCCCGCTTTCGCTCCGTCGTCGGACGCAGGCCGATGCCAACGCTGGTTCCGGCGTCGGTCTTCACGTAGTTCTCCCAGTTACCGGAGCCCGCGTCGGTCGGCAGGGTCAGGTGGGCGATATCGATGGCCACCAAGGCGTCTGCGATGCCTACCGCGCCGCGCCCGAAGCCGTCCTTCACCGAGAAGGTCACCACCGGAACGCCGTTGGTCACGACAGCCGAGGTAATGGTTCCGGTGAGGCTTGCGACCGACTCCGCCGCGATGTTGAACACCTTCCCCGCCGAGGGCCCGATTGGGCCGGCATCGCCCGTGGCACCTGTGGAACCCGTCGAGCCGGTGGCGCCTGGGTCACCAGCGGGCCCCGGATCGCCCTGTTTCCCCTGTGGACCTGGACAACCGAAGACGAACACAACTGCGCAACACAACAGGATGCGCGCGGAATTCCTGACGATGTTCATATGACCCCTCGCGTGGCTCGACCGAGTGACGGCTCAACAACTCGCTCGCCCCGTGCACGTATCGGTCCTAGCGCCAAGATCCTTGAATCCGGGCGAATTCTCAGCGCGTTCGAAGTGATTCGTGCACTTCCTGCGATCGGTTCTCCAAGGGTGCGCAAGACTTGGTGGGTTCCAGCCGACTCGGCGAGTGAGGATTCGCACCTTTGCCATAGTGGAATGCGGCGCTGAGATTAGTGCCACTAAAGGCGGGCGTGTTCGAGTCTGCCTTGGTTGGTCTAGCTCGGCTGCAGTTGTTGCCTAACGTCGCCACGCCGACGCCGGTTTTCTTGAGACCCGAGAGAAATGTCTGCGCTGACGGCGCTGGGGTCGGTGGAGGTGGGGCAGCGCACCACCTCCACTGCCAGGACGAGACTCGTGGTTGACGACGACGCCACACCAGCACTCGGAATTGTCTGTCCAGTGGCGGAGCGACCTCAGTGCGAGCGAGAGGATCGCATCGGTTCCTTCGCGCTGGTTGCGGGCTTCGTCGCGAACAACTCTGGCCATGGCCTCCGCACAGTCGGTCGGGCCCGGGTTGCTCAGCTCCAGACACGCGCGGCGGAGTTGCAGGGCAGGCGGACGAAGGTGACCGCGCTTCAGACCGCGCAAGCTACTACGACCAGCAATGTGACCGCGCTTCAGACGACGGTGGCGACGTTAAAGAGAGGCGAGGGGAATGTTGTGACGGGCAAAGACGCCTTCGTTGGCGCCGGGGGTTCCAACACGGCCTCGGCCGGATATTCCGTGGTGGGCGGTGGCGCTAACAACATAGCGTCGGGATTCGTTGCGACCGTGGCCGGAGGCGGTAGCAACACTGCGTCGGGTACCTTTGCGGCCGTGGCCGGGGGTACGCGTAACACTGCGTCTGGATGGACCAGCTTGGCTGCCGGCTACATGGCCAACGCACAGTACGATGGCTGCTTCGTCTGGGGCGATTTTGACAATCAGCGGCAGGCGCAGGTTAGCTTCGACCAGGGGAATCAATGGATGGTCTACGCCTCGGGCGGCGTCGTCTTCCGGAGTTCTAGCTCGGGTTCGAGCGGGGTCTCCCTGGCCCCCGGTGGCGGTGCTTGGAACTCTCTATCGGACCGCAATGCCAAGGATTCCTTCGCTACGATCTCTCCGACTGAGGTGCTCGAGAAGGTGGTGGCGATGCCAGTCTCCAGTTGGGCCTATAAGACAGAGAAGGGCGTCACTCACCTCGGGCCGATGGCCCAAGACTTCTACGAGGCCTTCAAACTCGGCAGTGACGACCACCTCATGGCGCAGGATACGTGCCTGGCTTCAGGAGCGCACTCCCACCTGGAGTCGCCAGGAGGGCGAGTGCTTACGGTGGGCTCTCTCCTCTTCTCGCGGGTGCGGTCAGAGAAGTGCCAACACCGACCTGGGCGTCCTCAATACGAGGCGGCGAAGATCGCGTCGAGCGCGGGGGTGTCGATCGAGCAATCGAGCCAGCCGTCCAACTCGGCCGGGTCGGTGAGTGCCACACGCGCTCGGGGCGGGTGGTGGTTCACCCTGCCAGACGGAGACGATGAAGTGCGCCGAGTTCGGCTCGAGGGAAGTCGTCCTCGAGTCGTGAAGCGTCGGCGTACGCTGACCCTGCCCGGCAATCAGCTCCTCCCGTCCCGAGTGAGGTGAGCAATGAGGGGCTCGGGGCGACGGTGATGACGGCCGATCGAGCAGCGAGCTGCGGTCAGCGGCGGAATGGGTCGAACGACCGGACGCCCGTGCGCTCGACATCGCGGACGTTCCTCGTGACCAAGGTGAGGTC
This sequence comes from Myxococcales bacterium, assembly GCA_003153055.1. Next base: position 22,992 of record PMBV01000152.1, read on the forward strand.
GTGGACCAAGGCGGTCGCGGCGAGCAGTCCGTCGACCGTCGGCACCGGGTCAGGCACGTTGAGCGCGCCCCATCGGTCCGCGACCTCTGCGTCCACCGGGAGGACCCGATCAGCGAAGGTCTCGGTCAGGCGAAGGAGCCATTGCTCGATGGCGAGCGCCGCGGTCGAGTCTCTCCTCCGGACTGACTCGATGCCTCGCCGGATCTCGCCGAGCACCATCACGCTCGTGAACAGCTCGGCATCTGCGGCTTGATCGAACCAAGCGCGCACGCCCGCATCCGCTCGCGCTCCCTTGCGAAGCTCCGAGAGGACGTTCGTGTCGAGGAGCCAACTCACCAGTGTACGTCGCGGGGAAAGTCGCGTGGTGGCGAGAGTTCCTCGTCGGTGAGGACGTTGGGCATCGAGGTCAAGAAGGCTTTGAAGCCAGGGCGTTCGAGGTCCGCGGAGAGCGCCTGGGCCAGAATGAGCCGGTGCTCGGCCTCAGCGGACCGACCGTGTCGCGCCGCGCGCTCCTTCAACGCACGGACGAGCTCGGCGTCGAGTTCTCGCACAATGAGTTGAGCCATTCCTTGTTGATATCAACGATATCAACATCCATCAAGCGCCTTCCGGTCCTCCAGGCCCGCCGCGGCTCAGGGCTTCGGCGCGACGGAGATCATCCTCGCTCCTGCGAAGGTGCCCATGAGGGTCATCCACAGGGCTTCGAGACACTGTCTCTCGACGCGAAGAAGCCGCTCCCCGCCTCGAGCGCCACCGCTTCGACCGATCGACCCCCGTGAGGTGGAGCGAAATGTCCCACATTCAATACACGAATGCGGCACCGGCGTCGGGCGCCGAGTTATTCGACTTGTCGCCGCCGACGGTGACAGCGGCTGAGGCCTCGCCGTTCGCTCCGACCGCCAACGTCGCGCCGTCCGACGACAGCGCCACCGAGCAGCCGAAGGAATCCAGTGCCTCGGTGTTGGGGGCCTTCACATAGACTGACTGTCCCCATACTCCACCGGCTTGGGTGAAAAGGTAGGCCGCCCCTGCCGACTCATATGAATCGTCGCCTGCGTTGCCATTGATTCCCGTTGCCGCTGAGTCCTCCCCGGGGGCCCCTCAGGTCTGATTCGTGGTTTCGACCGGCAGCGGCCGTCGCTGGTGGCAGATGTAGGCGCTCCGTGCCGCCGGCGCGATTTTCGGCACGGCTGCCGGTTTCTGGACCTTGCTGGGTGATTTCCTGATCCACTGGCAGCGGGAGAAAAGCGGGGACGGAGCCGGCGGGCCCCGCCCCCTCAACAACCGCTGGGAGAAAAGCCAGCAAGGAGCATTCGATCATGGCT
>PMBV01000230.1:0-38876 GCA_003153055.1 Myxococcales bacterium
ATCGCCGCGCTCGAACCCACCTTCGGGGGCATCAATCTGGAGGACATCAAGGCGCCCGACTGCTTCTACGTCGAACGTGCGCTGCGCGCGCGGATGAAGATCCCGGTCTTCCACGACGACCAGCACGGGACGGCCATCATCAGCGGGGCGGCGCTCCTCAACGCGGTGGATCTGGCCCAGAAGCGCATCGAGGACATTCGGGTGGTGGTGTCTGGTGCCGGCGCCTCGGCCATCGCCTGCGCCAACTTCTGGGTGAAGCTCGGCGTCACCCTCGAGAACGTGATGATGGTGGACACCAAGGGAGTGCTCTACGCCGGGCGCACCGAGGGCCTCAACCAGTGGAAGGCGCCCTACGTGCGCAACACGAACGCCCGCACCCTGACCGAGGCCCTGGAGGGCGCCGATGTGTTCCTCGGTGGCTCGGTGGCCGGGCTCGTCACCCCCGACATGCTGAAGAAGATGGCCAAGCGGCCCATCATCTTCGCGCTGGCCAACCCGGACCCTGAGATTGGCTACCAGGAGGCGAAGGACGCTCGGCCCGACGCCATCGTCGCCACCGGCCGCAGCGACTACCCCAATCAGGTGAACAACGTCTTGGGCTTCCCCTTCATCTTTCGCGGCGCCCTCGACGTGCGCGCCCGGAGGATCAACGAAGAGATGAAGCTGGCCGCCGCGCGGGCCATCGCCGCCCTGGCGAAGGAAGACGTGCCCGACTCGGTGTCTCGTGCGTACGGCGGTGAGCACTTCGTCTTTGGGCCCGAGTACATCATTCCCAAGCCCTTCGACCCGCGGGTGCTGCTGTGGGTGGCCCCGGCGGTAGCCAAGGCCGCGCTGGAGACCGGGGTGGCACGGCTCCAGGTCGACCTCCCGGCCTACCGGGAGCGGCTCCAGAAGATGCAGTCGCGCAGCCACCAGGTGATGGCCGCCGTCTTCGAGAAGGCCAGGCAGAAGAAGACCCGCATCGTGCTCGACGATGGCGAGCACCCTCGGGTGCTCCAGGCGGCGCACGTACTCAGGGAAGAGGGGCTGTGCGAGCCGATTCTCCTGGGCAACAAGGAGAAGATCGAAGCGGCCATCATCACCCACAAGCTCGATGATCTGGCTGGCGTGAGCATCGTCGACCCCACCAACGGGCCCGACACCCAGCGGTACATCGACGCCTACTTCAAGCTTCGGCAGCGGCGGGGCGTCAGTCGCAAGGTGGCCGAGCGGCGCATGCGTCGGGGTGGGTATTACGGCGCGATGATGGTGGAGCAGGGTGACGCCGATGGCCTCGTCACTGGGCTCCTCCAGGGCTACGCCGACGCCATTCACGCGCCGCTGGAGATTATTCGCACGTTGCCCGGCAAGCGCGCTGGCGGCATCTACCTGGTGGTGACCCGCAACGACTTCAAGTTCTTCGCCGACTGCACGGTGAACGTCGACCCGTCACCCGATGACCTGGCCGACATCGCCATCGCCACGGCGGATCTCGCCAAGACCTTCGACGTCACCCCGAGGATCGCCTTCCTGAGCTACTCCAACTACGGCGACGCGGGAGGGGCCTCGCCCGCCCGCATGCGCGAGGCGGCCGACATCGCGCGCATGCGGCGGCCTGACCTCGAGCTCGACGGCGAGATGCAGGTCGACGCGGCTCTCGTCTCCGAGGAGAGGACGAGCCGTTTTCCTTTCTCCACGCTCACCGGTGACGCCAACGTGCTCATCTTCCCGTCGCTCGACGCGGCCAACATCGCCTACAAGGTCATCTGGCGGTTCGGCGGCGCGGAGGTCATCGGACCGCTCTTGCTGGGGCTCAACAAGCCGGTCAATGTCCTGCAGCAGAACGCCGACGTGTCCTCCATCGTGAACCTGGCGGCGGTGACGGCGCTGCGGGCCCAGGGGACCGTGGTCTTCTAATCGCGTGGGGCCGGGTAACAGGCTCTTTCGAGAGGTTGGCGAACCATAAGGGAGGCTGGTAAGGCTCCCCGGTCGAAGAAGTTCGCCCTTCACGGAAAGAACATGCCCGACCCTCTCGCACACGCTCGTGACGACCGCTGGCTCTTCGTCACCCGCCCCACTGCGTTCACTCGATGGTGGCGCACTTGTATTCCCTGGCAGCTCTTCAGGTTCATCGTGGTGAACTTGAAGATGCTTCGCCTCATCGCGCGCGGGCACCACTGAAGGCTCGGTTCAATTCCTTAAGGCACGGCGAGGGGCTTTGGCGGTAGGAGGAGCGCCCATGGGCATTCCCACCCCACCGGTTCCCCAGTTTCCTTTGGCCGAGCACACGCTGGCGTCACTCCCCGGTCTGCGCGCTTCGGGCGTCGCGGCTGGCATCAAGGCCTCGGGCGGGCCCGACGTGGCACTGCTGGTGGCCGACGCGCCCCTGTCGGGCTGGGCGCTGTTCACCCAGAACCACTTCGCGGCCGCGCCAGTGCTGGTGTCCAAGGCCCACCTGGCCAAGAGCCAGGGAGCCGTCAGGGCTGTGGTCGTCAACAGCGGCAACGCCAATGCCTGCACGGGAGCCCAGGGTGAGAAGGACGCGCTCGAGATGTGCGAGCGGGTGGCTCGACGCGTGGGGTGCCCCGTCGAGCAGGTGCTGGTGTGCAGCACCGGCGTCATCGGCGTGAAGTTGCCGATGGAGGCGGTGCGCCGGGGCATCGACGCGGCGCTCGACGCGCTGGCTCCGGGCCCAGACGCGGGGCGACGGTTCCTCGCCGCCATTCAGACGACCGACGCGTTCCCCAAGGAGATGAGCGCCCCCGCTGGCGAGGGCGTGGTAGCCGGGGTGTGCAAGGGCGCGGGGATGATCGAGCCCAACATGGCCACCATGTTGGCCTTCATCGTCACCGACCTCGACGTGCGCGCGGAGCAGATTCGCCGAGCGCTGCCCTCCATCGCCGCGGGCAGCTTCAACGCGGTGCACGTGGACACGCACACCAGCACCAACGACACGCTGATGCTGCTTTCGACCCGAACCGTCAAGGCGGCCAGCGACTGGGCCCGGCAGGTCGAGAAGGTGGCCCACCGGTTGGCATGGCTCATCGCTCGCGATGGAGAAGGAGCCACCAAGGTGACGAGCATCGAGGTGAGCGGCGCCGCGTCGGACGAGGCAGCGAGGCGCATCGCCAAGCTGGTGGCGTCGTCGGCGCTCGTGCGCACGGCGCTCTACGGAAACGACCCGAACTGGGGCCGGTTCACCAGCCAGGTGGGAAACTCACCCGACGTGAAGAGCCCTCTGGGGCTGTGCTGCGTCCTTCAAGGGGTCGAGGTCTTCCGGCAAGGCGAGCCGACGGCGTTTGATCGCGCCCAGGTCTCGAAGAGAATGGCGGAGGAGGACGTGCGTCTCGAGCTCAGGCTCTCCGACGGGGCCGGCAAGGCGGTGGTGATGACGTCGGACCTCGGGTACCGGTATGTGGAGGTCAACGCCGAGTACACAACGTAAGGGGCCCAAGGGGCCTAGGGGGAGCCTGAGGCACCTCTCGGCCGCAGTGGAGTCATCTTTGGTCTGGGCGGACACCATCGCCCACTCCTCCGCCTCGCCCCCGGGCGAGGGGTCAGGGGGAGTGGCGGTCGTCCGCCCGGACGAAAGACGACACTACTGCGGTCGAGAGGTGCCTCAGGCGCAGGAGCCGGAACTCCGCGAACTGAGCCTCAGGCCCCAACTCCGCAACGGCTGAGGCACCCCAGCGAAACTCCCCACGGAGCGGGTTCAGGGGCAGTGCCCCTGAGCCTGCCTTACCCTCACTTCAAGAAATACGGTGACATCGCCACCTCAGCCCGAGCAATGAGGTCATCGAGCAGCAGCGCATCGTCTCCCGTTGCCTGAGCGCGGCGCGCCCCCAGGGCCGCCTTGGCGTCCACCAGCGCCCGGTACGCCTCGAGCGTCTGGAGCTTCTTCAGCACATCGATGGCCTGCCGGCTGCTGGGCCCGGTTCGCACCTTGTCGCTGTTGAGCACCTCGCTGCCGAGCTGCCCATGCATCGTGGCCCTCAACGTCAGGTCATTGGGCGGGGCCGTGACGAAGTCGGAGTACGTGTTCACCGCGCCGAGGAAGAGCTGACTCCAGATGGCGCGGCTGACCTTGTCGGCCCGTGCCCCATAGCTTGGGTAGGCACCCAGGACGGCCGGGTCGATGTCCGGGCGGACGTACTCCATCGCGAACTCCCAGGCGCGCGCTCGGTCGCTCGCCGTGTCACCCGCGCGGACATAATCCAGCACACCCGCCAGGTAATAGTTGAGACCCGACGTGCTGTCCGAACGGCCAATCAAGTACCTCTGCAGGTAGTAGCTGTACGCGTACGCGAAGTACTCCGAAAGTGGGTCGGCACCCACGTCGTAGGGCTTGCACTTGGGAGTCGTGACACCGATGTCCTCGTCGGTGCAGAACTGCTGCGTCGGCGGCGCCGCGGACATGCCGTAGAGGTACTTCACCGCGTCGACGTCGTAGGCCTGGGGCACCGGCACGAAGGGGGCGTCGAAGTCGTCGACGTACTCCATCACCGAGCTCGACGGCGGGGCGAGAGACCCCTCGAAGTTGTGGCGCAGGCCCAACGTGTGGCCCACCTCGTGGAGCACCACGTGGGTGAGAAAGCGCTCGACGAGCTCCTTCTCGGTCGGGAGCGCCGTCGGGTTGGCCGCCTTGGCCTTGGCCATTCGCGCCTGGAAGAGCTCGAGCTCGGTGCCCGTGCCCATGCGTCGGAGGTCTTGAGCCAGGCCAATGCCGTTCCACGTCAGCGCCGGGAGTCTCGCCGCCTGCGTGCGTTGCACCGCCGCGCTCGTGGCGGTGGCCTCGGTCGCGGTGAGCGCCTCGGGGTCGAAGAGGGACTTCGCGTAGTCCAGCCACATGGCGTTGAAGTACACGCTGGCGCCGCGAATCTCGCCGCTGTTGGGGTTGGTGCGCCAGTTGGCGAAGGCGAAGCCCCAGCTCGGGTCCTCGTCGATGACGAGCACGTTCTTGTCGTCGTCGCCCGCTTCGACGCCTGGGCCACCGACGCTGGCGGTCAGCGCGGTGAAGCCAAACACTTTGTTCCACCCAGTGATGCCGTTCTGGAATGCCTTGACCAGGTCGTACTTGGCGTAGCGCGGGTCAGCCTGCAGCGCGGCGAGCCGGCTCGAGAGGGTCCACTTGATGGGCGCCATGCCCGGCTTGATGTTCCAGCGCGCGGCGTAGTCTTGCACCAGCCCGGTGTTGGGAATGATGAGGCGCTCCGAGGCGAAGAAGTACGGCGCGTCGGGGAAGGGGAACGAGGTGAAGCCCGAGCCTTCGGTGTACTTCCTCAGCGCGATGGAGACGGTGCCGCTCATCGAGAAGACGCTCTGCTCGATGCTGCCATCGTTGTAGGGGAAGGGCTCGTCGAAGTGACCGGCGAACACCTGGTCGTACTGAACTCCGTCGGCCAGGGTGCGGAAACGCTGCGAGAACAAGAGGTCGTTGTTGAACTTGCCTCCGGTGCCAGGGCTCCCGGAGAGGGCCTGGCTCACGGCGCTGAATCGGTTGAGCCCGGTCGAGGGGTCGAACAACACGTATTGCGAGGAGTTCGGCATCGCCGTGAAGGCCGCGTAGCTGGGCACCTCGTCGAAGGCCTCGAGGACCACGGTCGGGTCGTAGGTGCTGCTGCTCGCCTTGCGATCGTCCACGTCGAAGACGTAGACGCGGCCGTTCTGCTCCTGGAAGCTGACGACCTTGGTCCCCAGCGTCATGGCCGGAGGGGTGAACATGGGGAAGAGCTGCTTCAGGTAGACCGACAGGAAGTAGCGCTTGCCGAGCTCCGAGCGGCGAATGGCGATGTAGAAGGTGCCGTCCGAGGTCGACGTGGACAGCTCCTGCTGCCTGATGGCCGACTGCTCATTGGCCGTGAAGTCGCGGGGAATGGCGACGAATTCGCCTGTCAACGCTGCGACACTCTGACCTTGGGACTGCCTCGCCTCTTGAACACCGCAGCCCGCAATCACCAGCGCCAAGCACAACCAAATCTTCTTCATGTTTTGCCCCTCCTGCGCGACCTCGTCGGAGGACCGCGTTCGAGAGTCGACCCCCAGGCCCTCCTGGGTGTGCAACTCACCGACACAATCCCTCAAGTGGGTGGAAAACAGGTGGGGAAACTGGGGGTCAGTTCATCAGGCCTTCGCGCTTGCGGGCCTGCATCGAGCCGACGAGCATCAGCGTCTCCTCGGCGACCACCCGCATGCGGGCCCTCACGTCGAGCTCGCTGAGCACCTCGAAGCGCCGGGTCACGTCTTCCATGATGGTGGCGGCCACCACGTCGGCCAGTGCCCCACCGTGAACCCGGCCGGTCACCTGGGCCACGCGCTCCCCTACGTCTGTCGGGAGCCGGGCCACCAGCTCGACCACGGCCTGGCGGAGCTCGACCTCGTCCTCGCTTCCGGACGGCACGTCTTCGTCGAGCAGCAGCTCGGCGGCCACTTCACGGTAGGCCTTCGTCGCGGGCCACTCGTGCTCGATGCGCGCCCGCGCGACCCCCACCAGCACCAGGTTGGAGCGCCCATTTTCCAAGAGCGTGTGCGCGACGATGGAGCCGACGCAGACGATGGGCTCGAGCTGCGGCGCCCCAGCGAGCAGTGATTCCTGGCCTGGAGAGACCTGCGCCATGGCGAAGATGCGGTCGGTCTCGAGGGCCGCTTTCACCATCGCGCGGTAGCGCTCCTCGAAGATGTGGAGCGGGAGCGCCGTCCCCGGCAACAACACCACCGGAGGGAGCGGGAAGACCTTGAGGCGCGAGACGGCGGCCCGCGCGCGGTCGATCGACTCGCTCATGCCTTCTCAGGCTGGGCCGAGCGCTGGCGAGCCCACGCCACCACCGCCGGCAATACGGAGACGAGAATGATGCCCACCACGATGAGTTCGATGTGCTTCCTCACCACCTCGAACTGGCCCAGGAAGTAGCCGCCCACCGTCATTGTCAGCACCCAGGCCGCACCGCCGATGATGTTGTAGCTGGCGAAGCGCTTGTAGGGCATCTGACCCACGCCCGCGACCACGGGCACGAAGGTGCGCACGAAGGGCGCGAACCGGGCGAGGATGATGGCCTTGCCTCCGTGGCGCTCGTAGAACTCGTGGGCCGCCTTGAGGTGCTGGGGCTTGAAGAAGCGCGACTCGGGCCGCTTGAAGATGGCCGGGCCGGCCCGCGCCCCGATGTAGTAGCTCGTCGCGTCCCCCAGCACCGCCGCGGGGATGAGCAGCGCCTGCAACAGCCAGATGTTCAAGTCTCCCTTTCCGGCGTAGACGCCGGCCATGAAGAGCAGGGAGTCGCCCGGCAAGAAGAAGGCCAGCGCACCCGTCTCGGCGAAGACGATGAGGGTGAGGCCTGGGTACCCCGCCCACTGGACGATGGCCCCTGGGTCGCGGAGAAGTCCTATCAGCTTCTGGATGAGTTCCATGAGGTGGCCTCGGCCCTAGCACGGGGGCCGATGACGGAAAACCCCGGGTGAGGAAATGACACCTCCCCGTGTCGAGGCCCCGACCCGACGCCTCACTCAGCGAGAGGCCGTCTCGGTCTTCTTCTCTTCGCCCTTCGCCATCGTCGCGAAGGAGATGTTGCCGTAGCCCGCCGAAGCACAGCTGAACATCACGCGCTTGACGATGCGGAACTGCACCATCTTGTCGGCCTGGATGTTGACGTCGCCCTTGAAGGCGCCGGTGTCGTTGGCCGCGTTGTGTAGATCCTCGAACTGCTTCTTCATTTCCCGCAGCTTCTCTTCCAGCGGAGGAATGTTGAGGTAGTCCTCCCGGGTCAGGTCGTCGACCCGCCCGATGACGGTGCCCGACACGATGACCTGCTCCTTCGACACCACCACCACCGGAGCCATCACCAGCTCCTCGGTGTTGGCCGCCTCGGGGAGCTGGACGTCTTTCGACATCGAGAGAATCTCACCAGTGGCCGAGAAGTTGGCGATGAGGAACAACACGAGAATGACGAACATGTCCACCAGGGGGGTCACGTTCAGATCGGCAAACAGCATCTTGTGACCTCCTGCGTGGGAGAGCACCTTGGAGTGCTCGATGCGCTTCCCGTACCGCTTGCCTGGCGCGACGATGGCCATGGGTGATTCCTAGCTTGACGCGGGAGAGACGGAGACCGACGGGAACTGGTTGCCGATGCAGGTATCGATGACCCGCACCAGGTCCTCGTAGCGGACCGCGTCTTCGGTGGACAGGGTGATGGCGTTCTGCTCGGGCTGTTGCGTCTTGAGCTCTTTCAACTTGTCCATCAGCCGGGTCACCTCGAGCCGCTGCTTGTCGTCTCGGGTGATGGGCATGGGGTCGAGCTGAGCGCCTCCCACGGTGATTTTGAGCTCTTTCTCGGTGATGAGCACGGTGATGGGCTGGAGCTGCGTCTGGGGAGGTGCCTCCTCCGACGCCGAATTGCCCGACTGGGAGACCTGCAGCCGGCCGAGCTGCGTCCACACCGCCGTCATGATCAAAAAGACGATGGTCACGGCCATCAAGTCGATGAAGGGCACCAGGTTGATGGTCGTATCGAGCGGCTTCTTGCCGCTCTTGCCACCTGTGCCGAGATCCATTCCACCAGCCATCGTCGACTCGCTTTTCTAGAAAGGCTCCCTAACCGCTGACAGCACCCGCCACGGGAAGTTTCGTTCTAGGTATTTGGTGTGAAACGCGCTCGGTCGCCGGAGCGCCGATCCGCTTCTCCGGGTCGGCGTTTCACACCAGTCACCTAGTCGTCCGCTTGGGCAGGCACGGTCAGGTTCTTGAACTTGTCCTTGTTCTGGACGATCAAGTTCAGCACCGCCACCGACGTCTCGTTGATGTCGTTGATGAGCGCCTGAGTGCGGCCGTTGAGCACCGAGAACATCACCAGAATCGGAATGGCCGCCAGGAGCCCGAACCGGGTGCAGTTCATCGCTTCACCGATGGAGCCGGCGAGGATGGTGGCGCGGTCGGCCGGCGAGGCATGGGCCACCGCCTTGAACGAGCCGATGAGGCCGTTCACCGTGCCGTACAACCCGGTCAACATGGCCGCGTTGCCCAGCATCGCCAGGTAGCCGGTGCGCGCCTCGAGCTTGGGGTTCTCACGCAGCGACGCCTCGTCGAGGGCCGCCTGCACTTCTTCCTCGCCCTTCGGCACGTTCATCAGCCCTGACTTGATGACGTTGGTGAGCGGCGTCACCTTCTGGCCGGCGACATAGTTGATCGCCTTGTCGAGGTCGCCTGCGTAGATGTGCTTCTTCAGGCCGCGGAGGAAGCCGTCTTTGTTCATCGACGCGGTGAAGAAGAGGACGATCGCCCGCTCGATGATCATCGCGACACCCACCACCAGGATGATGGCGATGGGCCACATTGGCCAACCACCTTCAGTCCATGCCACGGCGATATTTTCGAAGACGCTCCCGCCTTCCGCGGCGTCCGCTGTCTCTGCTGCGAGAATGCCCAGCTGTCCAAGCATCATTGGTGTGTTGCCTCCAGGGACAGGACCCCGTGTGTCAGGCTCGGCTCCCCGAGCTCACGTGAATGCTTCCCGAGCCGGTGCCGGAAAGTCGAGGGACTGTAGGCCTCGAAAAAAACTGGTGTCAAGGCGCAGGGTTGGCGCCAATGTGGGCGCTTCACCCCAATTATTCCTTCTGCTCCCGGCGTGGTACGTGAGTCAGAGCGATGAGTCGAATGCGAATCGGTGAGCTCCTGCTCGAACGCGGGGCGATCAGCCGCGACCAGCTCGAGCAGGCCCTCGTGGCACAGCAGCAGTCCCGGCAGCGCCTGGGCACCACCCTGGTCGAGATGGGCGCCATCAGCGAGGTGCTCCTCGCTCAGGTCCTCGCCCAGTCGCTCGGCCTCCCCACCGTCGACTTGAACCAGCTCCCCGTCGATTGGTCGGCCGTGCATTTGTTGCGCACCTCGTTCTGCGAGCGGCACGACCTCTTCCCCTTCGCCATCGACGGCAAGGGCACGGCCCATAAACAAGTGTTGGTGGCGATGAGCGACCCCTTCAATCAAGGAGCGCTCGAGGAGATCGAATTCACCACTGGCCTCAAGGTCGCGCCCTTCGTCTCCACCCTCTCGCACATCCGCGCCGCCATTCGTCGGTACTACCACAAGGTGCCTGACCCGCGAGTCGAGGTCTCCCCGGACCGCCCCGGCTCGGTGCGGCTCGCTCCCGAAGAAGAGCCGCCCATGGTGCTGGGCACCGAGCTGTCGTCTCGACCGACACCGCTCCCCTCGGAGCCCACCGAGCCGCGACGAGCCAAGCGGCCCAAGGGCACGGTGGCCGATGACCTCGACTTCCTCTTTGGTCGCGGCGACGAGACGTCGGAGGAAAAGCTCGAGCACAAGTTCTGGGCCCTCATGCGAGTCCTTTCCAAGAAGGGGCTCCTCACCCGCGAGGAGTTCCTCAAGGAATTGGAAGACGACGACGGGAGTGCCTGACGTCGAGCGCCGCAGCAGGTTGGGCAACCTGTTCGGCGCTCTACGCAGCCTCCTGACCCTTGAGCCTGGCGACCAGCTCGCGCCAGCGCTGCGCCTCGTCGGGGGCCAACCCGTAGGGAACGAGCTCGGTCGCCCAGGCCTGGTTCGCCCGCTCGCAGTGCCCTACCACCACCCAGAGGTGCAGCGGCCCCGGCTCGAGCGTCACCTCGAGCAGCAGGCTCTCGGCGAGCGCCCGCGGTGCCAGCACCTCGAGCGCCCCTTCGCGCACTCGCAGCAAAGGCCATGGCCCCGCGCTCTCGCCGGTCACCTCGACCGTGAAGGGCCCGTCGGTCCTCACCGGACGTTTGAGCTCGGTGCCCACTGGCTCCTTGGCGCCTTCGAAGGCAGCCAGCGTGGGGGGAATGCGAGGAATGACGTTGGAGAGCGGCACCGCGAAGGCCGCGGGCACTCCGATGCGCTCGATGTCGAGCGGCCCCACGTCCACCTTCGCGTCGAGCAGTTGCACCACCGCGTCGGCGAACACCACCCGACGGGTCAACGGCCCCAGTGTCCCCAGGGCGTCATGGTGGGTCGCGATGACCGCCCCGAAGATGCCCGGCAATTGCCAGTGCTGCGCCAGCACCTCGCCGAACGGCACGTGGAAGCGCTCCACCGCCAGCCGCGCCTCGGCCTCTGTATTGGCCTCTCCGCTCTCGACCCACAGCTCCTCGATGGCCTCGGCCACCATCAGCTTGCCGGCGTCGTGGAGCAGCCCCGAGACGAAGGACTCTCCCTCGTCGGCGCCCTCGAGGTGGGCCAGGGCCTCGGTGACCAGCGCGCTCGACAGCGCATGCCGCCACAGCCGCCGCCGCAGCGCGTGCAATGGCCCATTTGAGCGCACCAGGCCGCTGAGCGTCTGAGCCATCGCGAGGCGCATCAACTCCTTGGGGCCGATGCGCTGCACCGCCACCGCCAGCGACGTCACCTCGACCCCACGCCGGTAGAAGGGCGAGTTGGCCAGGCGCAACAGGCTGGCGGTGAAGACCGCGTCGGTCCGCATCGCCCCCACCAGGTCATTGGTGGTGTGGGTGTCGCTCGAGAGCACCTGCTGCACTCTCATCGCCACCGCTGGGTAGGGAGGAACCCTCGGGGCTCCTCGTGACACCAGCGCCTCCAGGGCCTCTTGCACTCGTTGCTCCGCGCGTCCGGGGAGTTCCACTACAGGCACCATGTGCCCTCCATTCAGGTTGCGATGCATAAGCAAGCGCGTCGCCATCGCGTGACCGCGCTTCGCCTCGGTCGCTCACGACCTCCGGGCTGACAGCATCGGGAGCCAGAGCGTGAAGGCCGTACCCCTGCCTACCTCGCTTTCCACCGTCACCTGGCCCCCGTGGTCTTCGACGATGCTCTGCACGATGGACAGACCCAGGCCGGTGCCTTTCCCGTCGGGCTTGGTGGTGAAGAAAGGCTCGAATACCCGCGCCGCCAACATGGGGTCCATGCCCGCCCCGCTGTCGCTCACCACCGCCACCGCCGTCTCGGCCTTGCGCGCGGTGCTGACCGTGATGGTGCCCCCGGCCGGGGTCGCGTGACAGGCGTTGGTGATGAGGTTGACGAAGACCTGCACCAGGTTCTGCCGCACCGCCAGGAACCGAGGGAGCTCACCCAATTGAGTGTGGAGGGTCACTCCGTGCTTGCGGACCACGTGGTCGCAGAACCCGAGGGCGTGCTGAATGACGACGTTGAGCTCGATCTCCTCGGGCTTCTCTTGGGCAGGGCGGGCGTAGCTGACCAGGTCGCGGGTGAACCGGAGCACCCGCTCGGAGTTCTCGACGATGCGGCGGAGCTTCTCGACGTCGCTGGGGTTCGACGATGGCGCCAGCATGGTGCGCTTGAGCAAAGCGTCGGCGTAGGTCGACACGGCCGTCATGGGGTTGTTGATTTCATGCACCACCGAGGCGGCGAGCTGCCCCAGCGACGCGAGCTTCTCGGCCTGAATGATGCGGCGCTCGAGCTCCTTGGTGCGGGTCAGGTCGTGGCCGATGAAGATGACGCCCTCCACCTCACCCGACTGATTCAGCGCGGCCGAGGTGGCGAAGGCGACGCGCACCTCTTTGCCCTCGGAGGTCGAGAGGAGGAGCTCCTGACCGGCGAGGGCCTCGCCCCTCAGCGCGGCGTCGAGAATCTTGAGCAGCTTCAGTCGCTCGCCCTCGGGCACCAGCTGGGCCACGTCGTGCCCCAGCACCTCGCCCTTCGCCAGGCCGGTCAAGCGCACCAGCGCTCCGTTGAACACCGCCACCCGGCCTTCACGGTTGGCCACCAAGATGAGGGCGTTGGCGTTCTCGAGCAGCTCCTCCAGGTACTTGCGCATGAACGTCAGCTCGTCGATGAGCTTGGCGTTGCGCACCGCCACGGCCACCTGGTTGGCCAGCTGTATGAGGATGCGCTCGTCGGACAACAGGTCGGCGGTGAGCCCCGGTGGGTACTCGAGGTTGAGGGCGCCGAACAGCTGCCCCGAGGCCACCAGGGGCACGGCCAGGGCGCGGACGCTCCCCTCGAAGAGCGGAGGCAGCTCGCCGCTCGTCACCACCACTTTCTCGGGCATCGGGGTGGCCAGCTCGAGGTGCGTCTTCTCGACCATCGAGCGGCGGAGGTAGAACGCCTCGCGGCGGACCTCTTTGAGCGGACCCTCGGCGTACAGAGACGTGAGCGCGCTGGTGCGGGGGTCGAGAATGCGCACCGCGAAGGAGCGGCCGGCGAACAGGCCCTTCACGCCTCGAGCCACGGTGGCGACGAGCTCTTCTTCGTTGGTGGCGCAGGCGACGTCACGCCCGAAGGCCAACAGCTGCGATTCGATGCGGGCTTGTTCGATGAGGGCGCGGCCAGCGGCGGCCAGCGAGTCGAGCATGGGAGACAGTCGTCGGGCCACCACCGCCACCGTCTGCCCGCGCCGGGTCACGGTCAGCTTCACCTGCTGGCCAGCGCGGCACAGCACCTCGACCTCGATGGAGCTGGAGTCCGCGGGCACCACCACCGGCGTGCCCTCGACGATGTCGCCCAGGCGTTTGCCTTCGAGTGGGCGCGCACCGCACAGCACCTCGAAGGGGCCGTTGGCCTTCAGCACCGTCAGGCCCAGGTCGCACAGGGCCGCGGGTGAGTCGAACATCTCGAAGAAGGCCTCGAACGCGTCGCCCGCCGGGCCTTGGTCCGAGAAGGGCCGAGCCAGCGACTCACTCTTCATGCGAGGCGGCCTTGTCGAGGTCGAGGATGGTGACGTCGTGGACGTACGGCTTGGTCTCGTAGCGGGTGATCTTCCCAATCTTTCGGACGATCTCCGCCATCCGCTCGGCCTCCCGGTGGATGATTTCTACCCACCGCACTGGGTCGCCTTCTTTGAGCCGCCGCTTGAGCAGCTCGGTGTAGCCCATCACCGAGGTGAGGGGCTGGTTGAGCTCGTGCGCGGTGGTGCCGGCCAAGGCGCCGATGAGGGCCGCCTTCTCGCTCTCGAGCAGCCGGGCCTCGGCGTCGGTCAGCCGTCGCTCGAGGTTCAACCGGTCTCTCAAATCGGTGAACAGCCCGACGGTGGCGGTCTCACGCAGCCCCTCGTAGAGAATGGTGGCCGACAGGTTGACGGGAATGCGCTCGCCCGAGCGGGACACCACGTCGACCCGGGTCGATGACAGGCGGCCCTTGCCCCCGTACTCGAGGGAGCGCAGCTTGCGCATGACCTCTCGCGCCCCTCCGTCGGGGTACAGCCGGGTCACGTTGACCTTCCCCACCACCTCTTCGGAGGACCAGCCGCAGGCGGCCTCGGCAGCCTGGTTGAAGAGGATGATGTTCCCCTGCATGTCGGCGGCCACGATGGCGTCGATGGAGCTGTCGATGAGCCGCTCGAGGAACTCGGTCGTCTGGCGCAGCTCGTCGGCCATCAGGCGCTGGCGGGTGACGTCGCGCATGGTGATGATGGCGACGCCGTCGCCAGCGTCACCGGCCAAGGGCGCGGCCGAGACCGCCAGCGTCAGCCGGCGCCCGGTGGTGGTGCACGCGGCCACGTCGAGGTCGGTCTTCACCTCGCCCCTCGACACGGCGATCAGGGCGTCGAGCAGCACCCGCTCGTCGGTCGGGTTGGCGAGGGTATTGACGTGGCGACCCTCCACCTGGCCCGGCTCGAGGTCGAGCAGGCTGAGGCCCGCGGGGTTGAGCGACAGCACGTGCGCCTTGGCGTCGAGGATCGCCACGCCGTCGGACAGGTGGTGGAAGTACGCGGCGTAGCGCTTGAGCTCGGCGGCCCGGAACTCGGCGGCGATGCGGGCGCTCTTCTCGGTGTCGCGCTGGCCCTCCACCTTCTCGAGCTGGAGCAGGTTGCGGAAGGCCACCGCGGTGGCGTGGGCGGCGGTGGTGAGGAGCTCGAGCTCGCGGGGGCTGAACGGCCCGCCGGTCGATCGCCGCAAGAGCAGCACGCCCTCGACCTTGCCCCGCACCACCAGCGGCAGGGCGGCCAAGCTCCGAATGCCCCGCGCGGCCACCGAGTCTTTCACGTCCTCGAGGAGCGGATCCGACGGGGCGTCTTCCACGATGACTGGCCCGCCGGTGCGGAGCACCTCGCGCACCTCGGGGTAGCGAGCGAGATCGAGGCGCCTATCTCTGATGGCCGCGTCGTCGCTGGCGGCGATGATGGTGCCCTCTTGCCGCTCGCTGTCGAGCGACACCAGGGCGACGCGGTCGATCTGAATCTCCTCGGCGAGCCGCCGGGTCACCTCGTGGAGCAGTTGCTTGACGTCGGTGGCCTCGGCGTAGCGGGCGGTGAGCTCGAGCAGCACCTGGCTGTCGCGCTGGCGCTGCTGGGCCTCGTTGAGCATCACCAGTCGCGAGCGCAGCAGGCCCAGGCGGGCCACCAGCTCGACCTCGACCGCGGTGGGCGCCACCACCTCGAGCACCTGGGAGTCGACCGGAGTAGGCAACGGTGCGATGCCCAGCACGGCGCATCTCGGCGCGGTCTCCGACAGGGCGCGACGAGCGGCCTCGGCCGTGGGCGCCGAGAGGTCCACCACCGCGACGTCGAGGTCGCCGCTCAGGGTGTCGACCACGCCGACCCCGGCGGCGCCGAGCAGCGCGACCAGCCGAGGGCGTAGCGGCCCGTCGACAGGCAACACTGCCACGGGCCTAGGAGAGACGGGGAGCACCTCGGGTCGTTCTACTCTTCCGTGCCGGCCGCGGCCACCGGTCCCTTCGGGGTCGGCTCACTGGCTCGAGCCGGGCTGGTGCAACCTTGAGAAGACACCCGGGGCTCGCCCGGCGGTGGCACCTCGATGACGAAGCGGGCGCCGTGGGGCTCGACATCTTCGACGTGAATGGAGCCACCGTGAGCGGCGATGGCGTTGCGGCAGAACGCGAGGCCGAGGCCGTGACTCACCCGCGCGTGAGGGTCGTCACCCTGTTGCACCCGGGCCCAGGGCTCGAAGATGCGCTCCTTGGCCCACGGGGGAATTCCTGGCCCTCGGTCCTCCACCACCAGGCGCAGGCCCGAGGCTACCGAGCTGGCGTGGACCAAGACGGCGGCGTCACGGGGTGAGTACTTGAGGGCGTTGTCGAGCAGGTTCTGGAGCACCCGTGTCAATAGCATCGGGTCGAACGATGCTGAGCCGGCGTCCACCATGAGGGCGAGCCGCTGAGGTGAGCTGCGGAGGTGCAACCGCGTGAGGGCGACGGCCTCTTCGGCCCAGCGCCCCACCTCGACCACCTCGGCTCTGGGCTCGAGCGTCGACTGGCCGCTGCGGGCGACGTCGAGCAGCGACAACACCATGCGGTTCATGTGGTTGGCCGCGAGGTAGAGATCGCGGAGCACGTCACCCGACTCGCCGTCTTCGTCGTGGGTCTGGGAGAGGAGCCACTCGGTGTTCTTCAGCACCGGCGTCAGGGGATTCTTGAGGTCGTGCACCACGGCTGAGAGGTAGCTCGAGCGGCTCTCCTCGAGTGCTCTGAGCCGCGTGTTGAGCGCCTCGAGCTCCTTGGCCCGAGAGGCCGAGCGCTGCTGAGACCGCTTGAGCCCCAGGTGTGCCTCGACTCGCGCCAGCATCTCGTCGAACTGAAAGGGCTTGGTGACGTAGTCGACGGCCCCGAGGCGAAAGGCTCGCACCTTCTGTTCGGGCGCGCGGACCCCACTGACGAAGAGCACCGGTAAGTCCGACGGTGGCCACACCTCGCGCAGCCGGCGGCACACCTCGAAGCCGTCGATGTCGGGCAACTGCACGTCGAGCAGCACCAAATCGGGCGGACGCGACAGGGCGAGGGCCACGGCCTCCAACCCACCGCTCGCCTCCCTCGTGGTATGGCCATGAGTAGCGAGGAGCGTGACGACGATTTCGCGTAGGCGCGCGTCATCATCGACGATGAGAACGTCACCACCCACTTCTGGCACGGAGGGTCCCCTTCGAGATGCACGGATCCGCGACGGTCGAAAAAACCTAACAGTGGTTCCCCGGTGAGACAACTCTTCGAGCCTCGTCAGCGAGGGCGATCAGCTCGGTACACATCGACGCCACCGACGACCGTCAGCTCGACTCGAGCCTCGAGCAACGACCGTGGGTCATCGGTGACGGGGTCCACTGGGAGCACGACGAAGTCGGCGTCGAAGCCGGCGATCAACTGGCCCGCGTGCTCCTCGGCGAAGCTGGCCCACGCCGCGCCCGTGGTGAAACCCGCCAGGGCCTCCTCGCCGGTGACCCGCTGCTCGGGTGTCCAGCCTGAGGGCGGCTGGCCGGAGCGATCCATGCGCGTGCGGGCCGCGTACAGCCCCCAGAGCGGGTTGGGGTCCTCGACGGGGAAGTCACTGCCGAAGGCCACCCGAGCACCGGTGTCGAGCACGGCCCGCCAGGCGTAGGCACCTCGCACTCGTTCGGCTCCGAGTCTCGCCTGGGCCCACGGCATGTCGCTCGTCGCGTGGGTCGGCTGGAAGCTGGCGATGATGCCGGCGGCAGCGAAGCGGGGCACGTCGTCGAGTTTCAGCACCTGGGCGTGCTCGACGCGGTTTCGACTGCCGGGCCGCTCGGTGCTCAGCCGAGTCAGCACGTCGAGCGCGAGCGCGTTGGCTCGATCTCCGATGGCGTGCACGGCCACCTGGAAGCCGGCCTGGGCGAACCGGCGCGCGCGCGCCTCGAAGGCGGCGGCCTCGAGCACCAGGAGCCCCGACTGCGACGGCTCGTCGCTGTACGGCGCGAGGAGGGCCGCGCCCCGGCTGCCCAGGGCTCCGTCGAGGAGGAACTTCACCGCCCTCAGCTCGACTCGGCTCCCCCGGAACGGGCCCATGCCGAGGAGCTCCTCGGCCTCGGGGCCTTGGCCCTGGGCCATCGCATACACGCGAATGGGGAGCAGGCTTTTCATGTCCCACTCCTGCAACACGCGGAGCGTCTCGAGGTCGAGCCCCGCGTCATGCACGCCCGTCAGCCCGAGGCGGGCGCAGGTCTCGATGGCTCGGCTGAGCCGACGCCGGCGCTCTTCCGGTGACACCGCGGGCACCCGGCTGGCGACCAGCGCCATGGCATTGTCCACCAAGACACCGGTGGGGGCGCCCGCGGCGTCTCTGAGAATTCGACCGCCCGCGGGGTCTGCCGTCTCGGCGGTGATGCCCGCTCGCCGCAGGGCCTCCGAGTTGACCCAGAGGGCGTGGCCATCGACGCGGTGGAGCAGCACCGGCGTGGCAGGAAACGCGCCGTCGAGTGACTCGCGGCGAGGGAGCGCCTTGGTCTCCCAGCGGTTCTGGTCCCACCCGGCGCCGACGAGCCATCCGCCCATCGTCTCCGCCCGGCTCAACAGTGACACGGCGTCTTCTTCAGTGGTGGCCGAGGCGAGCGACACGGTGGCCAAGGCGTCGCCCAGGGCCGCCAGGTGCCCGTGGGCATCGACCAGCCCGGGGACGATGGTGCTCGAAGGGTACTCTTCCACCAGCGCCCCTTCACCGGCCTGGGCCAGCACCTCGGCCCGACTGCCCACCGCGATGATGCGCCCGTCTCGCATCGCCAGGGCCTGCGCCACTGGCCGACGTGGGTCCATCGTACGAATCGCCTTCGCGACCAGCACCACCGTGCGAGGGGCGTCCACCTCGGAGACGCGATGGACACAGGTCGACAGCCCGAGCGAGGCCAACGCGGCGAACCACCTCACGGGAGCTTGGGCTCCGTCACGAACGTCGACTCGCCGGTGAGCGACTCGAGGAAGGCCTTGAGCGCGCTGGCTTCTCTCGGGGTCAGCTTCCTGGGCCGGAGGTTGGCGTCGAGCCGGGGGTTGGGGTTCCCGCCCTTGGCCATCAGCGCGATGGCGTCTTCGAGCGTGGTGACGTGCCCGTCGTGAAAGTAGGGGGCGGTCAGGGCCACGTTTCTCAGCGATGGGGTCCTGAACTTGCCACTGTCTGACGCCGAACGGGTGACGGCTCTCCGGCCCGGGTCGTCACCGATGCCTGCGTTGTGGAAGTCGTCGTCGGTGAACAGCGGCGGTACGTGGCAGGCACCGCAGCCCTTGACCTCGAAGACCTTCATGCCGTCCTGGGCTTCCTTCGACAGCGCACTGGCGTCGCCGGCTTTGAAGCGATCCCACGGGCTGTTGCCATTCTTGAGCGCTCGCAGCCACGCAGCCAGCGCGAGGGGAACGTTCTCGGGCGTGGCCGCCTCTCCGAAGGCCCGCTCGAACATCGCTCGATACACCGGCACTTCGTTGAGGCGGTCGGCCACCGTGGCTGGGTCGGCGTCGAGCTGCCCCTTCCAGGTGGCCTCGCACACCGCCTCGACGGTGGCCCACTTGCCGTCCCAGAAGAAGCTCGTCTGGTAGCCCACGTTCGTCACCGCTGGAGAGTTTCGCTGGTTGGTCGCTCCAGCCACTGTCCCGTCGAGGATGTTGGCCGACGCGTAGGCCCGCTCGATGCGGTGGCACTCGACGCACGCCATCGTGCCGTCTTTCGAGAGCCTCATGTCGAAGAACAGCTTCCACCCCAGCTCGACCTTCTCGGGAGTGATGGGGTTGTCGTCGGGCGCGTTGACTTCGCGCAGCCCGGCGGGCGTCGGCGGCAGTGCCATGGGTGGAGGCAGCGCCACCGCTCCGCGGCTCGAGTGCTCGGTGGTGCGCACGTCGGAAGCCTCGCCCTCCATTGGTTCGTCCAACACCGACGGAACGTGCGCCGGCTTGCACGACACCACGAGGACGGCCAATGCAATCGACCAGCGGGGGGCCATGGCAACCTCAATGCACCGCGGCCCACCTCAATGCACGAAAATGACGAAGGCCGCGAACTGGGAGTCGGCACGGCGAACTCGTCAACCCCCGCGTTGACAGTTTCGTCGCACGAACAGACTGGCCCAGGCGGCCCTCGTAGCTCCGGGTGGAGTGCAGTGCCATGAGCACCGCTGTCCGGAACACCTATTCCAATGTCCCCGCAGCCAACTGCCAGCGGGATGAAAGGTGTCCGCCGCATACGAGCGGCGGACGTTCCGACGAACGCGTCGGACCGCGTGGCGGCCTGAAGTTTCCAGGTCCACCCAGGAGCTAATCTTAGCACCACGCGTGCCATCAGCGCCTCTCGTGGTTGGATTACAATTCACCTTGAGAAACGCGTTGTTACCTAGGTCAAGTCTCGGTTCTCATGGCAGAAAATGCGCCCGGTCTCGGTTCGCGTGCAACGTTGATCGGTCGTCGAAGCTCGCGTCCAATGAGAGTCAAAACAGACGCGAGGACGCCGATGTCATCCAACCAGCCGAACAAGGGGATGATGTCGGGGACGAGGTCCGTGGGAAGCAGAACGTAGAGGGCTCCGGCGAGCATGAGGAGCGCTATCCGCCAGCGACTTCGTGGGCGAGGAGCCATGTCGAGGGTACGCGCACCCGCCTGGTCCGATTTCAGTGCCGACGGAGCAGCGCCCCGCTCACTCACCCCGAGTCGCTCGAGCCCCAGTGCGCAACATGTTGATATGGTTGTTGTTTGGTAGTGGTATGGGGGGGTTCCTCCTACCCGCTTTGTCGGGTGGCAGAGACCGAGTAGGAAATCGCCCCGGCTGAATCCTCACCGACGGGGCACGTCTCTGAGGGCAACTTGTTCTCTCTCGCAACGAGGAATTGACGAATGAAGAAGCTGACTCTGGTTCTGGGGTTGTCGCTCGCCACCACTGGCTTCGCGGCTGACAAGAAGTTCGAGCTCAAGGGCGACGCGGCCAAAGGCGAGACCACGTTCAAGACGATGTGCGTCGCGTGCCACGGCGAGAAGGGCGACGGCACGGGCCCTGCCGGTGCGGCGCTCGACCCCAAGCCGACCAACTTCACTGACCCGGCCAACACCGCTCGCCTCACCGATGAGTGGGTCTACAAGATGGTGAAAGACGGCGGCGCGGCGAACGGCAAGTCGCCGCTGATGATCTCGTGGGCCACCAGCCTCAACGACGGGCAGATCCGCGATGTGGCCGCCTACGTGCTGAAGTTCAAGCCGGCCCCTGCCAAGGGCGTCGCCAAGAAGAAGTAAGTCGTCGCTTCGCTCACTCGGGCAACTGGCCTTCGCTGGCCATTTGCTCGAGCTGCGCGAGGGTTGGAAACGTCTTCACCCGGAAGCGCTCTGGGCGATCTCCGGTCGGTTCCATCAGGTTTCCGACGGTGCGGCGGGCGACTTCGAAGCTGGTGCTCCAGGTGCGGCCGGCTTGCACGAAGTCGAGGCGATCCGTCTCGGGGAGCAAGGCGTCGAGGTTCTCGACCCACGCCGACGCGGTGAAGATGTCTCCCTTGGGCGTGCGGAAGGCGCGCAATGGGACCACCGAAATCTGGTGGCCGTTGGCTTCCAGCAGAGCCTCCAGCACTTCTTTCTGCCGGGAGTACGCCGAGGCCGTGGTCTGCAGCCGCAGCATCTTGAGCTTGTTCCAGGCTCGGTGCTTGCGGGGAGGCATCCAGGGAGTCCAGGTGTCGTGCTCGAGGCGGAAGGCCACGGCCGTGAAGGCTCGAGGCTCCATCAGGGCCTCTTCAGCCCAGGTGGCCGCCTGGACCAGCCCGTTGGCATCGGCATCACCGGTCACGAAGAGGATGTCGTGGGTGGGCGCCAGGACCACCGGAGCGCCCTTGACGTCGAGGGAGGCGAAGAGCTCGGGAAGCACCATTCGGCTGGCATCGAAGGTGTCGCGGTAGGGCGAGACGTAGACGCCAGGCTGAGCGCGCTCGAAGGCCTCGGTCGACCGCAGTCGCAGGTTGTCGAGGGCGTTGACGAGGAGCTCGTCGAAGCTGCGCTGCCAGACCTCGAGGCGGTCGGCGCCGATCTCCGTCACCGAGGTCGGCAGCTCGAAGGCGAGGTGCACCGCCAGCTCATCGTTCAGCACCCGGTGGGGCAGCATCACGTCGTCGATGGCATCTTGGTCCGCGCCCAGCTCGAGCTCGGCCTGCCGTCGCACCGCCGAGAACCACGCTCGGTCCCGAAGGCGAGGCAGAATGGAACGGGTGATGTCCTGTGGCGCCGACGCCTCGGTGCGCACGCTGGACCAGAGCCTTCGGCTCAGCGCTCGGGGCCGGTCTGCCGGGCGGAGCTGGCGACACTCGGTCTCGGCGTGGCCCAGGAAGACGAAGGACACGTGTTGGGGAGGCTCTCCCACCACCAAGGCGTTCTGGCGGGCATCGAAGGCGATGGGGCGGCGCTCTCCTTGAGCTCGGAGATACTCGATGGCGTCCCGTGCGAAGTCATCCACTGGTTTCATCCTGCCTGCGCCGCATTGTTTCATGGATTCACCAAGCACCCCGCCACCAAAATGCGTAGGCTCGCAAACCGATGCGTCAAGCCTTCGGACACCTTGACGTCGCCACGGCGGGCCGTTCGTTCATCGACGTCACCGACTCGCTGTCGCGATGGCTCGAGTCGATCGCCGCGAGCGAGGGGCTGCTGACCTGCTTCCTCCAGCACACCAGCGCGAGTCTGGTGGTGCAGGAGAACGCCGACGTCGAGGTCCGCGCCGACCTCGAGCGGTTCTTTTTTCGCTTGGTGCCTGACGCCGACACGGACCAAGCTCGCGGGCTCTACACCCATCTGACCGAGGGGCCCGATGACATGCCAGCTCACGTTCGGGCCGCCCTCACGGCGACCCAGGTGTCCGTTCCGGTACGAGAGGGGCGAATGACTCTGGGAACCTGGCAGGCCGTGTATCTGGCCGAGCACCGCCGCACACCCCATCGACGACATCTTGTGCTGCATTTCATGGGAGCCTGATAGATTCCAGCCTTCCCTGAATTTTGTGGCCCGACGCGCATCTCCGGTGTCCTTGAACGAGAATCGACCCAATCCGCTTGGAGGAACACATGTCCCCGATGAAACGTCGCTCCGCTCTCCGTTCGATGGTCGTGCTGTCGGTGCTGTCTTCAGTGGTCGCGCTGGCGGCCTGGACCAAGGCCGGCGAGGGGCAGGCGAGCTTCAAGGCGACCGGGCCGGCGGGCTTCAAGATCGTCGGAGTGTCCAAGGCCGTCGAGGTGAAAGACGACGGCAAGGTGCTGACCGTCACGGTGAAGCTGGCCGACATCGACACCGACAACTCGCTCCGCAACCACCACATGCTGGAGGACCTCGAGGCGACGAAGTTCCCCGAGTGCACCCTCTCGGTGCCGCTGGACGTGCTCAAGGAAGGCGTCACCGACACGGAGGGCAAGGGGACCTTCGCGATCCACGGCAAGACGAAGGACATTCCCTTCAAGTACACCAGCAAGTGCACCGCCGGAGTGTGTGACGTCGAGGGGACGGCGGACCTCAACCTCAAAGACTACGAGGTGAAGATCCGCAGCTACCTGGGCATCACCGTCAAGTCAGAGGTGAGCGTGGCGGCCAAGTTCCAAGTGAAGAAATGAAGGGTGGATCAGCAGGGCTTCGGCCCGGGAGGAACCCACACGTGCGGTCAATCGTCGTTCTCGTCTTGCTCGCCGCACCCTCGGCCTTCGCTTTTCCGTGGATGGTGAAGCACAACTACGGCGCCTGCGGGAGCTGTCACGTCGATCCCTCGGGGGGCGGGCAGACGACGTCCTACGGGCGCGCGCAGGCCGAGGTGCTGCTCCGATGGAAGGTGACCAAGCCGGCGGCAGGCCAGGAAGAAGAGGTGCCTCGCTCGGCCAACTTCCTCTGGTTTCTGCCCTTGCCCGACGCGGTCAACCTCTCGGGGAATGCTCGCTCCGGCGTGTTGGTGACGCCGGGCTCGGCCCCCCGGGTGTTGTTGATGGCCGCCGACCTCTACGCCACCCTCAACGTCGATCGGTTCGTCTTCCACGCCACCGGCGGCTTCGGGCTGCACAACCAGGCCGCCAAGGCCATTGTGGCGCCGGTATGCGATCCGACGAATCTCCTCGGCTCCGGGGGTCAGTGTGGTCCCTCCTTCGTGGCCAGGGAGTATTGGGCGGGCGCCAAGTTCGCCGATGAGGCGGTCATGGTGCGGGTGGGGCGGCTCAACCTGCCCTTCGGCCTGCGCAACAACGAGCACCTCTCGTTTGTCAGGGCCTACACGGTCACCGACATCAACACCGGCCAGCAGCTCGGCGCCTCGGCTTCCTACAACTCCGACGCGCTGCGCGGAGAGGTGATGGCCATCGCCGGCAATTTCCAGATGGGGCCCGATGCGTACCGGGAGCGCGGCTACTCGGCCTTCGCCGAGCTGTCGCTCAAGACCAACGCCTACCTCGGAGCGTCGAGCCTGATTGCCTTCTCGTCGGCCGACCCGACGACGGGCCTCGCCACCATTCGCCACGCTCACGGCCTCTTCGCCCGCTACGCGCCGGTGGAGTCGCTGGCGCTCTTGGCCGAGGCCGACTTCCTCGCCTGGGTGGCGCCCCCGCAGCTCGATCGCATCGGCTTCGCCGCCTTCCTCCAGGCCGACTGGGAAGTGATGCAAGGGCTCCACCTCATCGCCACCGGAGAGGCTGCCCATGGCGGTAGCCAGGTGGGCCCATCTCTGGGGGCGTGGGCCTCGGTGGGTTGGTACTTCGCGCCGCACTGCGAGCTCAGGGTCGACAACATCTTCCAGCGGGCGAGCTCGACGAGCCAGGTCGGCTACACGCTGCTCGCGCAACTCCATCTCTTTCTGTGAGGCACCCGGTGAGACGTTTGTCTTTGAAGCAGTCGCTGTGGTTGGTGCTCCTGGCGGCGCCAGCGGTGGCCTCCACCAATTACCCCACGGTCATCGAGACGTACCTCAGCCTGAGCAACCCCATTCCCGAGTCGTGCTCGCTGTGCCACACCAACGGCGCGACAGGCGTGGGGACCGTCAACACGCCCTTCGGGAAGTCGGCCAGAGCCAAGGGGCTCGTTTCGGGCAACGACGCGAAGCTGCGGCAAGTGCTCGACGCCTTGGTCGCTGACCACACGGACAGCGACGGCGACGGGGTGAGCGACATCGACGAGCTCAAGGCGGGGACGAGCCCCAACGTGGCCGGCACCAGCACCCCCGTCGCGCCCCTCAAGTACGGCTGTGGGGCTCAGGTGGCTCCGGGCGGCGTGGCTGGGTTCCTCGCCTGGTTGCTGCTCAGACGCCGCCGGTAAAGGCCCCTCGCCGTTTCTTTCTTCATCAATCGCCCAGGGGCGCGGTCCGGTCACATGGAACCGCCGGTGCCCTTGACGGTCCCGGGTCGCGTCTTCGCCAGGTGGACGGACGCGCCTGCCTTCGAGCACTCGCTCAGCCTGAAGGACCATCGCCACGGTGACGCTGGCGGGTATCGAGTGGCGAACCGAGCTTCGACTGCATCCTCTCGCGCATCGCCGGCGGCACGACCCTCGACGCAGGTCCTGGCTCGCAGGGGTGAGGGCCAAATGGAAGAGCAGCTTCCATCCCGCGGGAGCAGGTCCGTCCGCGGCGGCGCAGGGTCTCCAACCCGTCGGCGCAGACCTCAACCACGACGGCGAGGCGCTGGAGGCTCCTCGTCGACGATGCGTCGGAGGGCACGGGGACCCGTCAGTGGAGCGCCGCTGCCCAACGGTCGGCCTTGCTCCCGAGGCATCGAGCAGCGCCAGGCGGCCGTCATCTCTGGACGTCCTCGGAGGCGGGACCTCGAGCACATCGCCCGGGCGCGCGCCCCTCCGGCTGGGGTAAGACAGCACCATGAACGTGGACGAACTCAAGGAGCGCGTGAGCGCTGCCTTTGCCGACCGGCAGAAGCTGAAGGAGCCGTCGTACGCGGCGGCCATCCGGGAGACCCTCGAGCTGCTGGACCGCGGCGAGCTGCGCGTGGCCCAGAAGGGTCCCAACGGGTGGGACGTCAACGCCTGGGTGAAGGAGGCGATTCTCCTCTTCTTCGCGCTGTCGGAGATGAAGACGACGGAGCTCGACCCCTTCGAGTTCTACGACAAGATTCCCCTGAAGAAGGGCCTCGCCGAAGCCGGGGTGCGGGTAGTCCCTCCGGGGACGGTTCGCTACGGCGCCTTCTGTGAGCGGGGCACGGTGGTGATGCCCGGCTACGTCAACATCGGCGCCCGGGTCGGGGCGGGTACGATGGTCGACACGTGGGCCACCGTGGGGAGCTGCGCGCAGGTGGGCGCCAACGTGCACCTCTCGGGAGGTGTCGGCCTCGGGGGCGTGCTCGAGCCGGCCGGGGCAAGGCCAGTCATCATCGAGGATGGCGCCTTCATCGGCAGCCGCTGCGTGGTGGTGGAAGGCGTGGTGGTGGGTGAGGAAGCGGTGCTCGGCGCCAACACAGTGCTGACGTCGTCCACGGCCATCATCGACGTGACTGGGCCGACGGAGGTCGTCATCAAGGGGCACGTTCCCCCCCGGAGCGTCGTCATTCCGGGGACGCGGCCCAAGAAGTTCCCCGCGGGGGAGTACCAGATTCCCTGCGCCCTCATCATCGGCAAGCGGAGCGCCACCACCGACCAGAAGACGTCACTCAACCAGGCGCTGAGGGACTTCGCGGTCGCCGTGTAGGGCTCAGGGTCGGGATGCTCGTCGTGGCAAGGCGCTTGACCGTAGCGCTCTCAAGGGGACGAGTTGGGTGTGCTGGTGGTCTCCCAGCCATGTGCGGGCAGCCCCTCGGCCCGACGGTCGAGGGTGAGTGGAGAGCAGGACCAGGGCGACCGGTCGAAGGCCGCTCTCTGGTCGTGTCGGACCCGGAGTTGGGCTGCGACTCGGGCCACCCGCGTCTCACCGAACTCGGGCGCTGCCGGCTCCGCCCCGGATGAGGGCGATGGTGCCTCGTGGCGCGCCCCGAGAGCTGGCGGTGGTACGGGCTTCCGAGCGCGTCATCACGGTGTACAAATCAGTACTCCGTGATGACAGAGCTGGGAAGTGACCAGGCCTCGAGGTCGGTACGTTCAAGACCCGGGCTGCTGACGCCCAAGGATTGGGGGTGGTGCGAGAGGGTGCGGCGAAGAGCGCTTCAGTCCCGGCTGAGCTCCTCGAGTACTCGCCCGGCGTGCTGATCGAGCAACCGGTCTGTCGTCTCCGCCTGCCGCCCCGCCCGGGGAACCAACGCTCCACGCCACGTGTGCCACTCGCCCAGTCGGTCGAGTCGTGTAGGCCGGCTTGTGGGCCCCGGTCCACCATCGCACCTCAAGGCCACTGCCTCGCCTTTCGCCCCCACTGCGGAGAACGCGGCGACTATCCGCTCACATGGTTCCGGCCCGACCAGGTCTCGCCGAGGTGCCCGCGCCGGGATGGGGAATACCCCCGAGAATCAGGTGGCCCAAGCCGGTGAGACCCAACAGCACGATCAACGCTCTGAGGGAGGACCGCTGGGCCTGATTCTCCGGGGCGCGCCATCAATCAGTACACCTTGATGAGTCAAGTCATGGCGTCGCCGAGCTCGACTCCACCGGGGCCGGCTTGCCTGCGCCCCCGACGACGCGATACATGGAGCCCGTCGCCCTCACGGGTGACCTCTATGAAGGCCTGAACCTGGAACGACGAGCTGCGACGCAAGACCTCGAGGCCCGAGCTGCCTCGAAGGTTCGGGTGTCTGGCCCCTCGTTCCCGCCTTGATGACGCGAGTCGTGCTGGAGCGACGCTCCGGACACTGACGTTCACCGCCTTCCCGGAGCCCTGGCATGGCCGTCTCCCTTCGTGCCGAACACGTGTCCTTCTCGTACGGCGAGCGCCTGTTGCTCGACGACGTCACCTTTCACCTCTCGCGCGGTTGGACCGGCCTCGTGGGCGCGAACGGGGCTGGCAAGTCGACGCTCTTGCGCCTCATCGCCGGCGAGCAGCAGCCGACGTCGGGGGGGCTCCACGTCCAGCCTTCCGGGCAGACGGCCATCGTCCTCTGTCGTCAGGAGGTCGAGCACCTCGATGAGGACGTGAGCGCCTTCGCCATGGCCGACGACGGCCACGCGCGACGGCTGCACGGGCGCCTCGAGCTCGAGCCCGCCAGCCTCGAACGCTGGGAGACCCTCTCTCCGGGAGAGCGGAAGCGGTGGCAGGTTGGAGCCGCGCTCTGGCGAGAGCCCGAGGTGCTCCTGCTCGACGAGCCCACCAATCACCTCGACTCCGACGCGTCGCAGCTCCTCCGAGCGGCGCTCCTCAGTCATCGGGGCGTCGGCCTGCTGGTCTCGCATGACCGGTCGCTGCTCGACGAGCTGACCCAGTCGACTCTGCGGCTCAACCGCGGCGAAGCACGCCTGTGGCCGGGTCGCTTTTCGTCCGCGCGCGAGGCGTGGCTCGCCGAGGAGCAGCAACTGAGAGACGCCCAGCAGGAGACGCGCCGCCGCCTGGAGTCCGAGGAGCGTCGACTCGACCAGGCCCGCCGTCGGGTCGCGTCGAGCGCTCGCGCCCGCAGCACAGGCGCCCGCATGAAGGGCCCGAGGGACTCTGACGCGCGCACCGTCACCGCCGATTTTCGCGCCGAGAACGCCGAGCAGGCCCACGCCGCCGCCCTTCGAAG
Organism: Myxococcales bacterium; assembly: GCA_003153055.1. The sequence continues at coordinate 28,210 of PMBV01000230.1, forward strand.
GAGCGCCGCTCGCTCCGAGGAGCTCCGTGCCGAGCTCGCCAGTCTGGACCTCCACGATGAGCCGGGGCGGGAGCTGTTCGTCCGCTACGAGCCATGTCCCCGGGCGGTCGTGCTTCGTCTCTCGGGTGACGTGTTCTTGCCCGTCGAGCCTCCGGTACTGCCGCTGTTGAGAGACGTGCGGCTCACCCTGCGCCGCGACGAGCACGTGGTGGTCGAGGGCCGGAACGGGGCGGGGAAATCGACGCTCCTCCGCGCCCTGGTCGAGGCCGCCGCGCTCCCGGCGGAGCGAGTGCTGTCGTTGCCGCAGGAGCTCACCCTCGAGGAGACGAGGAGCGACCTCGACGCTGTCCGCGACCTACCGCCCGAGGTGCGGGGCCGGGTGCTTCAGCTCGTCCACGCCTTGGGGGTCGAGCCCGCGGCACTCCTGGCCTCCTCCAGACCGTCGCCGGGAGAGGGTCGCAAGCTGAGGCTCGCCCTGGGGCTGGGGCGCCACGCCTGGCTGGCCGTGCTCGACGAGCCGACCAACCACTTCGACCTCCCGGCCATCGAGCGTCTGGAGGCCGCCCTCGCCGCGCTCCCAGGGGCGCTCCTCCTGGTGACGCACGACGCGCGCTTCGCGGCTCAGGTTGCCACGTCGCGGTGGCGGGTGAGCGACGGCACCGTCGTCACTGAATGAGGCGGCGCTCGCCGAGGCCTCACTGAGTGGCGCGGAGCACCTCTTCGAGCCACTGGACCATCAGGTCGATCTCCTCCGTCGTCACCAGGAGTGACGGCATGAACCGGAGGAGATTCGGTCGAGGCGCATTGAGGAGCAGGCCGACGGGCGAGCGCTGCTGTGCGTGCGTCACCACCTCGGCCGCGCTGTCGGTGGGCAGCACCAGGGCTTGCAGGAGGCCCGCGCCACGGGCTCCTCCCAGGCCGAGCTCAACCGAGAGGGCGGCGAGCTTCGAGCCCAAGTACGCTCCTTTGCAGGCGATGTCTGCCAAGACGCCGGGGCCGAGGAGAACGTCGAGGACCGCGAGGCCTGCCGATGCAGCGAGCGGATTCCCGCAGAACGTTCCACCCTGGTCGCCAGCGACGAAGCAGCAGCACTCCTCACGGGCGAGCAGGGCGGCCAGCGGCACTCCACCTCCCAGGCCTTTGCCCAGCGTCATGAGGTCTGGCTCGATGCCGGCGTGCTCGTAGGCGAAGAGGGTCCCCGTGCGGCCGACGCCGGTCTGAACCTCGTCGACGATGAGCAGCAGCTCGTGTTGTCGGGTGAGGGCGCGGAGGGCCCGCATGAACTCGCGCTCGGCGGGGACGACGCCAGCCTCGCCCTGCACGGGCTCCAGCATCACTGCGACGGTGTTCTTCCCGATGAGGGCCTCCACCGAGGCAAGGTCGTTGAGCCGAGCCTTGGGAAAGCCGGGCACCTGAGGAGCGAAGCGCGTGTCCCAACCGGGCTTTCCGGTGGCCGACATCGTGGCCAGGGTCCTCCCGTGGAACCCGTGCTCGAAGGTGATGATTTCAAAGGCGCCCCCCTTGTTCACCTGCCCCCACTTGCGCGCGAGCTTGATGGCGCCCTCGTTCGCCTCGGCTCCGCTGTTGGCGAAGAAGACTCGGTCGAACACGGAGTTGGCCGTCAACCTCGAGGCGAGCGCGATGGACGGCTCGTTGAAGTAGGCCGGGCCGGGGTTGATGAGGAGCGCCGCCTGCTCCGCCAGCGCCCGCACCAGGGCCGGGTGAGCGTGCCCCAGCGAGTTCACCGCCCACCCCTGCACGAAGTCGAGGGAGCGCTTGCCGTGGTCGTCGGTCAGCCACGAGCCTTCCCCCCGGACGAAGACGAAGTTGGGCCGCTCGTTGATCCACATGAGCGAGTTGGCGCGGGGAACGGACTGCTGCATGGGTATGCTCCTGGGGCAGGTGGGGGCGACCGCGTATAGCAACACGTGGCCAAAGTGCGAGCCACCGACGGGTTGACCTGTCTATCGCTGACAGCCGTACGGTGCGCGCTCCTCTTTACCAGGAGATACCATGGACCCTCACGCGCTGCCTGACGCCGAGTTCCTCGCCGCCTTTCGATTCCGGCCTCCGGTGGTTCAGGCAGCCACGTCGGGTGTCGATGTCTGTTTTGTCGATCGCCGGGTGCCTTGTCGGTGAGCCAGCACCGTGAGGCCGAAACGCCTCCGACGGCTGATTGGGCCCCGGCTCGCCCCGTGCTCGTCGCGTGGACTCCGCGGGAGCCCCCCACCAGCGGCGATGCCGCACAACACCACGAGGAGCAACGACAACCCGACGTCGACCAGGAGCTTCGTCGACCACCAGGCCGTGGTCGCCAGAGGGCCGTGTGGCATCCATCGAGTGAACAGCGCCGCGACGACCACCGAGACGATGAAGACCGCTTGTTGCATGAGAAACTCCTCAGTGTGGTTCGTCGGCCGTGCCGTTCAGTTGCGCCCCCGCCCTGACTCACCGATGACTCGGGCTCCGGGTCGCCGGCCACGCCAGAGCGGGTCACCGCGGCTCCCGTTCTTCAGACCAGACAACGCGCGCGAGCCTTCGCATCACGGAGGCTTCGGCGCCGTGACGACGCCTGCCCGTGACCTCGACGAAGTCGGACGGCCCAGGCACGAGGCCTTTGCTCGTTGACACGGTTTGGGCGAGAGTGGCCGGACATGGCCAAGACGCGTCTTTCAGGCTGGGGCCGGAACCACTGGGCCGAATGTGACTTCCTCGAGCCTGAGCGGGTGCGCGACGTCGGTCGAGCGCTGCGCACCTCCACCATCGCGAGAGGGCTGGGGCGAACCTACGGTGACGCGGCGGTCAACGGACAAGGCCTGGTGATCGGCACTTCGCGGCTCGATCGCCTCATCTCGTTCGACGAAACCAACGGCATGCTCACCTGCGAAGGCGGCGTCACCCTCGAGCAGATCATCCGCACCTTGGCCCCCCGGGGGTGGTTTCCCCTCGTCACGCCGGGGACCAAGCTCGTTACCGTCGGTGGCTGCATCGCCAACGATGTCCACGGGAAAGCGCACCACTCGCAGGGTTCGTTCAACACGTCGGTGCAGTCCATGCGCATCTTGCTCGCCAGCGGGGAGGTCGTCACCGCCAGCCGCGACGAGCACCCAGACCTCTTCTGGGGCAGCTTCGGAGGGCTGGGCCTGTTGGGCATCGTCCTCGAAGCGACGCTTACGCTGCGCCGGGTGCCCACCACTTACTTCCGCCAGCGCGCGGTGGCCTGCGATTCGCTCGAGGCGCTGCTCGACGCCATCGACGAGAACGGAGGCACGCCCTACTCGGTCGCCAGCATCGACCCTGGCGCCACTGGTGCGCGCCTCGGGCAGGGCGTGTTGACCATCGGAGACCACGCCACGGTCGAGGAGTTGCCCGCGAACCTGGCCCGCTCGCCGCTCAAGACGAGTCGACCCTCACCGCTGGTGGTGCCCGTGGAGCTCCCCGGCTTCGCCCTCAACCGAGCCACCGCCTCGGTGCTGAACCGAGTCATCAAGCTGGTGCTCACGCGCTCGGTGGCCATCAGCCACTACGAGTCCTTCTTCTACCCTTTGGATGCCATTGGCGAGTGGAACCGGGCCTACGGACCCAGGGGCTTCACCCAGTACCAGTTCGTGATTCCCCTGGCCGACGGACGGCGTCACATGCGCTCGCTGCTCGACGCCATCGTCTCGTCGGGGAACCTGCCCTTCCTCAACGTCTTGAAGCGCATGGGCCCCGAGGGCGATGGTCCGCTGTCCTTCCCCTTCGAAGGGTACACGCTCGCCATCGACTTCCCCATACGCGAGGGTACGGCCGAGCTCGCCCACCGGCTCGACGCCATGGTCGTCGAAGCGGGTGGTCGAGTGTACCTCGGGAAGGACTCGTTCCTGACCCCCGCTTCGCTCAGGGCGATGTACCCGAGGCTCCAGGAGTGGCTGGCGCTCAAGGCGAAGTACGACCCGCGGTCCGTCTTCCAGTCCGACCTCGCGCGCCGCCTCGAGCTCCTCGCCTGAATCAACCGATGGGGTCCGTCACGGGTGTCGTCACGGTGGCGGTGTCCCACTGGAAGCTGTCGATGAGCGCCGCCGAGTCGAGAATGCCGTCGCCCTCGTCGAGGATGATGAAGCGCAGGGTGATGATCTCGTTCGGCACCACGGGTGCTTTGGTCGTCAACCACCCGGTCGCGCCGCCGATGAGGCAGTCGGCCTCGCCGATGTACGAATCCGAAGAGCAGAACGGGTCGGGCGAGCCATAGCCGGTCTGCGCGAGCAGGCTGGTCGACTTGGTGCAGGCGTTTGCCCAGCCCGAACCCGAGGCCGCGGCGCAGACATCGAAGAATGCGTTGTTGATGGAAACGGGCTGGCCGTTCTTGTCGAAGCTGACGTTGCACGCAGGCGTGGTCGACCCGGCGACGCACGCGCCCGCGCCGGCGTTGGGAAGGTCGGCAGGGTGGAGGCCGGTCGAGCTGAGAATGACGATGAAGCGATCATTGAACTCGGTGCAGACATACTCGGGGTACTCAGCCGAGAAGAAGTTGAACTGGAAGCTGAGGCTGTTCGCGTTCTGTGGAACCCTGAGCTGAATCTTCAGCTCGGTCATGTCGTGGGCGCCGGGAGTGGTGGACGGCGCCGCGCACCGGGGCGGCGAGTAGAGCGGGTGGGTGGTCGAGACGTTGAAGTCCTTGCCGACCTGAGGCGAGAATGAGGCGTCGTCGAGCTGGTCGATGGCTTTGCCTGTGGAGATGAGCGCCATCTTGCTGCCCTGGGTGTGCACCCACTGTGAGCCGAAGGTTGCCCGAATCGACCTCGCAGCCGCCGGAGCGTACTTCCCACCGCCGGTCATGAACTCGGCGCTCTTGACGAGGTTGACCCCGCCATCGAAGACCGCGTTGGGGGGCAGGGGACAAACGCCGATCGCTCTGGCGAAGTCGGCCGCCGAAGAGCCCAGGCTCCCTGTATCGCACGCCACCGGAGCGGCCTCGTCGATTCTCCCGTCGCAGTTGTTGTCGACACCGTCGCCGAGAACCTCGATGGCGTAGGGGCCGATGAGCGGCTCGTCGTCGTTGCAGTCCTCCGGGTAGGCCGTGCCATCTCCGTCGGAGTCGTGACCGGCGATGTGGTTGTCTATTTTGCCATCACAGTCGTCGTCTTTGCCATTCAGCGTTTCGGTGGCGCCGGGGTGAATGCTGGGGTTGCTGTCGTCGCAGTCGAGGCCAGTGGGGCACCCACTGCTGCCCGCGTAGCCGTCGCCGTCCTGGTCGAGGCAGGTCGAGGTGGGGCTGGTGGTCCCCGCGTCCTTCCTCACGCTCGTCGTTCCGCCATCGCGGTCCCATGGCGTCGTGGGGGCCCCGCCGCAGCCAAGCGCGAGGACCACCAGCGAACCACCCACCCACCGCGAAAGAGACAGACACCCCGGCGAGGCTCGGGTCCGCTCCAGAGGGCGCGTCTCTCCAATTGGCATGGTACGATGGAGCGGCCCCGAGGCGGATCGGGTCAATCGGTGAGGCGCCTGAATCAATCGTCAGCAGGGGCCGCCGCTCGTGCACGCGGCGGGGCCACCGGGTTTCGTCATGGCGCAGTGCTCATCCGTCAGGACGACTGATGGATCCACCTCCTTGATTCAACCTCTGTGCCGTCGAGCCCATCGACGCAAACGAGCACAGGGCGGGACGAAGCCGCCATTCGTGTGGACTGAGGTCAGGCCCAGGGTGCTTCGCCGGCCGAGCCCTTGCCGGACAGGCGCCCGGTGATGACGGCCTCCGCCGCGTTCCCGCCACCGTTGTACATCCAGCCCCAGAAGGACCCGAGCTCACCAGCGCTGTACAGCCGGGGGATGCGCTCGCCGGTGGGTGTGATGACCTGGCACTTCTCATTGCGCCGAGGACCACCCTGCGTGTTGTACATGAGTGGGTAGACCGGCACGGCGTAGTACGGCGCTGTTGCCAAGGCCTTGAGCGTGGAGGCCGACCGCCCGTAGTCGAGGTCCTGACCCGAGCTACAGAACCCGTTGAAGCGCGTCACAGTCGCCTGCAAGGTCGTGGCGTTCGCGCCGATGGCCGTGGCCAGGGCGTCCAGAGTCTGGCCCTTCTTGATCCAACCCTTTCCGACCTCGACGCTGTTGTCGGTGCTCCAGCTGGAGCCGCCGTGCTTCCCGTACCAACCCATGAGGCCGCCGGCGATGGCTCCTGCCTTGCGCGCAGTCTCGTCGAACACCGCGTAGCAGGGAATTCGGCTGAAGGTCTGCTTCAGGCCATCGAAGAAGAAGAGGTGCTCCTTGTGGCCGAACCCATGGCGGTCGGTCTGCTTCTCATTCATGAACCGCGACCCGAGCTTGTCGACCAGGATCGAGGCGGCGGGGAGCGAGAGCGAAATCGGGAGCGACTTTGGGTCACTCGGGTCAGCGACAAAACAGCCGATATGCGCGAGCGTGTTGTTCATGTGCCACAGGGCCGCGCCCGCCTTCTGGGCCATCTCGATTCCGTCGCCCGTGTTGCCAGGCGTGCCTTGGCTGAACACCGGCCACCCGGGCAAATACTGGGCCTGCATGGCGTGGTTGAACGCGAACCCGCCGCAGGCCAGGATGACCCCGCGCTTGCATTTGATGTTCATCGACTGATTGCCATTCTTGGCAACCACGCCCTTGATTTCCCTCGTGGTCGGGTCCTGAATCAGCTCCACCGCCGGCGAGCCATACAGGACCTCGACGTTTCGAGCGGCGACCGCGTCTCGGAGGGGCTGCCAGAGTCCATCTCCACCCTTGTTCATCCACGTTCGAACCGAGCTCGCTCCGGGCAGCTCCGGGTACTCTGGCTGGAAGACCCCGAGCGCTCCGGCCGTGACACCCACCGTCGCCAGCCAGTCATTGAGCTTGAACATCTCCTGGGCGAGGGTCTGAATGCAGGTGTCGTCTGTCAACCCCATGCACAGCGCCTTGATGTACTTGACCCCTTCATCGACCGATGTCGGCGTCCACCACATGTTCCCACAGATGACGCTGTTGCCACCTTCCTCGGTCTTGGCCATCTTCTCCAAGACGAGGACCTTCGCCCCAGCGTCCGAGGCGGCCACCGCGGCCGAGAGCCCTGCGAAGCCCGTGCCCAAGACGACGACGTCGGCTTCCCGAGCCCATTCCGAGGGCAACGTCGCGGAGGTCGCGCACTCGGTCACGGGCGGACACGTCTCTTCGCCGCCGCCGTGGGCGCTCCCTCCACCGGCACTGCCGCCGCCGGCACTGCCTCCGTCGATGCGGCCGCCGTCACGGCCGCCGTCGCGGCTCGGAGCGGGCTGGTCGAGGCCACAACCCGCGAGCGCCGCGGAGGCCGCGACCCCCGTGACAGCCCCTACGTCGAGGAGGAAGGCACGTCGCGTCGAACGCTGCTGACTGGCCATTGCACCATCTCCGAAAAGGGACGTCGGGCACTCGCTGGGGCGAGGTGCCCGTTGCTGCGAGGTTCACTCTTCGATCTTGGAGCAGCACATCGATGGGCCTTCGAGGTGTCGGCTCGTGGAGACCGGGAAGCTCAGGGCCCGATCGCGGTCACGATGGCCTGAAGCTCAGCGGAGGTCAGCCCGAAGGCGCCCGCGTGGGTCGTCTGAACCAACTGCACCGTCACGCCTTTGCCCTTGAGGTCACTCGTGGCCAGGGGGCCGTGGCAGGTGGCGGAACCGCACGTCTGGTACAGCGTCGAACCATTGTTGGTTGAGCCGCAGCCCTGAGAGAGCACCGGGTTTCCGCCGCCGCAGCCCTTTGGAGAGGAGGTCGTGACGGTTCGAGTCTGGGTGCCGCTCTGGCAGGTGCCCCATGCCGAGTAGGTGAACGAGGTGCAGACCACGCCGCCATGGCTCCCTCCGTCTGTCGACTGCCCGGTATCGGCACCACCGCAGGCCCCGACCGCCACGGCGCCGAGGAGGAGGGCCAGGCGATACGCGCGGCTTCGAGGGTTCTTCGCATGTGCAACATCGATGAAACAGGTCATAGATACTTTCTCGGGGAACTCTTGGTCCTTCGTGCGAGTCAGGTGATGCTTCTGGTCGGGCCGATCGGGTCAAAGAGCGGCGGCGAACCGATGCGGCTCCTGGGGCGGGGCAGAACGCCTCCCTGAGGGACCTCTTGTTCTCAGTGCCGAAATTTTCCGTCGGGGCTGACGGCGCCCATTCTCCGCGCCGGAACGTCACTCAATTCGGGTGGCGGTTTTTGCCCCATTGGAAGGCGAACAGCGCCATGACCGCGATGCCGATGACGCGGTAGGCGAGCTTGGCCCGCGGCCGCTGCTCGAGCCAGCGCGCGCCGAAGATGTAGAGGGGGAAGTTCGAGGCCAGGTACCGGTGAATGCCTCGCAGCATTCCGGTGGAGAGCGGAAGGAGGAGCGCCACGCCGGAGGAGAGCCAGTAGCTGAGCCGCTCCTTCCTTCGAAAGCCATACACTGCCAGCGCGATCGCGACGAGTGTGAAGACGTGGTAGTCGAGGGTCAGGTCGAAGCGGAGCAATGGCTCGAGGGGGAAGCTGGGGTGCCGGCCCCAGGCTGCCTGCACGTGAGCAAAGTAGATCGGGTCATGGAAGACCTGCTGCTGCAGCAGGAGGTACGGCACCACTGAGACCGGAACGAGGGCCAGCACGAAGACCCACGGGGTGAACCGCCACTTTCCGTCGGGTCCCTTGAGCAGCTCGATGAGCACTGGCAGGGCCAATAAACCGCCGCTCGACCGAGTCACCGCTGCGAGCATCACGGCGAGCCCGGCGACCAGAGGCAGCCGCACGCGAACCGCGTACACGGCGAAGACGCCGAGGAAGAACATCAGCGAGTCGGGGTAGACGACGCCGAGGAAGTGGCTGCCCGGGTAGGCGAGCACCACGATGAGTACCTGCACGGCGAACTCGGGCCCGTCATCGAGGCGCACCAGCCGGTAGAGGTACCAGAGCCCCAGGACGAAGAAGACGTTCACCAGGAAAAGCCCGCACAAGTACAGCGACGCGCCGCCCAACAGCTCCGAGAGCCCGCGCATCATGCAGGGCAGCATTGGGTAGTACGCGGCGTCGTAGACCCAGCCGCCGTCCACCGGGGCTGGGTACCCGCGCTGGGCGATGGAGAGGTAGAACGAGGTGTCCCACCGCCCCCAGACGTCGAGCCAGCGCGACGGCACCTGGCGGTAGAGGAGTGAGCCGCTTTGACCGATCCACCCGCCGTTGGGCGCGGGCCAGAACGTGCCGGCCACCATGGCTAGCTCGGCGATGAGGCGAGTACCGAAAAACCACGAGGCCACTCGCGCCCAGGCGGGCCACTGCCGTACATGCATGGCGGCCTCCGTAGCACGGGTGCGGCCAGCCTCGAACGAAGGAGCGCCTGAGCGACAATCCCCTCCGGCCCACGACTTTTGCTACCTTCGCCACCGACCGATGGCCACCGATGACCTCACGCTGGTCCAACGCGCCCGAAAAGGAGACCAGCGCGCCTTCAAGCTGCTCGTCGAACGGTACCAGCGGAAGGTCTACTCCGTCGCCTTGGGCATGGTGAAGGACAAGGAAGAAGCCCGCGACGTAGCCCAGGAGGCCTTCGTCAAGGTCTACAAGTACCTCGACCACTTCAAGGGCGACGCCAGCTTCTACACCTGGCTGTACCGCATCACCGTCAACATCTGCATCGATGTCTTGCGCAAGAAGGGCAGCAAGGGCGACGAGCACGTCGAGTTCGACGAGTCGGTGAAGCTCGACACCGCCGAGGCCGGCATCGGCGCCCTCGGCAGCCGTTTGGGCACCAACCCGCAGAAGTCAGCCCTCCGCCGAGAGCTGGCCGAGCGCATCACCTCGGCGATGCAGGACATTCCCCCGGCCCACCGCGAAATCCTCCTCCTCCGCGAGGTCGAGGGCATGAGCTATGAGGACCTCTCGCGAACACTGGAGATCCCCAAGGGCACGGTGATGTCGCGGTTGTTCCACGCTCGCCTGAAGATGCAGAAAATTCTTCGTGAATACGTGGAGTTGGACGAGTCGAAAACCGGAGTGGGGTCAGAATGAAACTCCGGGGAATATCCGCCTTTGCTTCTCGTCACTTCACTTGAGACGAGGTCACCGATGAAGAATCCGGCGCGCGAGAAGTTCCTTCCACTCCTGTCGCCCTACGTCGACGGCGAGCTGTCGGTGGAGGAGCGACGGCAGGTCGAGCAGCACCTGGCCCACAACGAGGAATCGGCCCGCCAAGTGGCGGACCTGCGCGCAGGCGACGCGCTGATGCGGCACGCGCTCGAGATGCAGGCCGACGAGGTCGAGTGGAAGGGCTTCAGCGACGGGGTGATGGCGCGGCTGACTCCCGAGAAGCTGCCGTGGCTCGAGCGGGCGAAGTTGACGCTGTCCGAGATGCTGACCTGGCAGCGGGGTCCGCTGCTGGCGGGGCTCGCCGGGGCCACTGCCGCGGTCGCCATCGCGATTCCCGTCACCATGCGCTTCGCCACTCCAGATGGGTACGGCGCGACGCGGGTTCAAGTGCAGACCGTCGCCCTCGACGACACCCAGGCCAACGTGAAGCCCGTGGTGATGGAGACGGACGACGGGAACGCCGTCATCTGGGTGGTCGACGGGCCCGAGACGGACACCGCCGAGCAGCCCAAGAAGCCGGCCGAGGACGGGAAGGTGAAGGAGCCCACCACCACCAAGCAGGGGGAGCTGTGAGAGCTCTAGGTGACTGGTGTGAAACGCCG
>PMBV01000230.1:38888-64096 GCA_003153055.1 Myxococcales bacterium
AACGATCCTCTCGCTGCGCCGGGCAGCCTCTCTCCTGCTGCGCGGTCCTACTGGCCCAACGGCACAGCTCCGGTGCTCGTCGCTCGGGTGCCCGGCTCGCTTCGGTCTCGCTCGCCTCGCGACGGTCGGGCAACCTGTTCGGCGCTCTGGGGGTTGGCCTCGCGCTGTTGGCCAGCGTCGCCGTGGCGGAAGACAAGGTGCCAGTGCAGGCCGACGTGGTCTTCGCCTCGAAGGACCCAGGCGGCGTCGACCCGGCGCTGGCCCCGATGCAGGCCACCTTGGGCGCCAGGGTGAAGTACCTCACGCTGAAGAGCCTGAGCTCTCGGCGCGTCGAGCTGGCGGCCAGCGCGGTGAAGGTCGAGCTTCCCAACCACAAGGTCGCCGAGCTCCAGTTGGTGGCGCTGAAGCAGAACGTCGCCCAAGTGAAGGTGAAGGTGCCGCCGGTCGACGCGACGTACTCCTTGGGTAAGGAGCGGTCGCTCTACATTCAGGCTGGGCACCACCAGAACGGTGAGCTCTGGCTCGTGTTGTCTCAGCCCAAGTAGGTCGAGCCTCGGGCACCCAAACCAGTCGCCATCGTCAGTGAAAGTCGACCTGGTATTCCGCCAAGGGGAAGGTCGTCTGCCCTGCGAGGACGGCGCGCGCGAGAGGCAGGGCACCCGGTACCTTCCGGAGCACGGGCTTGAGGCCCGAGGCTGACAAGAGCTTCCCCAGCACGACATCGGCGAATTCGGGGCTCTCGTCGTCGTCCTCGCCCTTCAGAAACTGCTCGATGAAGCTGGTGTGTTTGTCGAACAGCTCGACCTTCACCGAGGTCGACGCGGGGAGCGCCGCCTTCTCCTTGGCCAGCGCGATGGCGACGGGGAACCCGCCGAGCTTATCGACCAGCCCCTTCTCGAGGGCCTCGGAGCCGTACCAGGTGCGGCCCTGGGCGACCTCCTGCAACTCGTCGTAGGACTTGTGGCGACCGGCGGCAGCGAGCTCGACGAAGCGCTGATACGACTTGAACAGGTCATCGTCGAAGCGCTTGGCCTCTTCGTCGCTCAGCTTCCTCGCCAGCGTCAGCGCGTCGGCGTGGGCGCCCGCCTTGAACACCTCGTTGTTGAGGCCGAGCTTGTCGTACAGCCCTCCGAAGTTGGGAATGACCGAGAAGATGCCGATGCTGCCGGTGGCCGTCGTGGGCTGGGCGACGATGGCCGTCGCGTCCATCGAGACCCAGTAGCCACCCGATGCGGCCACGTCGGACATCGAGACGATGACGGGCTTCTTCTTCGCTGCACGCTCGACCTCGCGCCGCACGTAGTCGCAGCCGAGGCCCGCGCCTCCGGGAGAGTCGACGCGGAAGACGATGGCCTTGACGTGCTCGTCCTCCACCGCCCGGCGCAGCGCCTTGATGATGGGCTCGCTGCCTTGGTTGTCGTCGTTGCCTTTGCCGGCCACGATGAGCCCCACCGAGTACACCAGGGCGATGACGTCGCGGCCCTCGGTGAGCCCGACGTCAGAGGGCTTCACCTCTCGGTACCGGTTCGAGGTGACGAAGCTGAGCTTGTCCTTCTCGCCCAGCTTCATGCGCTCCTTGAGGCTCGACTCGACCTCGTCGAAGTACGCGAGCTTGTCGATGAGCTTCTGCTCCACAGCCCAGTCGGCCTTGAGTCGCCCCTCGTCGACTAGTGCCCGGACCTGGGCTGCGTCGAGCGTGCGGCGCTCGGCCACCGCCGAGACAAAGTGGTCGAAGACCAGCGCCAGGTTCTTGGAAATCATCTCCTTCACCGGCTCGGTGAGGGCCTTGCGTCCGTACGACTCACCAGACACCGATTTGTATTTGCCGTAGCGGAAGTATTGCACCTCGATGCCCAGCTTCTCGAGGAGCCCGGGGTAGTGAGACACCTCGCTCGCCAGGCCGTTGAACTCGAAGTAGGCGTCGCGGGGCATGATGATTTCATCGGCGGCCAGCGCCAGCGCGTACTCCTTCTCGGTCATGGCCTCGGAGTAGGCCACCACGAACTTCCCGCTCTTCTTGAACTGGAGCAGGGCATCGCGGAGCTCCTCAATCTTCGCCCAGCCAGCGCTCGTCCCCTGCAGCTCGAGCAAGACGCCTTTGACTCGCTTGTCCTTGGCGGCCTTCTCGAGGTTGACCAGGTGCTCTCGCACCGTGACTGGCGCCTTGTCGAACAGGTCCAACAGCTGGCCCTCGCGGACGAATTCGGGGAGCTCGCCCACCTTCATGCGGAGCACCGTCGCTGAGGCGACCCGGTGGGTTCCCTCGCCCAGCGCCATCAACACCGCCACGCCGATGATGGCGAGCACGACGAAGCCGGCACACCCGAGGCCGAGGAGCAGCCCGGCAGAAGGCCCCTTGCGGCGAGGAGGAATGGTCGACGGGGGCGAGACGTTCGAGGCTGGGTCCATGGCTCGCCACCTCTAGAACGGCTGCCGCCCGAGCGCTACTGGCACTACCGCAGGCAGGCGGGCTTCTGACGGTAGCGGTGCTCGAAGGGCACGTAGACCATGCACGAGCGCTCGCCCTCGGTCTCCTCGCACACCACCTGGCAGGTCCGGTAGGTCTGGTGGTGGCTCCGCTTGGAGGCCTGGCCGGTGCGCGTGTCGACGACTCGGTTGTACGTGGCGCTCGGCCCGGGGGACTCGTCGACCGAGTGGAGGCTGGTGACGATGCCCTTGACGAGCCCGCGTCGCCAGATGCCTCGTCGCGCGCGCTGGGCCTGGCGTTGGGCCTCGAGCACCTCGGGGGCTGCCTCCTGGCCGTCGACCGCGTAGGCGTGGCCGTAGCCCTGTCGCACCATCTCGACCGCGAGCCTCGGGCACGAGACCAAGAGCCGGTGGTAGCCGTCGAGCTGGCCGTCGGTCGTGCAGACCCACGCTTCGGCAGCGGCTGCTTCGGCCGAGGCGGCGGCGATTTCGTAGAGCTCCTCGGGCGTCCACGTGCCCCAGGAGTGCACTGGCCCGTAGGCCTCGAGGGTGTTGTAGCCGACCAGGCGCGTGCCCTTGCCCTTGAAGGGCCCGTCTCGCACCTTGAAGGAGTCGCCGTCGGTCCAGTGCACCTTGGTGGCTTCGCCGTTGAGCGAGAGGGTTCCGAAGGCGTCGTGTCGAGGCTCCCCGGCCGTGGCTCCCAGAGACACCGCCGCCATCACCAGAGCCCATTTCATCGCGGGCGCCCGTCGCGAATCCGCCGGACCAAGGCCTGGAACAGCGGCACTCGCTTCAAGATGACCGCCGCCCGTGGTGTCAGGTGCAGGAGTGGGCGGAGCAGCTCGGGGAGTGCGATGCGAGTCTGGCCCCGGCGCACCGCGATGACTCGCCCGAGAGCGGGCAGGGCAGGAGGGTCAGGCACTCCCACGATGGACACGGTGGACAGAGGCTTCACGGTCGCGACGATGTGCGCGATGAGGCTGACCGGGCCCTCGACGAGAGCCACGTCTCCGGGCCGGAGCGCGTCACTGCCGCACCGGCGTACGAGGAGAAAATCTCCCCCGCGAATCACGGGCCACAGGCTGTTGCCGGCCGAGGGCACCCATACGGTTGCTCCAGGCGCGAGGGCCCGCACCAGGTCGAGGAGGCGGGGCTCCATCACGCCGGCACGATGGCGACGTCAGTCGAGGCTCCGGCGGCCTCGAGGAGCTGTCGGTACCACTGGGCTGTGGCGCTGGTGCGACCGGGGAGCCCGCGCGCTCCCCAGATGACCGAGAGCGTGCGGGTGGTCGCGCCCGAGGTCTTGGTGCGCATGGAGTCTTTCACCGCGTTGGCGCAAGCACCCTGGGCGTCGAAGAGGCAGAGGAGCTGTGACACGTCGATGGTCTGTCCAGAGGTGTTGAAGACGTAGCTGGTGCCCGGCGGTGCCACCGCCACCTTCAAGGGGCGCTCCACCTTGTCGAGATCGACCACGCTGATGGGCAGGCCAGAGTGGAGCGAGACGACGTTGCAGGCGTCGACTGCCGCGTTGATGGAAGCCAGCGCGCCCTCACCGACCGCCCGCAGGAGGTACTCGGAGGCGGGCTTGCCGCGGCCGGTTGGTTTGTAGCCGCCGTGCCGGAGGAGGTCTCTCACTGCTGCGCGGACGGCGTCATCGGAGGACAGAGGGGAGGGGGCGTCGAGCCTGAGCAGGGCCTTGAGAGAGTCGAGGGCGCCCACCTCGGCCAAGGGCCGCGAGAACGTGGCCGTCACCAGGCCGGCCTCGAGGAGCGGGTGACTTTCGATGGTGACGGCTGGCTCCACGAGGGCCTCGACGGGTTGAGGGAGGGGTCGGGATGGTAACAACATTCAGCTGCTGGGAGGAGAGGTGCCTCTGCCCTCCCATCCCTTCAGACCTTGCGAACGGAGCCGCCTGGGGTGATGTAGCCCCGTATGCCTCCGATTCAGGCCCTCATCCTCGACCTCGGGAACGTGCTCGCGTTCCACGACAACACGAAGCTCTTCGGCGAGCTCGCCCGGGCCTTCCACACGACCGACGAAGAGATGAAGGCTCGGCTCGACGGTGGCCTGTGGGACCGAGTCAATCGCGGGCAGCTCCCTGGTGATGCGCTGAGGCAGGAGCTCGTCGACCGGCTCGGCCACTCCATCTCACCCGCCGAGTGGCTCGAGGTGTGGAATTGCCACTTCTCCATCAACGACGCCATGGTGGCTCACGTCGAGAAGCTGGTGGGCCGAGTTCGCCTGGTGCTCCTCTCCAACACCCATGACCAGCATGTAGGCTTCCTCCGGCCGCGGCTGCCGGTGCTCTCTCGCTTCGACGCTCTGGTCCTCTCGTACGAGGTGGGAATGGTGAAGCCCGAGCGGGGCATCTACGAGCGGGCCACCGACGTCGCTGGGGTTCCCCCGTGGCGCGCGGCCTTCTTCGATGACGTGGAGCGCTACGCCGTCGCGGCCTCGGACTCGGGGCTCCACGGGCGCGTTTTCCACAGCGCCGCCGAGTTCCCCGCTCAGCTTGGAGCGCTCGGCGTGACGCTCTGAAGCTCCGCGCGCCTCAGCCGAACGCCAGCAGAAGCGTGACGAGGGCCGGCACGCTCACCAGCCGCACCGCCTCGAGCGGCTTGGCCCACGACTTGGCCTCGAGCAGGGCCGGTATGGTGGCCAGCGTGTGCACGACGAAGCCGCTCACGGCGACCCGCGACACCCACGACAGCTCGCCGCCCCAGAGGATGAAGGCAAAGACGACCAGCACCACAATCACCCACTGGCTCAGGGCGTAGCGGCACACCTTGCGGCTGGCCGGGCGCTCGTACTTGCGAGAGAAGTCACGTTTGAGCGCGTCGCCCATCCACGTGGGTCGCCAGGCCGGGGAGCCCACGAATACCCTCACCGCGTCGACGAAGCTCGGCGCCCGGCGAGCCAGCCTCCAGAGGTCGACGAAGGTCTCCACCTGCGCCCACAGGGGGTTGAAGCTGTCGATTGGCCGGGTGGTGCCGAAGACGCACGGCTCAGTCTCCCGCTGGTAGGTGCCGAACAGCTCGTCCCAGAACGAGACCATCGCCCCGTGGTTGCGATCGAGGTACCCGGGGTTGATGGCGTGATGCACCCGATGGAGCGCAGGAGTGTTGAACACCCGCTCGAACCACCCCAGCGGGGGCACCAGCTCGGTGTGAATCCAGAACTGGTACAGCGTCGAGATGCCCAACATCACCAGGAAGTGCGTAGTGGGCACGCCGAGGAGGGCCAGCGGCAAATAGAAGGGCAGGGTGGTGAGCCACGTCGTCACCGACTGCCGCAGCGCCACGGCGAGGTTGTAGTCTTCGCTCTGGTGATGCACCACGTGCGCCGCCCAGAGGAAGTTCACCTCGTGCGACAGGCGATGCCACCAGTAGTAGGCAAACTCGAGGCCGAAGAAGGCTACCACCCACGGGAGCACGGTCCCCGGCAGGGTGAGAAGTCGGTGGCCGGCGACCCAGTCGTAGCTCGCGGTCACGGCGCTGGTCGCGATGAGCGCCGAGACCATCTGCTGGCCGATGCCACAGCCGAGGTCAGCGAGCGAGTCCGCCAACCGGTACACGGCGACGCCTCTTCGCCGCGCGGCCCAGAGCTCGATGCCGATGCCGAGAAAGAAGAAGGGAATTGCCAGCGCGATGAGATTCGGACCCACGCGAGGCACTCTACCGCTCCGCGTTCAACGAGCCAGGTCCTCAGCCAGGGCCATTCCAGGCGGAGTGAACTCGATTGCCTCGAGCCTCAGTTCTGCTCCGGGAGCGGCGGCGGAGGAGCTGGCGGTGGGCCCGGAGGCATCGCTTGCGGCGGCCCCCTCATGGGTGGCCCACCCGCCGTGTCAGCCTCGATGGAGGAGGACAGCACCGGGCCGTCTGGAGTCTTGGTGTAGACCGCGTGTCGGCCGCACCCCTGCACCACGAATTGGCCGGTGGAGCGGTCGCCGTACGGGGTGACGCGGAGCAGCCTCGGGGAGCAATCGAGGTCGCTGGCCGCCTGCCGCTGGAGCGTGTGCCTCCCGTGGCCACACCCGCTGGAGAGCGCTGCGACTGCGAGGAGAGGCGTCAGCATTCGTATGGGCGTCATGGTTGGGCCGAGGAAATCGCGTTTCGGGCCCCGGGGGAAGCGGGGATCGTCGTCTCGTGGCAGTCACCGGACTCAGCGCTGGCGACCATGTGGAGCAGTGAGCGCCGGCGAGACCGGTAGACCGAGCTGGCGAGGTGGCCGTCTTGAGAGAGTTGATCCAGCACCTCGATGGTGCGGAGGACCTCGAGGCGCCACCGCGCGTCCATCGAGCACGCAGCCTCGGGCTGAAGAGTCGCCGGCTCCTGGCTCACTGGCCGAGACCTCAAGCCCAGCACCACCAGCGAGGCGAGGAGGAGACCCATGGCCACGCCCCACGCGGCTCGCCATACCCCGAGCGCCCACGAATTCTGCCCCTCGGCCAGACGCTCGACGAGCCGGCTCCTGGGTCGTTTCGCCGTTGGCTCGGGTGCCACCAAGAGCTCGACCGGAGTTCCGTCATCGAGCGCCGCGTGGACCATGTGGTGCGTCAGGGACGGAGGGAGAAACCGGAGGGCCTCTGCCTCGAAGTAGGCCCCGCTCTCGACGTCACGCCCGGTGACGACGCGGAGCACCGCCTTCCGGTTCGTCGAGGGCTCTCGGAGCAAGTACAGCAGCCCGCTGCGCCCGCTCCCCAGCAACTCGGTCACTGCATAGCCGCAGATGATTCTTCCTCTCACGCCACCCTCCCCCGTTCGCTCTTCTCACTTCTTACACCTCGGCGCTGACAACCTCGACCGCGAGGCCCTCTGAATCGATCAGTGGCTGCCTGGCTGTCCCCCGCTGGGACTCACATGGATGCGTCGACATCGAAGATAAGGGAGGTGAGATCGTAGAAGTCCCGGCGCTCCTTTCGCCCCTCGGCGGGCTCGCCAGCATTGATGACGGTCGTGATGGCATCGACGGTCGCGTGGCCCCGCGTGTCGGCCTTCTCCGAAAGGCGATGGCGCATCCAGAAGCCCGCGGCGGCGCGGAGCGCGTACTTTGGCTGAGCCAGTGTCTCGGGCGTCGCCACGAAGTCGACGTGCTCCTGGAACATGCCATCGTGCCACTGGGTGAAGTCGGCATAGTTCGCCTTTCCCGTGACGTGCAGCATGCCCCGGCCCCGGTACCGGTATCCCTCTTCCGGACCGTTCCCCAGCGAGGGGTTGCCCGCGCTTCCGTATACCTTGTCGCCGATGGTCTTCGGATGACCAACGTCGGCGGAAGCCTCCGCGGGGCGAGCCCTATAGTAGCTGAAGAGCGCGAGGCGGCTCGGCGACGTGTAGCTCATGTCCTCCACGAGCGCGAGGCTGGCGCCTGCCTCCTTGCGCGCCTGGGCGAAGAAGTGCGCACGACGCAGCGGCGTGTCAAGTCCGAGTCGCTCCGGGTTGGCGACGATCTCATCCACGATGCCCTGGAGGACCTCCGTCGCGGCGGCTGGGAAGACGTGCTGCAGTTGCTCGAGATTGAGAAGCGGCACCGGGCCGAGGACCGAGGAGAGGGCCGAGCGCAGCCGATGGCACCCCAGCTTCGATTCGGTCGAGCAGACGAAGCGAGCCGTGCCGGCGGACTTGAGGCAGATGACACCCTTGCGGTCGTCGAAGGCGTCGAAGAGGTTGTCGTTCCACTCCAGCGACGCCGAGAGCGGCAACTTGGGCTCGAGGCCGTCGCCGGGCAGCATTCTCATGGTTGCGAACACTGGCGCACCTGCGGCCTTGGTCTGCCCGCCCAGCGACTCGAGCGCGGGGTCGAGAAATGGGGGCGTCAACTGCAGCGGGTGGACCTCGACCTCGAACGAGCCACCCGTCGCGACGCATTGCACCTCGCGCAGGCACTCGGCGACCTTGCCCACGCGGCGGTAGAAGCGCACCTCGAGATGGAGTCTCACCTCGGGGGCGATGCCGGTGAGGTGCCCACTCGCGACGAGCGCCGGTGTCGTCAGGAAACCGGGGGGCCGAAAGCCAAGCTGGAATGAGGCGACCGCCGGCCGGGGCACCTTGAGCACCTGTCGGTTGGAGACGACGGTGATGAACGGGTCCTTCTTGGTCAGCTCTAGCGCTACGTCCTTCAAGACCTGCGCGTCGAAGCCATATTCATAGTCGCCCTGCTCATTGGTCTCCTCGTAGGAGAAGTGCGCGCTCGCCGGAGTCGAGCCTGGCTCGCAGCCCACCATCCACCGCTGCACGGCGCCAGTCGCCTTCGTCCACCGCAGCTCAGTGGCGTAGCCGCCCTTGCCCCGCCTCTCACCCGGGCTGTCGTCGAGCTCCTTGATCACCATTCGCACGGCACCGTTGCCCGCGAGGTAATCGCTTGTCAGGCCGCTGTGCCGCAGCTCGACGTCGAGCTGTGTCCCTATGAGCACTGAGCTGTTGGGGGCGAGTTGGCTCCAGCCGGACTTGAAGACGAGCCCGAGCTGGTTGTCGAAGGTCGCGACGTCTTCCGTCGTCATCGGCCTGACATGGGGGTAATGCGCCTGAAGTCGGACCCGCACTCGTCCTTTCCCGAACAGGCGGTGCGCCAGTGCGTCAAGCACCGGGGTGCTGCGCGAGCGCCTCTCGGGCGGGCCGACCCGTTGCTTGAATTCGAAGCCATTGGAGCCGCTGAACGCCAGCTCGCCGTCCACCGAGTAGGTGCGGGGTTCTGGCACGCCGTCCTCCGATACCAGGTACTCCAGAGTGGCCGGGAGCGGGGCCTCAGTCGGGAGGTTCTTGTGCGTCCCGCGCACCTTCAGGGCCACCTCCGCGAGGCTCTGGTTGGCCTGAGCGCTCGACAAGGCAGTGGCCGGCGAGGCCACGGTCTTCCCATCGAAGGTCTTCCCGTTGACCAGGTTCACCGCGGTGATGGCGAGCCCCACGATGGGTGTCGCCACCACGCGCAGTCGGCCGACCAGCCCCACTTCAAGCTCAAGGCTGTTTTGGGCCTGGTTCTCGTTCTCGCTTTCCTCGGCGCTCATGAGCTGGCTCCTTCCGGGAGCGTCAGCGGTTGGGCTTCGTCCTTTGGCCAGGTGCCACTCACCGCAGTCAGGCGCCTCCCGAGCACCTCCTCGCCGACGGGGGCGAGCTCGAAGACAAGGTGCGCTCCCTCTTCGAGGTACTTCATTTCGAGCTCTGCCTCGATGAGGCCGTCGCCTCGACACGTGCCCTGGTTCGTGGGCGCGGCGGTCCGGCACTTGATGAGCTTCTCCAGGAGCTCCACTCGGTTGCCTCGTGCCTGCGGGGCCCGAGCGTTGGCGAGCACGAGGCCGCCCTCTCCGCGCTTCTTGGCCGTGAAGACGAAGGGCTGGCTGGTGGGAACGAATTTCGCTTGGCCCGAGAGGCGGAGCACCGCGCGGCCGTTCTTGGCTTCGGTGACGATGCGCAGCTCGGGCTCAGAGCTGGCCGAGTCGGTGTGCAGTGGCGCTTCCCAGCCAGGCGAGATCGCACCGAGATCAATCGAGGACTGGGTGATGGCGATGAGCTCGTTGTCGAACAGGGCACTTCCGCCAGGGACGACGGCGCTGACCGTCACCCTCTTGTTGACGACCGCAGGGTCTGCAACCCATCGCTCCTTCCCCTGGGCCTTCTCTTTCTTCAGCAAAGACAATTCAGCACGGAGGACCGCAGCCGTAGCGGTTTTGAGGACCGCGCCGCCGAGGCTCCGCTCGACCCCGTCGATGTGCGCGATGACGATGGGTGCGGCTTTCTCCCAGTCAACCCGAGCACCGCGCAATGGGAAGGTGACGACGAGCGTCGAGTCTTTCATCGAGACGCTCCCGGCGTCGAAGCCGGGGAACGCGAGCCGCTTGAAAGGCCTGGTGCCCACCGCGTGGATCCACGACGTCGCGCCGGTACCTGCTTGGGCGCGGTCCTGCTCGACGATGGTGTCGATCTCCTTGCCGGCGGTGGCCGCCAGACGGTCCTTCAATCCAGGCTGAAGCGCAACCTCGATGGGGTTCGAGCCGAGGTGATCCGCGGAGTCGATGGGCGCCATACCGTTCGGGCAGAGGAAGCTGGCGCGGAGGGCCACTCGCTCCTGCTGGGCTGCGTCGGGTCGCGCTTCCCCGAGCACACGGCCAAACAGCTCGCTGGCCTGGAGCTCAAAGGTGACATCGCCGGCCGTGGACGGATCGGACGGATTCACTACCAACCGGAGTCGGTAGCTCACTCCCTCCTGCACCAGCTCCACGCTGGAAAACGCATGGGTGTCTTGCGCGAAGGTGACGTAGCGCTGGCGACGCCGGACGCCTTCGGGGCCTGCCGCGTTGCTCCAGTCCGAAGAAACGACGTCGACGCCGCGGCCGTCGGCCAACGCGCTGCCGGGAAGGAGCGTCAAGGAGATCAGCCCCAACGAGGAGCGCAGCTTCTGGAGGGCGTCGCGCAGCACCAGGTGCACTCGCATGGGCCGCGGTGCGCAGGCCTTGCTCCATTCGCCGTAGGTGAAGTTGGGGCTGAGCTTGGCCGAGTCCTTCGCGTCCCCGCGAAGCCCCACGACACACTCGTCGTCGATGACGAAGTCCGAAGGGATGAGCTTGGGGCCGGCGGACACCAGCGGCAGACACCAGGCCGAGCGCTCCCAGGAGAGCGTCGGCGGAGCCGAAGCCTCGAGCACGATGCCGCGACCCTCTGGGTCTTCGGCCCACACCTTCACCTCGGTGGTGAACGGCGCGCACTTCGGGGCCACTTGGCTGACGAAGCGCTGAATGACCGCGGCGGGAGTTCTGAGCGGCCTCACCGGAGCGAGCACCGCCCTGAAGCCGTCGGCCGAGAGCGAGGTGAGCTTGAGCATGCCCTTCGTCTGTGCTGCCCACTGCTGGGCCACCGTCTCCACAGCCTTGCACAAGGTGAGGGCCACATGGGGAGTCGGCGGCGCACCAGCCGGCTCGTCTGTATTGTGTTCGACCACGGCGGTGTAGTCCGAGAGGGTGAAGCTCGCTGTCACCTTGGCACCCACGCCCTTGACGAGACCAACGACAAACCCGCCATTTCGGTCCAGAAGCCACCCGACCGATTCGGGCCACTTCTCGTCGTCCTCTCCTTTCACCTTCGCCCACTCGACCACGAAGTAGCCAGCGAGGCGCACCGGGCAGTTCTCGGTGAAGTGAAGGGTGAGCCTGTACTTTCGAGTCTTGGGGTCCTTGACGAGCTCAAACCGAGGGTGCGCCACGGGAGCCGCGATGGTGATGAGCGCCGGGTCGGCCTCGATGCTGCCTTGCTTCTCGCTGGTTGCGCCGCTCCCGGCCTCGGGCGCGATGAGCCTCCAGCGCCCCCACATCGGGGCATTGGTGGCGACGACGAAGATGCCCTCGTCAGCCGGGCCCTGTTTCAGAAGGATGTCGTCGGCGTCACCTGTCGCGCCGTCTCGCCGAGCCTTGAGGGTGAGGGACCCAGACTTGTAGGAGTCGGCGATGGCCACCGCGTAGAGGTCATGGCCAACCCGGCAGACGCGAGGGCCCCGGTAGAACCAGCCCCAGAACTTCGGCTTGAGCGCGTCGGAGGACTCCTCCAGGTCCCACTGGCTGCGCAGGCCGACGGTCTCTCGGCTCTCGCCAGCGGGCCCGTCCTGTTGCAACAGCTTCAAGAGCCACAGCAGCGTCACCGGGTGGAGATTCTGGATGACGGCGTCCGACGGCAACAGACTGCCGAAGAGCGACGCGGCGTTCTGCCCGTCGGTGTCGCCCGTCGGAACCTCGCCCAGTGAGGTCGTGGCCTGGGCTGCGTTGCTCTCGCTTGGCTCCGCGGCGTCGGCTCCGTTGTCGCTGGGTGGACCAAACCAAGCGGCCTCGAGGAGGTGCGAGGTCGAGCCGTCGATGTTGCTCAGCTTGAGCTCCGCGAGTTTCTTGATGAGCTTCTTGAGTGCGCCGCTGGACCACTCGCTCTGGTGCTGAAGACGGAGGCCACGCCAACGGTGCTGGAGCGCGTCACGACACAGAGAGTAGTCGACCCCGGCGTCTTCGCCGCGATCGAGGATGAGGTTGCCAGAGGGCTCGAGCTTGACGGTATGCGCGTTCGCGGGAACCACGAGCTCGAGTTCGAACTCGGCCCGCCGGACCGCGGCAGCGCCTGAGCCCTCACTGACGGTCGTCGTTCGCTTCTCGTCAGAGATGGTGAGCTCCTGGGGCTCGCCAATGACCGTGCCTGTCTCGTCTTTGAAGATGGCAGTGATGCCGTAGCCCTCCGTGGGAGGAGGCAGTGGAGTGCCACGGCCCTCGATGACGGGCGTGGCGACGACGAGCTTGATGACGTAGCTCGCGCCATCCAACGGCGGCTCCTCCTTCGGGGGCGAAGCGAAGGTGGCCTCGCTGGCGTAGAATCGCGTCACGGCCGTTCCCCAGAGACGAGACGCCGAGGCTGGCGCCCCTGAGTCGACGAGCAGCTTGACCTCCTTGACGATGGGGTCGAGCGCCTTCTTGTCTTCACTGGGCAAGAGCGGCTTCA
Source organism: Myxococcales bacterium (assembly GCA_003153055.1). The sequence continues at coordinate 51,776 of PMBV01000230.1, forward strand.
GCGTGGAGGCGATCTCGTCGGCTCCGACGAAGTTGTCGCTGACGATGTCGTCTATGGACGAGAGTGTCACTCCTTTGCTCGCAGCGCGGGAGGCGAGCTCCTCGAAGGCCGACGGGCTGGATTGAGTGCCGGGTGGACAGAGGACTTCCCAATGAATGCAGGCAGGGAGAGTATCCGTTCCGCTCCGTCCTCGGGCAATCTCGATGGGCGCCGCGAATCCAAGAGTGTCGCCGTAGTTGAGCGGAAGGATAGGCCGCGAGAATGTCACAACCTTGCCCGAGACGAGGCCCTCGTAGGCCTTCTTGAGCTGGGCAGGCGGCTCCCTCACATAGGCAAGATGACCGGCGACCGCGTCCTTGAGAAGCCAGTGATGCGTCACCTGGGAGGCGCCAGGAGTGGCCGGTGTTTGTTCTGCGTAGACGTCGCACGCGCCAGCGTTCGTGCTTACCTCGCTGGCTGCCCAGTACACGCGGCCGACCGGGCCCTGGTCGGGGTCGAGGTTGACGATGGCCTTGAAGCGGCGAAAGTAGAGCTGCCGAAGCCAGCCGACCCCGTCGTAGTCGTCGGAGCTGCTGCCGGCCGCGTCGTACGGCCAGGTCGTCGGCATGAGGTGCATGTAGAGCGAGTAGAAGGGCAGCCGCTTCGGAACGGGTGGGGGCTCGGCGGGCTCGGTGGTTGGTGCAGCAGGCTGAGAACGAAGCTCGAGCTCGTGTCGGACCAGCACGAAGCCAGAGTAGGCCCCCAAGAAGCCCGCTTCGGTTGCCGTGTATCGATGCGCTGGAGCCTTGCGGAGCCGCGCGGCGACGATGTAGCCGGGGCCCATGCAGTGGACGTCCGTTGGGCCGGTTCTTGGTGCCTCCTGCGGCGAAGCGAGGTGCACCCCGCTGTGAACGAGTTGGTTGCTCCCGACTGGATAGAAGCCAAGGGGAGACGCACCCCGCGCTGGCGATTCGGCGGCAACCGAGGCCCCTTCGGCGCGTTGGAACTGCGCCAAGGGCGGCAGCATGAAGTCTCGGGTCTTCTGAAACGGAAAGACCAAGTTGTTGACGAGATTGCTGATGACGACGCTGGAGTCGTAGGGGGTCTTCTCTTCGCACCAAGAATAGGACCCACCGATTTCGTAACAGACCCCATCGGCAGGGCTGTTGTCGTAGGTGTAATCCATCAAGAGGGCGTCGTCTGGAAGAGCCAGGTTCGGCTTGAAAAGACTCGAAGCTCGCACGAGATAGAGGGAGCCTTCGGCTCGGTTCCAGCCGCCATCGCCTTTGACTATTCTGATGATGCTGTCCTTGCCTTCCTCAAGGTGTGCGAGGTTTCCGCAGTCGTCCCAGTCACTCCATCTGGCGCGATTGAAAACGCTCTCGCACGGAGGCGTGAAGAGATCGAGCTTGGGCGGCGCCGGGTCGGCGATCAGGAGCCAAAGGCCCAGTGAACCATTCCTGTCTGGCAGCTCGCAGTAGCCGGAGATCAAGACGATATGGGAGCGATAGTATCCGCCCGTAGAGAATCCGGAATAGAGGAGTGCTGGATTGTTCCGGTCCTTCAGGAGCGAGAGAACTGGCGCGAGTTGTTTGCGAATGGCCGCCGGATCTCTCGAGATGGCAAGAGCCCTCTCAACGCGGAGGCGGCGCTCCTCTCGAGTGTCCGGTTCAAGCGGGAGGATCTTCCAGGTCTTATGGACTCTCGCGTCGAACTCCGCTCCTACCTCGCTGAGCAGCTCGGATAGAACGAAGCCATCTGCAACGACCTTGCCGTCGGCCCGGCGAAGGTCCATGACTGAGGCATCGCCGACCCAGTGCGTAACATAATCCTCCTTCTGTTGTATTTGTCCAAGTGCGAGTTTTCGGTAGTTGCGAAGCATCGTGCTGGATGTTCTGCCACACCAGTTGTCGCCACGCCCTTGAGGATTGTGTTGCCCGAGGAGTGGAATTCGGAGGAAATGGTAGCAAGCGCACCTTGCAATGAGGGTGCCGGGAAAATCATAGGCATCAACCGGGTAAATGCGAGCAGGGGTTCCATCCTTGGAGGACATCGTGCGTCCGCCGGCGTCCTCCCAGTTGTGCACCGAATCGACCAGGGGTCTGATGCCGCTCATTTTTCGACCTGTTTCAGTTTGAAAATCTTGCCCAAAATCGTCTTCCGTGTCCCTCCGTACCCTGGCTGGGCGACAACGAAGTGGTTCCCATTCAATGTTGCTGAGTACCCGTCCCCCCCTAGGGATAGCTTGACAAGACCACCTTTGAATGTCGCGTAAATTTCAGCAACGGGTTCCACGGCGAGAAACTCGCGGTGTCGAGTCATTTCGCATGTAGGGCAGATTCCCCCCGTTCTCTCTGATACCTCAAGGTGGCAGTAGCTCCAGTCGGTGGTAGTCATGACGTCTGAGTATGGATCAGACGGTCGCTGCAGCCCGCCGGGTTTGATGGTGAGTGTGACGGTATTCAGGAAGTCATATGTATATATTGGAACTGCATTTGGGACTTTCTGGTTTGGGTCGAGAATCTGCCCGTCCGGATTCCACCAAGTTCCATGTAGAAAGGCGGGAGCGCCGCTCGTGTAGAACGACTTCCAGCCGGAGCGGTTGGGCGGCTTTTCCCCAACAAAGTTGGAGTCCACGAAGGAGGCTGCGTCGTCAGCGTTCAGCCACCCCAGCGGTTCGTTGTCTTCTCCTGAGACGAGAACATAGCGATTCTTCGTGTGGAAGACGTAGTCCTTCACCTTGATGGTCGCGGGCTTGAAGAAGTCGTCGAACTGCCTCTCGCCACCCACGTACAGTGAGAACGTGGCCTGGATACGGAAGGGCCCACGCTGAGGGTCCAGGATGCCGGTAACTGAGTCAGCGCGTCCAGGCCAGGCCGTGACTGGCTGCGACCACAAGACGTACGCCTCTCCTGTCTTGTGTGCGGTCTCCATGTCGCGGCGCTCCCCCGCCGGGCCTTTGGCGAGGAGGCTTCTGCCTTCAAGGAGGACCCCTTGGGGGCTCCACTTGGCAAGCGCCGATGCGAGACATTGCTCGGCGTCCTCGCTCAGGTTGTCTTTCGTCGCGGTGTTGAGGTCTGCGAGCGCGTCCTCCTTCTCTTCTCCGTCGGGTGCACGCAGATACGCTTCGAGCGCCACTGCTACGGCGGGCGGAAGCGATGGCGCGCAGGCCTGTGCTGTCTTTGAATACTCCGCAAGAAAGGTCCGGTAGGGCTTGGGGTCGTTCTTCTCAACCGAGGCTCGGAGGGAGGCGAAGCGCTCCGCGATCTCCGTCGCATACCAGAGGCGCAAGACCGCGAGCTGGCTCGCAGGCTTCTTCTCGCTGGGAGGGAGGGGCGGTGTCAGCCTGGGGCCCTGGTACCCGACGGGCGACGGGCGACTCCGAAGCAGGTCCACTAGGGCGGCGGGAGCTCCCCTGGGGCCGTCCTCCGCGAAAGCCCGGTCGGCTCCCAACATGGTGAATGCGGACGCCAGCAGCAAGATGGCTGATGAGCGCGCCTTGATGCGCAACGCTGACTTCATGATTTTTCCCCTCGACGACGCAACTGCCCCGAACAGGCCAATTGAGCACGGCCATTCTTCCATCGCAAGTGCTTCCAAGGCTTCGCAGCCTGCCGAGGAACTGCTCCGGCGACGCTGACTGTTGCAAGGGCAACTGCAGGACGCGAGGCGCTTTGGCAACGCTCACCGCATAACCGCGGAGGAGTTCGCCTTTCACGCCCCCCTCGCCCGTTCGCGGACGGACACGACTCAGACGGCGAACGTCGGGAATGCCGGCGTCACGACGCTCTCTCGGTTCTGGGGCACCGGGAGCGGCACCTACGGCTGCACCTTCACTTCGGCGACCGTCGTCTGCCTCCAGGAATGAGTCACTCGTCGGGCATACCGAGCGGCGCTTGTGGCCATCACCAGGACCAGGAGCGCGGGGCAGAGGGCTCGGTTCATGCCGTCGCTTTCTGCCGGCGAGGCGCTGCCAGGACCGTGGCCGCTTACTGGGCGACCAGCTCCACTCGACGGTTACGGGCGCGGCCCTGCTCGGTCGCGTTGGTCTCGACGGGTGCCAGCGGCCCGACACCGTGCGCGGAGACCCGTGCGGCGGCCACACCGTGCTGCCCGGTGAGCGCAGCCAGCACTGCCTCGGCGCGGGCCTGGGAGAGCTTCATGTTGGCCTCGAGCCCGCCGACCGCGTCGGTGTGGCCGACTAGGCGCAGCTTGAGGCTGGATTTGGTCGAGAGCAGCTTGGCGATCTCGACCAGCGCAGGCCCCGACTCCGCCTTCACGACAGAGAGCCCGGTATCGAAGTAGATGCCGTACACGGCCGCGTGGCCGCTCGACTCGATGTCCCCCGCGAACGCCTCGGCGTTGCCCACGACCTCCTGCGCCATGGCCTTGGGCTCGATGATCCAGACCGACACAGCCCCACCGTACTCGCTCACGTCGGCCCAGTACGTCACCCCGCGTTTCACCACCTTGAGCGTGGTCCGTCCCTCGTAGTCGTAGAGGACCTCGCCCCCCAGCGCCTTGGCCGCGTTCTGGTAGTTGCGAATCACCTGCAGCTGGCTCGGCCTCGCACCGCTGGAATTGTCCCACTGATACATGGTGAAGGAAATCGGTCCCTCGATTGGCTCTTCACGGGCCTTCCGTCGGTCGCCGAGGAATACCTTGTGAGCGTCAAACGGCGTGGCCCTGCAGGAGTGAATCCAATGGCCAGACATGCGGCTGAAGAGCGGGGGCTCCTGGCACCCGGCGGCGTCCGGGTGGACTGCGAGAGCGAGGGAAGGGACGAGCACGAGCAGCGCGAACGAGAGTCGGGCGATCAAGGTGACCTCCGCTTCCGGGAAGGAACCAGGCAGTTTGGCGCCAATCGCTGTCTCGACACAAGACGGCTGTCTCCTTTGAGACGTCACGCCTCGGCATCGTGCGCCCGATGCGCGGCTCGCGTCTCAACCAACTTGTTGTGGAGCTGGGGAGGCACCGCCTCATACTGCGCGAGGTCGATGACGAAGGAGCCCTGGCCCGCCGTCGCGCCCCGGAGCAACCCCCCGAAATCCGAGAGCTCGGCCAGCGGGGCCTGGGCACGCACCACGCTGATGCCTCCCGACTGGGTCTCCATGCCCATGACTCGGCCGCGGACCGATTTGAACTCGCCGGTGATGCCGCCCATGAATTGCTCGGGTGCCGTCACCTCGAGTGTCACCACCGGTTCGAGCAGCACCGGGCGAGCCCGCCCCAGAGCGTCGCGCACGGCCATCTTCGCCGCGGTGCGGAAGGCGATGTCTTTGGAGTCGACCGGGTGCGTCTTGCCGTCGGTCACCACCACGCGAATGTCGTGTACCGGAAAGCCGGCGAGCACGCCTCGCTCGAGCGCATCGTGCACGCCCTTCTCGACCGAGGGAATGAACTGGAGCGGAATGGCGCCTCCGAAGACCTCGCTCTTGAACTCGAAGCCCGTGCCACGGGGCAGCGGCTCGACCCGCAAGAAGACCTCGGCGAACTGGCCCGCTCCGCCGGTCTGCTTCTTGTGACGGTAGTGCCCTTCGGCCTTCTGCGAGACGGTCTCTCGGTATGGAATGGAGGGGGCCTTGGCGGTGACGTCGAGGTGGTGGCGGCTCTTGAGTCGTTCGAGCATCACCTTGAGGTGAATCTCTCCCAGGCCAGAGAGCACCAGCTCGTGCGTCAGCGGGTCGTGCACGAAGCTGAACGTGGCGTCCTCCTCGGCGAGCCGCTGCAGCGCCTGGCCCACCTTGACGTCGTCTTGGCGCGACTTGCTCGCCACGGCGAGCGACATCATCGGCGCTGGGTAGGTGCCTCGTACCGCGGAGAGCGCGTCCTTCACCTCGGGCGCGTGGAGAATCTGGTCGATGTGTAGGTCCTCCACCCGGCCCAACGCTACCAGGTCTCCCGCGTACGAGACGGCGCCCAATTCAGGGTGCTCTCGCCCTTCGACCTTCAGCACGTGCCCGGCCTTGCGGAGCTTCCGGTCGGAGGCGGCCACGAAGGGCGTGTTCGCCAACAGCGAACCCTGCAGCACGCGCAGCATCGCCAGTTGGCCGAGGTGCGGGTCGGCCGTCACCTTGAAGACGTGGGCGATGAAGGGGGCCTTGGCGTCACAGTCGAGCTCGACCACCTCTCCGTTCTTCACGAGGCGCCGCCGCCGGCCTGCCAAGGGGCTGGGTGCTTCCTCGACGAGAACGTGCAGCAGGTCGTCCATCCCAGCGCCCGTCTTGGCCGAGACGAAGAGCACCGGCACCACTTGGCCCAGCGTCATCGCGAGGATGAAGGTCTTGCGGAGCTCCCCAGGCGTGCGGCGCTCGCCCGAGAGGTAGGCTTCGAGCTCAGCGTCGTCGGCCTCCACCACTGATTCGACCATCTCGTGATGGGCTTCCTGTACCGAGCCGAAGTCGGCGGTGCCGGCTTCCTGCTCGAAGCAGTCGACGACGTCTGCTCCACCCTGGGTTGGCAGGTTGATGGCGTGGACCTTGTTGCCGAAGGCAGCCTTGAGCTCGCCGAGAACCGCCGAGAGCCGAGAGGGCGCCGCGTCTATTTTGTTCACCACCAGCATGCGCGCCAGGCCGGCTTCGCCCGCCGCGTGGAACAGCCGCCGGGTGTTGAACTCGATGCCCGTCGAGGCGTTGACCACCACCACCGCTGTCTCCACCGCCGGCAGGGCCGACAAGGCCGAGCCGACGAACTCCGGGTGCCCTGGGGTGTCGATGAGGTTCAGCTCGCGACCCTGGTAGCTGGCGAAGAGCAGCGAGCTCGAGGTCGAGTGGTGGTGGGCCTTGGCCTCGGGCTCGAAGTCGCTGGTCGTCGTCTGGCCCTCCACCGAGCCCATGCGCGAGATGACGCCCGCGCGGTGGAGAATGGCCTCGGCCAGGAGCGTCTTTCCTGCCCCGCCATGGCCCAGCAGTACGATGTTTCGAATGTCCTCAGGTCGGTAGCTGACAGCCTTCATGGGCGTCTCCTCGAGACCAGGTGGATGTCTTGGCGCACTGCAACAGACCTGCCACGCCCCCGCTCGGAATCATCGCACGTGGCCACGCAGGATGTGCGCGGGGTGGCCTGGAACCAAAGAAGAACGGCGAAACGCGCGCGAGTCAATGGCCCAAGGTGGAGGAGCTGGCGGTACGGCTCGAGTAAGCTCCTGGCCTTGCCACCGCCGACTCCCTTGCGTGACGTGCCCTCGCCGTGGGTGGCGCGGTTTGCCCCGTTGTTCAGCGCTGGAGGCGCAGTGTTGGATCTCGCCTGTGGGAGCGGGAGGCACAGTCGTTTCCTCGCCGCCCGGGGGCTCGTCGTCGAGGCGGTGGATCGAGACGCGGCGGCCTTGGCAGGCCTCGCTCGCGTGGAGGGCGTGCGGGCGACTCAGATGGATCTCGAGTCGCAGCCCTGGCCGTTTCCGCCCGGGCGCTTCGACGGCGTGGTGGTGACGAATTACCTCCATCGCCCGTTATTCCAGGACCTCGCCGGGGCGCTCAAGGAGGGTGGGGTGCTGGTGTACGAGACCTTCATGCGCGGGCAGGAGCGTTTGGGTCGGCCCTCCAACCCGGCCTTCCTCCTCGAGCCCGGCGAGCTGCTCACGGCCTTTGGGGGCCTGCAGGTGATTGCCTTCGAGCAGGGCCTCCTCGCCTCGCGCGTCGTTCAGCGGCTCTGCGCGGTTCGAGGCACGGGGCCTGTCTCACTCGAGCTCGAATGACCCGGCGCATCGCCTTCACAGGCATCGTCCTGGGGGTATTGCTCGGCAGCGGCCCCAGCCTCGCGCAGGATTCCTGGCTGGGCCCTGACAAGGCGTTGCACTTCGCCTTCAGCGCCACCATCGCCGGTGGGGGCTACGCGGGCGCGGCGTTTCTCTCCGACGACGTGGGGGTCCGGCTCCTCGTGGGCGGCGGTCTCTCGCTCAGCGCCGGGGCCCTGAAGGAGCTCATCGACCTCGCGGGCTTCGGTACCCCATCATGGAGAGACTTCACCTGGGACGTCATCGGCGCGGCCACCGGGCTGCTCGTCGCGTGGCTCGTCGACCATTTCATCGTGACGCCGCTGGCCCGCCCTGTCGCCACCCCCTGACGGAGCTCTAGGCGAGGCGCCCGACGCGCAGGGTCTACGAATACGTGTCGGAATTTCCGGACAAACTGGAGCTACGTTGCGACTCGGAGCCACTCCTACGGCACCAGCACCACCGCACCCGTCGTCTCTCTCCCCTCGAGCGCCCGATGGGCGTCCGCCGCTCGGGCCAGGGGAAAGGTCGTGGGCGGAGGCACGGGGAGACTGCCTTCTCGCACCGCCGCGAAGACAGCATAGGCGCTCGCCTCGAGGTCCGAGCGGCTGCCGATGTACGCGAAGAGCGAAGGCCGGGTGATGTACAGCGAGCGAGCGCCCCCGAGCACCGTGAGGTCGAGCGGCGGCGTCTTGCCCGACGACTGCCCGAAGAGCACCAGCATGCCCCGGGGAGCCAGCGAGTCGAGGGAGGACTCGAGCGTGTCTTTGCCCACCGAGTCGAACACCACCTGCACGCCGACACCGTCGGTCAGCTCTTTCACTTGCCGGGCGAGCTCGGGGCCCTGGAGCAGCACGTGGTGCGCGCCAACCTCGCGGGCCTTGGCCACCTTCTCGGACCGACCTACCACGCCGATGACGGTCGCGCCGAGGTGCCGGGCCCAGGGAACGGCGAGCTGACCCACGCCTCCAGCCGCGGCGTGGAAGAGAATGGTGTCGCCGGGCCCCACCGGCCTGCACCGGCGGAGCAGGAACTCGGCGGTCATGCCCTTCAGCATGAGCGAGGCCGCGCGGGCGTCGTCGAGGCCGTCGGGAATCAGCACCAGGCGATCCACCGGGGCGTTGCGCACCGTCGCGTAGGCACCGGCGAGCCCGGCGTAGGCGACTCGGTCGCCCACCCGCACCGCCGTGACTCCGGGGCCGAGTGACCTGACCACTCCCGCGCCTTCCAGGCCCAAGACGAGCGGCAGCGGCATCGGGTAGAGGCCGGTGCGGTGGTAGACGTCGATGAAGTTCAGCCCCACCGCGGTCTGCTCGAGCTGCACCTCGTTCGGGCCAGGGGGAGGAACGACCAATTCCCCCCACTCGAGCTGCTCGGGACCGCCGATCTTCCGAATGGTGATGGCGTGAGGCATAGACGCCTTACGTTACGACCAGGGGTTCCCCTCGCACCAAAAAAGCGAGCGTTACGGAGCTCCCATGCCCCGGGCGTGCATCCCCGCGCCCGGGCCGAGCCTCGCCAGCGCCAGGGCCAGCTTCGCCCGCTTCACCGGCGCGAGATCCTTCGCGAGGAACTGGAACAGCTCCTTGTCCATCGCCGCCATCTGCGCTCGGCCGTCGAGCACCTTCTGCACGTTGGCGTCGACCTGCTCCAGCGCGGTCGCGTCTCCGTCGGCGGCGGCCTTCACGGCCTTCATCGCCTCGTGCATCGCCTGACGCACTGGCTGACGGCGGTCTTCGACGGCCTTGATCTTCTCGGCCATTTTGAGCGCGTCAGCGTCGGAGAGCTCGAGCGCCTCGGAGATCGCCACCACGTACATCAACCTCGCCCGCTTGGCCGCGTGCTCAGCCCGGTCGGGAATGCCGTCGGAATTGCTGTCGACGCGCCCCTTGCCGCCCGGAGGGGCAGCGAAGGCGCCCAAAGAGCCAACCAGCACCAGCATCGTCATCGTCTTGCGTCTCGTGTTCATCACAGGTCTCCTTCAGTCGGTTGCGGCCAGGACACCTCGAAGAACACCTCGTCGTCGGAAAGGTTGGGCTCGTCGAGCTCTGGCTCGGGCAGCACCGGCACTTCGAGGGCGACCAGCTGGAACGTCACGGCCGACGGCGAGACTGCCCCCGCTCGATGCTGCCGCCAGCTCAGTGCTCCCGTGGCGAGGAGCGCTCCGACGCCAGCGGCCAGGGCGAGTTGGGCCAGTCGCTGCCAGCGCCCGGCGCCCTCGACCCGACGGTGCTCCTGCGATCGCCAGCGAGCCTGAGTGGCCGAGGCCAGGCCTTCGAGGCCGGCGCGCTCCGCCGACGACACCGGAGGCAGCGCGGCGAGGTCAATGAGCACGGCGGTCGAGCGACACTCGGCACAGCCCTCGAGATGAGCCCTCACCGCTTCGCTCGTCGCGGGGCTCCCGAGCTCGAGCAGCACGTCATCGCACCTCATGAGACACCTCCTGGTGTCGACGTCATTGCGTGCACCTCTGACTTGAGGCGCTTTACGGCGTGATGGAAATGAGCCTTGGCGTTGCCTTCGGAGATGCCGAGCGTCGCGGCCACCTCGGCGAAGGGGAGCCCCGCGTCGATGCGGAGAGTGAAGACTTCTCGCTGCCGCCGCGGGAGCACCAGGACGGCCCGGCGAGCCAGCGCTTCGGCCTGGGCGCGCTCGAGGCTGTCGTGCGCCGAGAGGCTGACCTTCGCCTCGCGATCCACCGCCTCGAGGGGGGCCGACCTCCACCGCGAGGAGTCGCGCACGTGGTTCTTGCCCAGGTTGATGGCGATGCGCAGGAGCCAGGCGCGGAAGGGCACCTCGCCTCGCGCGCCCACCAGCCTCGGGAGTGCCCGCCGCGCGGCCTCGAAGGCCTGCAGAAACGCACGCTGCGTGAGGTCCAACGCCTCGTCGCTCGAGCGGGCGTAGCGACGAACGAGCCGGTACACGGCCTCCTGGTGACGGGCCACCAAGGTCCCAAAGGCCCCGCCGTCGCCCGCGAGGAACTCGCGACACAACGCTCCATCGCTCGCGGCAAGCTCCTCGACCAACCGCAGCCGTCCTGGCTTCACAGAATCCACCGACACCTGAGGACCTCGAAGGTAAAGACGGCACCTACCTGCGGCAAAATCGACCCACCCCAGGTCCCTTTGTAATGGCCGAACGCGGAGAGTAGATATGCCCATGGGGGAAACACACATGCCTGCCCACGACTCGCCAACCGATCACCGCACCAGGCCTTTTCTCGCGCCGACGACGGAACAGACGATCGTCCACCCCTCGAGCCCCAGCGGTGTGATTCGCCCCGTGACGGCGATGGTTCCCGCCGTCAGCTCGATTCATTTCCTGGTGCACGCGGGGATGCCCGAGGTTCAAGAGCTGGCCCACTCACGGGGCTGGTTCGCCCAAGGTTTCACGACCTTGTCGATTCCGTGGACCGAGATGCACTGGACGACGGACGAGTGGAAGACGGCGCATGTGCTCCGCAGCACCGACGTGCCCTGCCCGGTGATGAATGGCTATTTCTTCCTCCCCCACGTTCCCAGCGGAACCGAGATTCTCTTCGCCATTCGCGCCGGAGTGGCCTGCCATGCACCGCACGACACCGCCGGAACTCGCGATACCACTGACCTCTGGTTCAACAATCAGGGCCTCGACTACCGCCAGGTGACTCGGTAACCGCCGCTATTTCTGCTCGAAGCGGAAGGTCGCGGTGACTGCCAAGGGTTTCTTGGGCTTGGGCCACTGGCCGAACCTGAGCCGGGCGAGCACGCAGGCCACGAGGGTGTCGTCTTTGACGCTGTCCTCGCTGGAGTTGATGGTCGTGACTCCCACGTCCTCCTCCACCGAGAAGTAGACCGTCACCGCGCCGTGGAGTGAAGGCGTCGCCTTGAGCGCGAGATCGTAACAGCCCTCCAGCGGAACGAGCTGAGCCTTGAGCTCTTTCTGCACGGCGCTGGCGTTCGTCGTCGCGGTGGACTTCACCAATGACACGTGGACCTTGGGGTCCGCGGCGAGCACGAGGGCGAGTGCGGTGATGAGCATATGAGGTGCGAGATTGAGCCAGAAGCGGGAGCGATGCACGGCTTTTGAACCAGCGTCGAGCGGCCGTGCTTGACGCGGGGTGGCGAGCGGTCCCAACCTCCCCGGGTGCCCTTCACCATGCGCGTCCACGGCGAGCACTTCACCTTCGAGACTCTGAAGGAAGTGCTGGGTCGCGCGAACGAGGTGCGCTCGGGTGACCGCCAGGCAGGCCTCGCCGCCCGCTCGATGCGTGAGATGGCCGCGGCCAAGCGAGTCCTGGCCGACGTGACGCTGGAGCAGCTCTACAACGCGCCCTCGGTGCCCTACGAGGACGACGAGGTGACCCGGGTGGTGGTCGACGGGTTGCACCAGCCCAGCTACGCCCGCCTCAGGTCGTGGACAGTCTCCCGGCTGCGCGAGTGGCTCCTCGATGACCGAACGAGCGGCGAAGACATCGCCGGCATCTCCAAGGGGCTGACCCCCGAGATGGTCGCGGCCGTGGCGAAGCTGATGTCCAACATGGACCTGGTGACGGCGGCACGGAAGATTCGCGTGGTGGTGCGGTGCAACGACACGCTGGGTCTCAAGGGCCGCATCGCCAGTCGACTGCAACCCAACCACCCGACCGACGA
>PMBV01000421.1 GCA_003153055.1 Myxococcales bacterium
CCCCGTCCCCGTGCACGTCCCCCGTCTCCGTCGTCCCCGTGCACGTCCCCGAACGAGCCGAGCCCACGCAAGCATCGGCACCCGTCGGGGTCGCCCTCTCAGTCAAGACCTCAGCGGTGCCGAGCGACGCCAGGGCACGACACCAACCATCACCCCGCTCAGGCACAGCACCGCCCCCACCACCGCTAACGCCGACACCGACTCCTTGAGCCAGCCGATGGCGAGGATCCACGCGAGCACCGGCACGAGCTGGGTCGTGGCGCTGCCGAGCGTGGTGGAGGTGTGGCCCATGCCCCAGGTGAAGAGGAGCTGGCCCAAGAGGCCCAGCACCCCGACGGCAGCCAGGGCCGGCGCCACCGGCGCGGTGAGCGAAACCCACCGGCCGACCGTCAACGGAAGGCTCATGAGCAGCCCCACCAAACAGAACGAGAAGAACACCGAGAGCGAATCGGTGTCGTCGCGCACCTTCCTGATGGTCGTCATCGCGGCGCCCCCGAGCACGGGCGTGGCGAGGCCGGCGACCACCCCAACCGTGCTCGCCTGAGTCGCCGACTGACCTCCGGCCCACGCGACGAGCGCGGCGCCGACGGTCGCCAAGGCGAGGCCGACGCGCGAAGCCCACGACGAGCGCTCCTTGAGGAAGAGGAAGGCGAAGAGCGAGGCGAAGACCGGCGAGGAATAGTTGAGGACGGTGGCCGGCGCGGCGCCCAGAGACTCGATGGAGAGGAAGTACGTCAGGACCGCGGCGCCTCCCAGGAGGCCCCTGAGCGCCAAGAGCGGCCACCGCTTCAGGTCAGGCCCGCGGCGCCTCAAGCCGAAGAGCACCACCGAGCCACCCAGCCCCACCGCGAAGCGAATGGCCGAGATCTGCGCCGCGGGAACCTGGCCGGCCAGCGTTCGGGTGCACACCGCCATGAGGGCGAAGAACAGCGAAGCCAGCGCGATGATGGAGGTGCCTCGAACGGGGCCTTCGGCGGGCGACACCCGCTCCCTCTACCTGTGAGAGACTCTCGGTGCCATGTCGGAATCGGACCCTTTTCACCCCAACGGCCCCGCCCTCGACGTCGACGGCAAGCTGGTGAACCGGCTGGCGCGCGTCGAGCCGCCCCAGGCGCCGGGCCCCTCCGAGGCCGAGGAGCCACTCGAGCTCCCCGAGCCTCAGCCCAAGCGCTACGAGGCCTCAACCGATGCCTACCGCGAAGCGCCGCCCGTGGCCCCCAGCCGCCGCACGGCCTGGTGGGTCTTCGGCGCCGTGCTCGTTCTCGGTGGGGCGCTCCTGACCGCGGTGCTGAAAGTGCCCCTGTCGAGCTGGCCGCCGCCGGTGCGCGCCTTCTTCGGCTGCAACGCGTTCCTCGATGGGCTCGCCCACGGTGACCGGGCGTCTGTGGTGGTGACGAGCGAACCTTCAGGCGCGACCGTGCGCATCGCCGGCGCGGTCGTCGGCACGACGCCCTGGGCAGGCGACAACCTCTGGGGAGACACCACTGTCTCGGTGGAGCTCCCCGGTCACGCCACCTTCTCGGCGCCCATCAAGGCGTACACCGACGCGACCATCGACGCGAGGCTCCGGGCTCGGTGACGGGAGCCTTGAGCGCCGAGGAGGTGCCCACCCTGCCGCGGCGAACGATCCTCTTGCTGCGCCGGGCAGGACTTCCTCCTCTGCTCCTCACTGGGCCAAACGACACACCTCCGGTGCTCGTCGCTCGTGTGCCCGGCTCGCTTCGGTCTCGCGCGTCTCGTGACGGTCGGGCTCCCTCTTCGGCACTCTCGATCAGGTTGGCGGTCGACGCAGCGGCCCGACCGACCGGGCACGGATGGTGGTCGGGAGGCCGTTGAGGCCCGCGACGACCTGATCGTTCACTGGCGAGTCGAGGTCCATCACCAGGTAGCCGATGTCGGGGTTGGTAGAGAGCAGCTGGGCGTGGATGTTGGCCCCCGCGTCGCCCACCAGCCGGTTGACGTCACGAAGCACGCCAGGGACGTTGTGGTGCAGGTGGCTCAGCCGGAAGGTGCCTTCGCTCGCCGGCAGCTCGCACACCGGCATGTTCACCGAGCCGGTGGAGGAGCCGGAGAGGACGTACTTGATGAGGCTCGCCGACACCTCGTGCCCGATGGCCTCCTGGGCCTCCTCGGTCGAGCCACCGATGTGGGGGGTGAGCACGACGTTGGGAAGCCCCTGGAGCGGGGTCACGAAGCCCTTGGCCTCGTTGCTCTGCGGCTCCTCGGGGTACACGTCGATGGCCGCGCCCTTGAGCCGGCCAGACGTGAGCTCCCGGGCGAGGGCCTCGATGTCCACCACCGTGCCCCGGCTCGCGTTGATGAGGCTTGCCCCCTTCTTCATGCGGGCGAGCTGAGCCGGGCCCATCATGCCCTTGGTCTGCGGCGTCTCGGGCACGTGGAGGGTCACGAAGTCGGCCTGGCTCAGCAGGCTGTCGAGGGAGCTCACCGACTGGCTGTTGCCCAGGGGCAGCTTGGCGGCCACGTCGTAGAAGATGACGCGCATGCCGAAGAACTCGGCGAGGATACTGACCTGGGTGCCGATGTGGCCGTACCCCACCACGCCGAGGGTCTTGCCCCGCACCTCGTAGGAGCCGACGGCCACCTTCTTCCAGACGCCCCGGTGGATCTCGTTGTTCCGGTCGCCCAGTTGCCGGGACAGCATGATGATTTCAGCCAGCACCATCTCGGCCACGCTGCGGGTGTTGGAGAACGGCGCGTTGAACACGCACACGCCTTGCCGCATGGCCGCGTCGAGGGCGACCTGGTTGGTGCCGATGCAGAAGGCGCCCACCGCCATCAGGCCCTTGCCGGAGGCCGCGTCGAGCACCCTCTTGGTGACGTTCGTCTTCGAGCGAATGCCCAGGAGGTGAACGCCGTCGAGCTGGGCAATCAACTCGTCTTCCTTGAGCGAGCCATTCACCCGCCTGACCAGAAACCCGGCCTCGAGGAAGGCGGCCTCGGCGACCGGGTGGATGTTCTCGAGCAGCAGGACGTTGATGTTGGTCATGTCGGGAGTGTTAAGTGAGGTTGAGCCAGACGGCCAACCCTCGATGCACCCGAACGGGGAGGAGGCGATCAAGGCGCCGGAGGTGGAGCCTCAGTTCGGCAGTGACGTCGTCGGGAGCTGCTGGGCCAGGAGGTCGAGACCCTGCCGGGTGAGAATGTAGCGCACCTGGGCTTTTCCCCGCTCGGTCTCGAGCTCGGCCTCGAAGACGGGGCCGGTGATGGAACCGATGGCGGCCTCTTGGTGGAGGTTGGTGACGCGCCCGTGGGCCAGGGGTTGGTCGATGAGCCCAGTGGTGTCTTCGCTCTGGTAGAGGTGCAACGCCACCTGGTGCAGCGCCAGGGCGAGCTCCTTCTCGAGCGGGAAGCTGCTGAAGAGCACCGAGATGAGCACCCAGTAGGGCAGTGGTTCGGCCGACATCACCTGGCTGGTTAGCACGTGCGGTGGCGGGCCACGAGCACGTCGTCCGGCACTGGACAGTTTCGCGCCCAACCTGTCTCCTCTCCCCATGGACGAGACCTCGACCAGACACCTCGGGCAGCTCCGCCGAAGAGCCCATGAGCTCGGGCTCGAGGTGCAGCGCCTCGAAGCACAGATTGCCCACCTCGAGAAGGAGCTCGGCCAGGCCGCGGAAGACGGCCCCATCGGCAAGCGGCTGGGTGAGGTCCAGTTGAAGCTCGATCACGCCCGCGCCGAGCTCGAGCAGGTGACCGACGAGCTCGAGGCGACGGAGCGCTCCCGCGAGGCGCAGGCCGAGTCCACCCAAGAGCTCGAGCGACTGGTCGACTCCTTTGGGGCCGTGGCCGCTCAGGTGCCCGAGCTCTCGCGGATCCTCGAGGCGATGAAGCTGACCGTCGGGGCCCTGGCGACCTGCCGAAGGCTCGAGACAGCGCACGAGGAGCTCACCGAGCCCAAGGAGATCTCCCGCGCCCTCGTCGGAGCGCTCCTCCGGCTGGCCGAGACGCTCTCGAGCGCGAAGGGGCGCGCCGTCGCGGGGCCGTGAACCCCTCAGGCCAGGCCGGACCAGAACCCCAGCCGCCGTCCTTCGGCCATCCACCCGGAGACCTCCCGGAGCAAGGCCGCGCGGTCCTCACCGTCGAGCGACGCCTCGACCTCGGCCAAGGCGTGCCCCAACGTCTTCGTCTCGAGCGCGCGCATGAGACTGGCCCGAGCTGGAGAGAGCGCCAGCTGGCCCAGCGCGGCGCCTTGCCGGATGACCGCCCAGGCGCGGGGCCGCGCATGCCGCGGCGGAAGCGCGAGGCGACGGTCCTCCACCTCGGAGCCCAAGGTCCGTCGGAGCTCCACCAGGGCCCAGTCCTCCTCGACGAGCCGCACGGTGGGGGAGCACCGGAGCCGCCGCGCATCGACGTGGGCGAGCTCCTCGGGCCTGGGCGACCATGCGGGAACCTCGGGGGCCATCCACACGTCGCTCCAGGCGGCGTCGATGGCCGCGGCCTGAACGAGGGCCTCCCGCGGCACCGCGCCTGGCGCCTCGAGCGAGGGGACCCCGCCCAACCACGGGGCGAACCCCTGCGCCGCCAGCCTCAGGTCGACGCCGCGCGGCGGGTGCTTGAGCAAGAACCGCTGAGCCGCCTGGTTGAAGTGGAACAACCCCATCAGCTGGGCCACCAGCGGGAATTCGCCTTGGAGCGCACCGAAGAGACGAAACCAATATTGCCGGTTGTAGACGGCCAGCCTCGCCTCCGGGCCACCCTGCGGCCCCGCCCTGGTGGCATCGCGCAGCGCCACGGGGTAGCGGTGCACTTGGGCGCGAAGGGTGCCCGACGAGGCGTCGAGCGGCGTACGAATCGTCTCGCTGAAGTGCCGCTGAAACGTCACCAGCCACGGAGGCGGCGCCCGAGTCATCGTCGCGCCTCCCGGGCCTTCTCGAGCTCCGCCACCGCGACAGCCAAGGGAGGAATGTGGCCGTCCCACTCGAGCAGCGTGGGGAACGGCCCCCCTCGGAGCCAGGCCTCTCGATACAGGTGCCACACCTGGGGGAGGACCGGGCGATCGTGGGTGTCGATGATGGTGCCGTCGGGCTGCGGCTCGTGCCCCGCCATGTGCACCTGGAGCACGCGGCCGAAGTCGATGGCCTCGAGGTAGGTGCGGGGGTCGAAGTGGTGGTTCACGCTCGAGACGTAGACGTTGTTGATGTCGAGCATGAAGGAGCAACCGGCCTCCCGCACCACGCTGGTGTAGAAGGCCCACTCGGTCATCGTCGACTCGTGAAACGCCGCGTAGGTCGACAGGTTCTCGAGACCGAACGGGCGACCCAGCCGAGCCTGCACGAAGGCCGCGCGCTCGGCGGCGTATGCCACCACCTCAGGGCGAAACGGCACCGGCAACAGGTCGTGGTGGCTCAGGCCAGAAGCGCGGCCCCAGCTCAGGTGATCGGTGACGAATGGCGCGTCGACCGAGTCGGCGAGGCGCGCCACCTGCTCGAGGTACGCCTCGTCAATCGGCTCGTGGCCCAGGAGATTGAGGCCGACTCCGTGCAACACGATGGGCACCTTCTGGCGAACCCACTCCAGCCGTTGCCGGGGCGGCGCCGCGGCCGACAGGTAGTTCTCGCTGATGATCTCCACGTACTCCACGCTCGAGGGCCACTCGCGCTCGAGGGCGGCCACGTGGGGCAGCCGGAGCCCCAGACCCAACGCCGCTCTCGGCAGCGCCGTCATGGCGTGCCGGCGTCCCACCCGTAGACCGTCATGGTGGCCGCGTCGACGGGCATGGCGAGCACGTACTTCACCACCCGCTCGACCTCCTTGCGAGCGTACCTCTCGTGAAACGGTGGCATCGTCGCCAGGGCGACCCCCTGAGGGCTCACCGTGCGCACCCCGAAGGCCACCAGGCTCTCGTGGTACAGCGGAGAGCGGGCGAGGAAGGCGGCCTTGGCTTGGGCGAGGTCGGTTCCCGGCACCACCCACAAGGTGAAGCGCGCGCGGTCGGCTCCGGTGCCGTGGCAGACGGGCCCGCAGGCGCTCTGGTAGATGGCCTCCCCCGTCTTCCCCGTATCCACCGGGAGCTCCACGCAGCTCATGCCCGGGCCGCAGGCGTTCATCGCCTTGCAGCTGTGCTCCATGAGCGACGAGTCGAAGGAGACAAACGAGAGCCCCTTGCACGAGTTGTTGCCCGCGCAGACCGCCGTCGTCTCGACGTAGCCACCCCGCTCCTCGCACAGCGCAGAGAACTTCTCGAAGGTCATCGTCGGATCGCTGGTCACGCTGATGACGTGAGGGCCACCGGCGTCAGGCCCGCTCGGCGCTCCACCACAGGCAGGAGCCCCGACCCCCAACAGGCCGGCGACCGCCGCGCTGAGCAGCGTGCGCGAAGGCCCTTCGGTCGACGGCGTGGTGGGCACCGGAGCTGCGCTCAAGAGAAGCCTCCCTCAGGCACCGTAGAGATCGAATCCATCACCCATTCCATGCGACACGAGGCCGCGGTGCGAAAAGGTGCGACCCGGTTGCAGTTGAAGGTCGAGCCTGAGCCGGCGACTGGTAGGCTCGGCCAGATGTTGGATCGACGCTGGAGCGGCCTGGTCACGGTGGGTTTTGCATACGTCATCGCCCTGCTGGTGGCGAGCACCACGGTGGGACTGCTGGTGAGCTGGCACCCGCTGGCCCGCGTGGCCGCGGCCGACTTCGCCGCCACCGTCGTCGTCTTCGTGTTCTCGCGCGCCTTCGACAACACCAGCGTCTACGATCCGTACTGGAGCGTGGCCCCGGTGCCCATCGCCGCCTTCTTGGCCTTCGAGGTGGCCACCCAGCCCATCGGCGCCCGGGGAGTCGTGGTGCTGGCCCTGGTGCTGGCCTACGGCACCCGCCTGACGTGGAACTGGATCCGCGGCTGGGGTGGCCTGAGCCACGAAGACTGGCGCTACGTGGGCCTCCGAACGACCACCGGCGGGCTCTACTGGGTGGTCAGCTTCTTCGGCCTGCACCTCTTCCCCACTGTGGTGGTCTACCTCGGCTGCCTCCCGCTCTACCCGGCCCTCGTCACCAGCTCGTCGCCAGTGGGCCCACTCGATGCGCTGGCCACCGCGGTGACACTGGGAGCCATCATCATCGAGGCCGTCGCCGACGACCAGCTCCGCGCCTTCCGCTCGGCTGGCCCCAGCGAGGGCGCCATCTGCCACAGCGGGCTCTGGCAGTACTCCCGACACCCCAACTACTTCGGCGAGATCAGCTTCTGGGTGGGCCTGTTCCTCTTCGGGCTCGCCAGCCAGGGCCCCTGGTGGATAGGCGCCGGTGTGCCAGCGATGGTGGCCCTCTTCCTGGGCACGTCGATTCCCATGGCCGAGCGCCGCTCGCTCCGCAGAAGACCGCACTACGCCGAGCACCAGCGTCGAGTGTCCAAGCTGCTCCCGTGGTTCCCCCAGCGCTGAGCCCCCCGGCCGCGCTGGCGGGGCGATTGCTAGGTGAGCCTTCGATGGCCGACGCGGTTCTGGAAAGCCTCTGGCGGCTCGTAGAGGAGGGTCGGCTCTCCGAGGCCATGGTGTTGATTCAACAGGCCATTGGCGCCCGTTCCCTCGAGCTGCTCTCGGACCTCAACTCGCCCAGCGCAGTCATTCGAGACAATGGCGAGTCGTGCCCGACCGCTTGGAACGTCCCTGTCATGCGACGTGGGATGGTGTACGGGTACCTCAGAGGAGACGGGCCGAAGGACGAGGCGCTGCTGGCGAAGTACCTGGGCGTGCTGGCGCTCGGCCTGCCTGACCGAGTGCCTCCTCTGGCCCGCCTGGCCATCGACTCGAGCAACGACGCCTTCTGGACGCTGGACGTCGAGAGCAACATGTTCACCGCCACCGGCCAGCTCAGCCGCATGCTGGGGCGGGAAGAGGTGCAGTTGATGGGGGTGGCCGACGTCTTCACCCGAGCGGAGCGCCAGAGGTACTTGGCCCTCTTCCACCAGGCGACCGATCGCCAGGACACGTCGTTCGATTCGATCTTCGCCGCGACGCACACCGACGGGCGGCAGCTGTGGCTGTCGGTGAAGACGCTCCTGGGCTACGCGGGGTCGGGGGCGCTCCTGCGGGTCAGCGGCACGGTGACCGACGTCACCATGGCCGAGGACGCCCGACGGCGCCTCGAAGCCCAGCGACAGCATCTCCAGTCGCGCGCCGTCGATCTGGCCGAGTTGGTGGTGCAGCTCAACCACGCCGAGACCGAGGCGGATCTCGAGGCCCTGGGCGCGCGGGCCTTTGCCCTGCTCTTGCGGGTGGAGCAGGCCGCGCTCCTGAGGCCGGCCGGTGACGGCTGGTGGCTGAGGCTTCCGGCGCTCGACCTGACCCGCCGCGTGCCCCACCTCGCGGGGAGCCCAGCGGAGCAACTGCTGCTCGGGCACGGCGTCATCACCGAGCTCGACCTGAGCCTCCCAGACCCCCTGGCCGCCGAGCTCTCGTCCCAGGGCTTCACGCACTGCACCGCCCTGCCCCTCACCGCGGGAAGAGGCGCGCTGGGGCTGCTCCTGACGCTCGGCCACGGCCCCATCACCCTCGACGCCGAAGAGCGCATCACCGGCGTTCAGCTGGCCACGATGCTGGCAGCCGCGATGGCCCGACTCGAGAATCAAGCGCGGCTCACGTCGAACCAGCGGCAGCTGGAGCACGCGCTGGCGATGACCCACTCGGGCTCGTGGACCTATGAGGTCACGAGGGATCGGCTGGTGTGGTCGCGCGAGTTCTCGCGGCTCAACGGGATCGCCTACGAGGAGCGAGAGCTGACTCGCAAGGAATCGAACGCCCTCATTCACCCCGACGACCGCAGCGAGCAGGATCGTCACTTCTGGCGCCTGGTGGCCGATGGCGGCATGGCCACCTGGATGACCCGCATCTTCCTCCCCGGAGGGACGCTCCAGCATCGCCGAAACGTGGCGGTGGCCGAGCTCGCCCCCGATGGCCAGGTGGCTCGCCTGTCGGGCGTGTCGAGCGACGTCACCAGCGAGATCGAGTCGCAGACCAGCCTCGAGAGCGCGCTGGCTCGGGCCCGGCGTTACCAGACGCTGTTCAGTCTGTCGGAGACCCTCTCGGCGATCATCGATCGGCAGGGTCGTTTCGTCGACGCTTCGCCCACCTTCGCCTCCAAGCTGGGGTGGACCAACGCCGACCTCTCCGAGCGCAGCATCTTCGACCTGGTGCACGACGACGATCGCAAGGCGACGTCCGACATGGCGCGCGGCGCGGTGGCCCACGGCCGCTCCTTCTCGACCATCAACCGCTTCCGCACCCACGACGGCCAGTGGCGCTTCTTGCAGTGGAACGCGGTGCCCGACCCCACCGCCGGGGTGGTCTACGCGGTGGCCCACGACGTGACGAGCCTCACCGAAACCAAGGAGCGCCTGGAACGCAGCGAGGAGCTCCTTCGGCGCGCCGGCGCCATCGCGCACATCGGCGGCTGGGAATACGACGTGGCCACCGACACCTTGGTGTGGGACGAGGAGATCCGCCGGATCCACGCGGTGGACGCCACCTTCGTTCCTTCGCTCGACGTGGCCTTGCTCTTCTTCGACCCCCAGTCTCGCCCACCCATCACCGAGGCTGTGCGCCGGTGCCTCGCCGACGGGTCGCCCTATGATCTCGAGCTCGGCTTGGTCACCACCCGAGGCAAGAAGATCTGGGTGCGAGCCCAGGGTCAGTCCGAACGAATCAGCGGCCGCGTCACCCGCATCTACGGAGCCCTCCAAGACATCACCCAGGAGCGCGAAGCCCGCGAGGCGATGGTGCAGGCGTCACAGGCCAAGTCCCAATTCCTGGCCAACACCAGCCACGAGATCCGCACGCCGCTCAACGGCATCATCGGCATGACCCAGCTCGCGCTGGAGACCAGCCTGAGCGACGAGCAGCGGGAGTACCTCGAGGCGGTGGCCGTCTCGGGTCAGAACCTGCTGGCCATCGTCAACGACATCCTCGACATCTCGAAGATCGAGTCGGGAAAGATGGAGCTCGAGGCCCTGCCGCTGTCGATGGAGCGCGTGGTCTTCGAGGCCCTGCGCAACCAGGCCAACCGCGCCCACGCCCGCGGCCTCGAGCTGGTCGCCCGGGTCGACGCCACGCTGGCCCAGCCGGTGCTCGGCGACCCGGTGCGCGTGGGGCAGATCATCACCAACCTGGTGGGCAACGCGATCAAGTTCACCGACCGGGGCGAGGTGGTGGTGGAGGCCAACGTCGAGGAGGGGAAGATCCACCTCTTGGTGAGAGACACCGGCATCGGCATTCCCGAGAACCGGCTGGGCGCCATCTTCGAGGCCTTCACTCAGGCCGATGGCAGCACCAGCCGGCGCTACGGGGGCACCGGCCTGGGCCTCACCATCACCCGCGAGCTGGTCGTGCGCATGGGTGGAACCATCGAGGTGCACAGCACCCCGGGCCTGGGCAGCGTCTTCGAGGTCACCCTCCCGTGGGTGCCGTCGAGCGAGACGCTGCCGCCTCCCCGTCCGAGAATGCTCCTGCGCGTGCTGGTGGTGGAGGACAACCGGGCGGCGCGCGAGGCCCTCTGCGGCATGCTCGTCGAGCAAGGGGCCGCGCCCGTGGCGGTGGCGTCTCCCGACGAGGCGGTGACGTGCGTGAACGAGGCCCGCCGCGACGGCCACCCCTTCGACGTGGTGCTGTCGGACTACGAGCTGAAGACCACCAACGGCCTCGCGGTGTTCGCGACCCTCGACGCCAAGGAGCCGGCCCCGATTCCACGAGTGCTGATGCTGACCACCACCAAGCGACCAGAGGCCATCGAGCTCACCCAGGCCCACGTCACCCACACCCTCACCAAGCCGATCCTCCCGTGGGATCTCCGCCATGCCCTGGCATCGGCCACCGGGAGCCCCGAGGGGAAGCTCGACGAACCCGGCCCGGCCATCGTCGCGCCACCGCGAGTGCTGCGAATTCTCCTCGCGGAGGACAACGCCATCAACGCCCGGCTCGCGGTGCGCCTCTTGGAGAAGCTGGGCCACCGGGTGCGCCACGTGTCCGACGGGGAACAGGCGCTGGAGGCCATCGCCACAGCGAGCTTCGACGCGGTGCTCATGGACATGCAGATGCCTCGCCTCGACGGCCTCGAGGCCACCCGCCGCGTTCGCGAGCAGGAGGCCAAAACAGGCCGGCACCTGCCGATCATCGCCTTGACGGCCAACGCCATGAAAGGCGACGACGCCCAATGCCTCGCCGCCGGCATGGACGGCTACCTCACCAAGCCCATCGACGTCGATCGGCTCAAGGAGACACTGAGCCACTTCGAGCCCCGCCCCACCGCCCCTACAGGAATGACCGGCTGAAGGCCGACGGCAGCAACGCCCCCAGCGTCCACCGCGCCTCCTGGCCGGCCAGGTTCCTCGAGCGGATCTCCAGGGCGGGCTCGCCGAACTCGGCCAACACCTGCCGGCAGGCGCCGCAGGGGGGCGTCGGCGCTCCTGAGTCCACCACCAGGGCCACCGCGGCGAGCGTGCGCCCCGCGACCACCATGGCGCCGATGGCGTTGCGCTCGGCGCACACCGTCAGCCCGTAGCTGGCGTTCTCCACGTTGCAGCCGGTGATGATCGAGCCGTCGTCGAGGTACAGCGCCACGCCCACCATGAACCGCGAGTACGGCGCGTGGGCGCGCAGCCGGGCGGCGGCGGCGGCGGCATAGAGCTGGGGCCAGGGAGCGTCCACCACGGAGTCACTGTGACACACCTTGGCGGCCGATGGCCCGGGAGAAAAATGACCAGGTCTCCGACCGGGGCCCCTCGAGTTGTGGCTAACTCCGAGCCCAATGACAGCCCCTGTCGCGTTCATCACCGGAGGGAGCCGCGGCGTCGGTCGGGCCCTCTCGCTCAGGCTGGCCCGCGCGGGCTACGACATCGTGGCGACCTACCGGCGAGACGCCGAGGCAGCCGCTTCCCTCGAGCACGAGGTGACGGCGCTGGGCCGAAGGTGTCTCACCATGGTGGCCGATCAGCTCGAGCCCGAGACCTTGAACCCGGTGTTCGATCGCGTGGAGCGAGAGCTGGGCCACCTCGACGTGCTGGTGGCCAACGCGGCCTCGACCAAGTTCGCCCCGCTGATGGAGCTCAAACCCCATCAGATGGACAAGACGTTCAACGTCACGGTGAAGGCCTTCCTCATCGCCTGCCAGCGCGCGGTGCCGCTGATGAAGGGGCGCGGCGGCCGCATCGCCGTGGTGTCGGGCATGGACACGCGGGTGGCGCTGCCCTTTCACGGGCTCTTGGGGGCGATGAAGGGCGCCCTCGAGGTGCTGGTGAAGTACCTCGCCTGTGAGCTCGCGGCCGAGGGCATTCGCGTCAACGGCGTGAACCCTGGCTACATCGACACCGACTCGTCGCGCTTCTACCTGGGCGAGGGCTGGGCCAAGCTCGAGAAGGACCTCGCCGCGATGGTGCCCGTGGGGCACGTCGGCAGCCCCGACGACATCGCCGCGGCCATCGAGTGGGTGTGCCAGCGCGACTCCAGGTACGTCAACGGCACCACCATCAACGTCGACGGCGGCCTCGAGGGGAACTACCAGTTCTACTTCAGCTCGAAGCTGGGCTGAGCCGATGGGGAAGCTGGTGGCGACGCTGTGGCTGGCCGTGGTGCTGGGGGTGACCTTCCCCCTGGGCTACTCGCTGGGCGTGCTGGTGCTGGTGGCGACCCTGCCCTTCGACGCTCGGCGCCGCTGGGTGCACCGGTTTCTCTCGGCCTGGTGTCACCAGTGGCTCCGATGCTGGCCGTGGTGGCGAGCGCGAGTCTCTGGCCGGGGGCGGCTCCCTCGGGGGCCCTGCGTGCTCGTGGCGAACCACCAGTCGATGGCCGACATCTTGGCGCTCATGGGGCTCGGCGCGCCGTTCAAGTTCGTCGCCAAGGCGTCGCTGTTCTCGGTGCCCTTCCTGGGGTGGATCATGCGGCAGATGCGCTACGTGCCCCTCGAGCGGGGCCGCTTCAAGTCCACCGACACGATGCTCAAGTCGTGTCTCGAGCTGCTCGATGGTGGAGACGCGGTGTTGATCTTCCCCGAGGGGACCTACGCGCCCCGAGCCCGGCGGCTCCCCTTCAGGCGCGGAGCCTTTCACCTCGCCCAGTTGAGACAGGTGCCGCTGGTGCCCATCGTAGTGCGGGGGACCAGCGAGCTGGTGTTCGAAGATGGGCCCTGGTTCTCGTTCGCCGGCGACGTGCACGTCGAGGTGATGGAGCCGCTCCACCCTCCTCCACCCGGCGCGGACCTCTCCGGGTGGATCGCCGAGATCGAGACCCTCTACGCTGGCTGGCTCGCCTGAACCCGCCGAGCCTTCGCCCAGCGAGCCTGCGATGGGGTACATGGAGCCCATGCGGATCCGCGCGGCAGAGGGGCGTGATGTCGTCGCGGTGACCGCGCTGGTGCGGGAGGTCCTCGCCGAGTTCGGCCTCACCTTGGGCCAGGGGAGCGACACCGACGCCCAACTGGCGGACCTCCCGGGGAGCTACACCCGCGACGGCGGCGCGTTCTTCGTGGCGGAGAACGAGGGTCAGCTGGTGGGCACGGCGGGCGTGAGCCCAGTAGGCGAAGGCACTTTCGAGTTGCGGAAGATGTACCTGGTGCAGGGGGCCCGCCGGGGAAAGCTGGGCCAGCGGCTGTTCGAGGTCTGTCTCGAACACGTGCGCGCCCGGGGCGGCACCCGCGTGGTGCTCGACACCACCGACGAGATGAAGGGGGCCATCGCCTTCTACGAGAAGAATGGCTTCGTGCGCGACGACGCCTACCTCCGAGGCGCCCGCTGCTCGAGGGGCTACCGGCTGGACCTGCCGAAGACCTGAAGAAGACATGTGACGCTCGGGCGCGTACGGTTCACCCATGAGCCTCGTCATCACCGAGCACGCCGCCGACGTAGGCACCATCACGCTGAACCACCCGGGCAAGCGCAACGCCCTGTCGGCCGAGCTGGTGGAGGATCTCCTCGACGCCTTCGACGTCATGGAGCAGGCGCGCACGAGGGCGGTGGTGCTCCGAGCGATCAAGGGCACGGCCGTGTGGTCCTCCGGGCACGACGTGCGCGAGCTCCCGCGTGGCGGCCGCGACCCCCTGGGGTACGCCGACCCGTTGAGGACGGTGGTTCGCCGCATCGAAGACTTCCCCGCGCCGATCATCGCGCTCCTCGAGGGCACGGTGTGGGGGGGCGCCTGTGAGCTGGCGCTGAGCTGCGATCTCGTCATCGCCACGCCCGACGTCACCTTCGCCATCACGCCCGCCAAGCTGTCGGTGCCCTACAACGTGACCGGGCTGTTGACCTTCATGAACCACATGCCGCTGCAGATCCTCAAGGAGATGGCGTTCTCGGGCGAGCCGGTCGGCGCGGAGCGAGGCCACGCGATGGGCTTCATCAACCATGTCAAGCCGCGGGAGGAGATCGACGAGTTCGTCACCGCCATGGCCCGGCGCATCGCACGGAACGCCCCGCTCTCGGTGTCAGCGATGAAGAAGTCCATCGGCATCTTGGCGGCCGCCTCGGCGCTCCCACCGATCATCTTCGAACAGGTGCAGGGTGAGCGCCGGAAGGTCTGGGACAGCAAGGACTACCAGGAGGGCATCAGCGCCTTTCTCGAGCGACGGGAGCCCACGTACCGAGGGGAGTGACACGATGAATCAGGTCGCCATCACCGGAGCAAGCCGAGGCATCGGCCGCCGCGTCGCCGAGCGCTTCCTGGCCGATGGCTGGCGGGTGTGGGCGCTGGTGCGTGACGTGCGCTCGGTGGACGCGCTGCGCGAGCTGGGCGAGGTGCACCCCATCGCCTTCGATGCCGCCCAGGAGGACTCGGTCCTGACCGCCGCGGCGCGACTCACCACCGAGGCCGGTCACCTCACGGCCCTGGTCAACAACGCCGGGGTGGCCCTCTCGGCGCCGCTGGCCCGAACCTCGACCGAAGACTTCCTCAGGGTACAGAGCATCAACGTCACGGCCCCGTTCGTCCTCTCGAGGGAGCTCGTGCCAGCGATGGTGAAGGCGGGCATGGGGCGAGTGGTGAACATCGCCAGCACGGCCGCCACGCGTGGCTTCAAGTACAGCGCGGCGTACTGCGCCTCGAAGCACGCGCTCTTGGGCCTCACTCGGGCGCTGGCCCTCGAGCTCGCCGGGCGGGGGGTCACGGTCAACGCGGTGTGCCCCGGGTGGACCGAGACGGATCTCTTGACCGCCTCGGTGGAGCGCATCGCCGAGGCCACTCACCGCCCGGTCGAGGCGGCTCGGGCGGCCATCGAGCGGCTCACACCCATGGGACAAGTAGTGCGGCCCGAGCAGGTCGCGGCGCTGGTGCACTTTCTCTGCGCCACCCCCGAGGCCTCGGCCATCACCGGCGCGGCGTACACCATCGACGGAGGAGAGACCGCGTGAGGCTCCCCATTCATCCTCCCGGGTGGGCAGCCCCCAAGGGCTACACCCACGGCGTCGTGGCGAGCGGTCGGCTGCTGTTCATCGCCGGTCAGGTCGGGTGCGACCCCAAAGAGCGCGCGCCGTCGTTCCCGCCCACCTTCGGGGCCCAGTTCGATCTCGCCCTGGCCAACCTCCTCGAGGTGCTGCGTGAGGCCGGAGGCACGCCCGACCATCTGTGCCGCCTGACGATGTACGTCACCGACAAGCACGAGTACCTCGCGACGCTCGGGGAATGTGGGGAGAGCTGGCGGCGCCGGGTGGGGCGCGAGTATCCGGCGATGACGGTCGCGCAGGTCGTCGCGCTGGTGCCCGACGACGCCAAGCTCGAGCTCGAGGGGACCGCCGTGCTGCCCTCGCAAAGCTGAGCGGGCCGAGAAAGCAAGCCGAAACTTCGCCCGTGCTTGGTCACAGGTCCTTGCCCGAGCCTCGTTCGCCGGAGGACGATTGGACACATGCTCAACGCTCCGACCTTCGAGACCCGGCTGGTGTCGACCCGCGAGGTGACGCCGCATATCCGTGAGCTGGAGTTCGAGCGAGTCGACGGCCAACCCAGCGTCCATCAGCCAGGCCAGTGGGTCCGGGCGGTGCTGCCCCCGCGCGACGAAGATGGGCGCATCGATCGAGCCTTCTCGTACTCCGCCATCGCCGACGGCACGCCCCGGTTCAAGATCCTCGTCGCCAGAGTGAAAGACGGGCTGGGCTCCCAGTGGCTCCACCGCGCCACACCGGGAGACAAGCTGCCGATGCGCGGGCCTTCGGGCACCTTCCTTCGAGACAAGTCGTACCCTCCGACGCTCTTCGTGGCCTCGGGCATCGGCTTCGCTCCGGTGCGACCGATGTACCAGGAGGCGCTCGCCCGTGACGCCAAGGAGCCGCTGTGGCTCTTGCTGGGCGTGCAGTCGCCCGAGGAGATCCCCTTCGCGGACGAGTTGGCTGAGTGGGCCAAGCGGCCGAACTTCCGCGTCGAGGTGGCCCTGAGCCGACCACCTCCCGAGTGGAAGGGCCGCACCGGCCACGTGCAGCAGCACCTCAAGGAGCTGTGGAGCGAGCTGACTCGCGCCCAACCCGACGCCCATGCCTTCGTGTGCGGCTGGAGGAAAATGGTGTGGCCGGTGAGCGATCTCCTCCGCGTCGAGCTCGGAGTCGACCCCCGGCACCTCCGCGTCGAAGCCTTCGACTAACCGGGAGTTGCGGGCACCCGGGGTTGCGAGCAAAAGCCCGGTATGCGCACGCCGTCCTCCTTCCGCTACGAGACCCGCGAGCATGTGGGCCTCATCACTTTCACGCGGCCCGACACGCTCAATTCCCTGACCTTCGAGGTGTACCGGGAGCTCGCCGCGCTCCTCGCCGACCTCGAGCAGGAGCCCTCGGTCCGCGCGGTCGTCATCACCGGTGAAGGCCGGGGGTTCTGCAGCGGGGGCGATCACCATGAGATCATCGCCCAGCTGCTCGACCGCGACGCGCGGGAGCTCCTCGAGTTCACCCGGCTCACCTGCGAGCTCATCAGGAACCTGCGACGCCTGCGCAAGCCGGTCATCGCGGCCCTCAACGGCACCGCGGCTGGGGCGGGGGCGGTCATCGCGCTGGCGGCTGATCTCCGGGTGGCCGCGGAGGACGCCAAGCTCGCCTTCCTCTTCACCAAGGTGGGCCTCGCAGGAGCCGATATGGGCGCCGCGTTTCTCCTGCCCCGAGTGGTGGGCCTCTCGCGGGCGACCGAGCTCCTCTACCTCGGCGACGCCATCGACGCGGCCACCGCCGAGCGCTTCGGGCTGTTCAATCGGGTGGTGCCGAAAGCCGAGGTGCTGCCCTGCGCCATGGCCCTCGCCGAGCGCCTGGCCGCGGGCCCCACCCTCGCGCTGGGGCTGACGAAAGAACTCCTCAACGCCGAGCTCGACATGGATTTGATGGGCGCCCTGGACAACGAGGCGCGAGCCCAGGCCTTCTGCATGCAGACCCGGGACTTCCGCGAGGCCTCCGACGCCTTCCGGAGCAAGCGCCCGCCCCACTTCGAGGGCCGCTGAGCGTTGGGCCAGCGTCGGTGCTTGGGCCTCGTCTCGGGTGGGCGACAAACCTGACAGCCAGGCCCACCCCATGGGTCAGAGGTGGCGAGGTCCGTTCGGCCGCTCCTCGCCCTCGTCGGCTCGCCCGCACTCGTCTACCGGGCATCATCGAAGTGCCCTGGAGCCAGCCTGGACACCCGCCGCGAAAGGCGCTTCGGTGTTCATCCATGAACCCGTCGCCGAACGTCCGCGTCTTCAAGAATGGTGAGCGATGAAGCGAACCAATGTCGTGCTGTGGTTGGTGCTGGGGCTCTTGAGCGGATGCAACTGCGGCGGTTCCTCGGAGGCGGACGCTGGGGTGATCGACGGAGGCTGCGTGAAGGCGGCCAACAAGGCGCTGCAATTCTCGGGGAGCCAGTACGTGGTGGCGCCGGACTCGCCCTCGCTGCACGTGACGACGGATCTCACCGTCGAGGCGTGGGTGAACTTCGCCCAGACGGTGGCTTTCGAGTGCATCGTCTGTAAGCCCTTCGGCACCCAGACAGGCGACTCCTTTGCCATCTGGTACCAGGAGGGTGCGATCTACGCGGGTGCGGCCGCGACCAACACCGCCGATGGAATCGGTCTT
>PMBV01000433.1 GCA_003153055.1 Myxococcales bacterium
GGCTCGGTCGGCGTTTCACACCAGTCTCCTAGAGGCCCAGGTACCGCTTGACCAGCTCGACGATCTGCTGAGGGTCGAAGGGCTTGACGATGTACTCATTGGCCCCGAGCTGAAGCCCACGGGCTCGGTCCTGGTCGCGGCCCTCGGTGGTGACGACGACGAGGGGGGTGTCGCGGTAGTGAGGGTTCTTCTTGACGAAGTTGATGAGCTCGAGCCCGTTGATGTCGGGCATGTTGAGGTCGGTGATGATGAGGGCGAAGCGGTGCCGGGGGAGCATCTTCAAGGCCTCGAAGCCGCTGACGACGGTGTGCACCTCGACCGGGCCAAGCGTCTGCACCGCGGCGGCGAGCATCTCTCGCGTCGCTCGCGAGTCTTCCACGATGAGCACTTTCAACGCGGTCACGTCACGTCGAACCTAGCACGAAGGCCCCGCCGATGAGGGCGCTGGTCAGTCAACCGGCAAACAGCCCGACCCTGCCAGGGAAGAGCCCCACGAAGGACCGCTGGAGGAGCTCGTCTCGCACCGCGTCGACCGCGCGAGGAAGCTGGGCGAAGGTGAGCGCCACCGAGGCCACGCCAGCGCCCTCGAGCATGCGCGCGGCCTTGTCGAGCTCGTGCTCGAGACGCATGGTGGTGACCGAGCCGCGGCGGCCGAGGCCCACGACGAAGATCTTCTCGGGGGCGACCCGGCCATCGGTCGGGAGCAACAGCCGCTCCGAGGGCCCGGCGGAGAAGAAGCCGCTCTTCACCACCCGGGAGACGGCGCCACACAGCCTCCAGTCGACCAGCCCGAGCGCGCCGCCGAAGGGCCGCTCGTCTTCGGTGAGGAAGGCGCAGATGGCCTCGAAGCCGAACAGCTCGTCGAGCGCCTCGAGCGAGGGCTGGAGCGGCTCGGGGCTCATGGCTTGTGAACGGCGATGGCGATGCGATCGAGCAGGCCGTTGATGAAGGAGCTGGAGTCTTCGTTGCCGAAGGTCTTGCCGAGCTCGATGGCCTCGTTGATGGTGACCTTGCGGGGGATATCGGCGAGGTGCATGAGCTCGAACACGCCGATGCGCAGCACGTTGCGATCGATGCGCTGCATGCGATCGAGGCGCCAGTTGAGCGAGTGGTGCTCGAGGAGCGCGTCGATTTCTTGGCGGTGCTCCTGAACCCCACGAGCCAGCTCGAGGGCGAAGGTCTCAGCCTCGCCATCGCGGGGAGTCTCTTCTTCGCTCGAGGCGGCCCACGAAGACTCGAGGGCCATGGTGACCGTGAGCTTGGGATCCTGCTCGAGTTGGTAGAGTGCCTGGAGTGCCCGCTCTCGGCCGAGACGTCGCGCGCCCATGGAGCTACTTCGCTCCCAGCTTGGCGTAGAGGTTGACCATCTCGATGGCGGCCAGCGCGGCGTCGGCGCCCTTGTTGCCTGATTTGACCCCGGCGCGATCGACGGCCTGCTCGATGGAGTCGGTGGTGAGGACTCCGAAGGTGACGGCGCAGGAGGCGGTGAGGGAGACCTGGCCGATGCCCTTGGCGACCTCGCCGGCGACGTACTCGAAGTGGGGGGTGCCGCCGCGGATGACGCAGCCGAGGGCAACGACGCCGGCATAACGGCCGGAGCTGGCGACGCGGCGCACGAGGCCTGAGAGCTCGAAGGTACCTGGGCAGCGGTAGACGTCGATGTCCGAGTCAGCGACCCCGTGGCGAACCAGCGCGTCGACGGCTCCCGAGAGGAGCTGCTCGGTGATGAGGCTGTTGAAACGGCTGACACAGAGCGCGAACCGGCCCTGCGGAGGCGTCAGATGTCCCTCGATGAAGGTGGGCATGTGCAGGTCACCCTACAGAGGAACGGCGACGACCGCCACCACGCTTGCGGGGTGTGCCCGGAGGCGGGTCCTTCACGCCATCGAGCGAGAGCTGGTCGACGACCTCGAGGCCGTAGCGCTCGACGCCGACGATGGGGTTGGCTGTGTTGGTGAGGAGCTTGAGGCGCTTGACGCCGAGATCCTTGAGGATCTGCGCGCCGATGCCGAATTCTTTGAGGCGCGACTGGCCGTGGCCGCCGGCGATGGGTTGCATGTTGGAGGCCTGGCTGAGCCAGAGGGCGTCGGGGCCGTCGACGTGTTTGTGGAGCACGAGGATGACGCCCGCGCCGACGTGGGCGATGCGCTCGAAGGCGGAGCGGAGGGTGCCCTGGCCGGTGCAGGTGTCGAGGAGATCGCCGAGGAAGGTGGCGCGGTGAATGCGGGTGAGGACGGGCGCGTCACCGGCGACGTCGCCTTTGACGAGGGCGAGGTGCACGCTGTCTTCGACGTCGGTGGCGTAGGCGATGGCCGAGAAACCGCCGAAGGGAGCGCGCTCGATGATGGTCTCGCCGACCCGGTGCACGAGGGTCTCGTGGGCCATGCGCCAGGTGATGATGTCGGCGATGGAGAGGAGCGTGAGCTTGTGGCGGCGGGCGAAGCGCTCGAGGTCAGGGCGGCGGGCCATGGTGCCGTCGTCNNTGATCTCGCAGATGACGCCGGCGGGAGTGAGGCCGGCCATGCGGGCGAGATCGACCGAGCCCTCGGTATGGCCAGGGCGGACGAGGACTCCGCCGTCGCGGGCGCGCAAGGGGAAGATGTGGCCTGGGCGGGTGAGGTCGCTGGGCTTGGCCTTGGGGGCGATGGCGGCGCGAACGGTGTGGGCGCGATCGGCGGCGGAGATGCCGGTGGTGACTCCGTGGGCGGCCTCGATGGAGACGGTGAAGGCCGTCTGGAGCGGCGAGGTGTTGTCCACCACCATGAGCGGGAGCTGGAGCTGGCGGACTCGCTCGTCGGTCAAGGAGAGGCAGATGAGGCCACGACCTTCGCGGGCCATGAAGTTGATGGCCGCGGGGGTGACTTTTTCGGCGGCCATGACGAGGTCGCCCTCGTTCTCGCGATCGCCGTCATCGGTGATGACGACCATCTTGCCTTTTTTGATTTCGGCGATGGCCTTCTGGACCAGCGCGATGCTTCGCTTCTCGGAACCTGGCATTCAGGACCCTCTTGGCCTGACCTGGGGCCGGGTGCAAGCCCGGAGGAGAGTTCCGGTCACACCTCGAACACGGAGGTGGGCCAGCAGAGGCCACCTTCGGGCTCGCCGTCGGCCGGCGCGAGGTAGGTGGCCACGGGTGTGGGCCAGGCAGCGAGGGCGACCCGACCTGGGTCACCGACGAGGACGTCGAGACCACGGAGGGCTTGCTCCTCGAGCCAGGTCAGCACCTGAGCTGCGAGGGCCTCTTCGTAACAGGTGTCGCCGACGAGGAGGACATCGGCGTCGACGTCGCGGCCCAGGAGGTTGTCGGTGGTGCAGTGGACCTGGAGGTGGTTGAGCGCGGCGTTGCGGTGAGCCATCTCGCAGGCGAGCGGGTCGAGGTCGGCGCAGAGGACGGTGGTGGCTCCGGCGCGGGCGGAGGCGATGGCCTCGAGGCCGCCTCCAGCGCCGAAGGAGAGCACCCGCCGGCCCTTCACCCGTTCGGGGTGCTCGAGGAGGTAGCGAGCCAGGGCTTGGCCTCCCGCCCAGGCGAACGCCCAGTAGGGCCAGCCGAGGGCTTCGGGCTCGGTCCATTGCCAGGCCTGTGACGATGAAGGAAGCAGGACGAGTGCGACTTCGGGCACGAGGTACGGCCGGCTGGGGACCAGGTGCGGCCACAGCGGGTGCTGCTCGATGGAGTCTAGAACTCGCGAGGGTCGAGTCGCACGATTGGGGTTTTCGCGCTCTCGACTCATCGACCAGATGGTTCCCCCGCGGTGAGCGCGCGAACAGCAAGTCTTCGTTCGTGCTCAGCGGCGGCCTTCTCGAGGGATTCGCTGGGCCTTGGGGAGTCATTCATGAACTCCACGAGCCGGTCGAACTCCTCTGGTGAGAGTTTGATCGAACCTGGATTGGAGGCCCACTCCAGCGTCGTCAAGGTCGGGGTCGCATGCTCGCAAACGGCCGGAGGTTTCGCTTCGATTCGCATTGGGAGGCACCAGAAAGTGAGGTGCTATTGAGTGTAATGGCCGGAGATGCTCGGGTCCATGGTGGTGCAGCAAGGAAGGGACCTCGGGGGCGACACTCATCAAGCTCCTGGGTCCAACCGTGGCGAAGTTTCAACCCACGCTCCCCTCGGCCTCAGGGAGCGACCGTCAGCGACGCCACCCAGCGTGTCCTCGGCGACGTTTCAACCCACGCTCCCCTCGCCCTCAACCGCTCGCTTCACCTCGGTGAAGTGGTTTCAACCCACGCTCCCCTCGGCCTCGGGGAGCGAC
>PMBV01000339.1 GCA_003153055.1 Myxococcales bacterium
AAACGCGAGAAGGAGAACAAGAAGAAGAACCGGCGCCGGTGACGCCCGCGGGTCAGCTCGCCTTCCGGCCCAGGTAGTCGTCGAGCCAGGGGAACAACTCGCTCACGGCGC
Organism: Myxococcales bacterium; assembly: GCA_003153055.1. The sequence goes on from PMBV01000339.1 coordinate 112, forward strand.
TGGCGTTCCTCGTGAGCAGGCCCCTGAGCGAGGCGATGCGAGAGGCGAGCAGCGCGTCGACCCAGTGCTTCATCGCCGCGTTGGCCGTCTCGGGAGTGAGATCGAGATCGAGCTCGCTGTCACGCCCGTGAATGAGGTCGAACACCAACATGCCCAGCCCCGCCTCGCTGTCGGTCGGCAACACCGCCCGGCAGGTCGCCTCGGCGCTCTCGATCTGGCCGCTGGCGAGCAGTGCCTGAGCCAGCCGCACACCCGCGGCGCCCGCTGGTGGCACGCCGGCCGCCCCCCTCAACCGGCTCACCGCGCCCTCGAAGTCACCCAGCGTGTACAGGGCCTCGCCCACCGCCCAGTTCCGCTCCGGGCACGCGGGGTAGGCGGCGCGGTGCCGGTCCTCCCAGGCCGCCAGCCCTCGGGGGCCCTCCAAGGAGCGGGTGAGCGTGGCCGCCGCGACCAGCGCCTCGGGGTCCCTCGGGGCCTGGGCGACGGCCTCTTGGGCGTAGCGCACGGCGTCGCCAATCTGCCCCTCGCTGATGGCCACCCGGGCCAACCCCAGCGTCGGCCGCACGCCCGAGAGCTGGCAGTCACCGAGCGCGTCACCCAGACCGAGGCACTTCTGGTAGTCGGCCTTCGCCTCGACGAGGTGGCCCTGCTGCTCGTGCACCACCCCTCGGCGGTAGAAGTAGGGGGCCGCGGGCAAGAGCCGGCTGGCCCAGCCGTCGAGGTAGAGCAGGCCGGCCTCGCTCTCGGGTCGGAACATGCCCTCGGAGATCAACGCGATGAGCTCTCCGCCCCAGGGCTGGCCCTCCAGCGTGTCACGGCCCGCGTGCTCCAAGGCGTCGCTGGCGTCGCGGGCGGTCTGTTGCCACAGCACCCCGTCGTGCCAGTAGCGCGCGAGCTCGAGCACCTTGAGCCAACTGTAGAAGTCGAACGGGTCGTCCTTGAGGCAAGCCTTGAGCAGCTTGAGGTCGCGGGCCTTCTTGTCCTTGGCGGCCGCCCGGCTGCGGACGTAACCCAAGTGCTCGACCGGAACGACCAGCCTCGCCAGGGTGCGCCTGGTGCGAATCAGCATCTGGGCTACCGAGGCGCTGGCGTCTTCGTGAATGGCGTGCCGGAACCGCACCGCCGGGTCGGCCCGCCAAGCGCGGAGCACCTGTGATTCGCGGCGGTGCCCGTAGGGCAGGGCGTTGGAGATGAGGATCGACAGGGCCCCCACGGTGGGATCCTCGATGCGGGCCCTCAGCTCGGCGGCGAACCGCGGCGAGGGGCGTTCGTCCGCGTCGAGCACCAGCACCCAGTCGCCGGTGGCCACCTCGAGCCCGACGTTGCGGGCCTCGGCGAAGTCGTCGTGCCACTCGTGGCGGAGCACCGTGGCTCCAGCCGCCTTGAACAGCGCCACGGTCTCGTCCTTCGAACCGGTGTCGACCACCACCAGCTCGTCCCAGACGCCGCCGACGGCCTCGAGGAACGCGGGGGCCATTTCGGCCTCGTCGCGAACGATCATCACCAATGAGACTCGGCTCTTCACGGCTGCTCCCTCCGGCCTCCTGTTGCGTAGGCGTGGCTGGCTCGCGCGGAGGTGGCCGACTCACGTACTTCCACACCGAGCGCCGCGTGAAACGCCCGCGCCGCGCTCTCACACTTCGCCATCAGTGGGGCCAAGCCCTCGTCGTCGCCCGGCGCTGGCGTCTCGGCGAACAGCGTCAGGGCCTGCTCCATTGCCAGCTGGGCGCCCTCGGCGTCTTTCCGCTCGATGGCGTCGAGCAGTGCCCGGAGCGCGTCGCGCAGGTGGTGATGCACCGTCATGGCTGGGCCCCCTGCGTCGCCACCACCGCCTGCTGGAACCCCTCGACGATGGGGGCGAAGGCTCGCGCGGCCTCGTGGGCTGCCTTGGCATCGCGAAAGACCGACGCGTGAGCCAGGCGCTGAGCGACGAAGGCGTAGAGCTCTCCCAGGGTCTGGGCCAGCTCTGGAGCCTTGCGCGCGTCGAGCGTGGCGGCCAGCTCGAGCACGATGTCGGACGCCTTGGTCAACAGGGGCAGGGCCTCGCCCACCAGGTTCTCGTCGAGGAGCTGGGCCGACTGGCGCATGTGTCGGAGCGCGGCCTCGAACAGGAGCACCATCAAGCGCTCCTTGGAGGCAGTCTCTTGGGTGGCACGGGCGTAGGCACGGGTGCTGGCGTTCACGGGGAGCGACTCCTAGCTTGAGCTCTTCGAAGCGGTCTGCTGGGTGAGGTAGTTGGCGATGGACTTGAAGTTCGACACCACGGTCTCCATGGCGGAGAACTGGGCGACCAGGCGCTTGCGGTAGCCGTCCACCCGAAGCTGGAGGTTCGAGATGGTGGTGTCGAGGTTCTTGACCTGTGAGTCGAGGCTCTTGGTCCGGCTGGGGAAGATGCCGTCGGTTGAGTTGGTGTAGCGGTTGGAGAGCGACTTGACCGCGTCAGACAGACCGGTCGTCGCGGTCTGGAAGAGCGAGTTGACCGCCGAGGCGTCGGTCGAGAGCGCCTTGCCCAGGCGATCGGTGTCGATGCTCAACGTGCCGTCGTTTCCCGTCTTCACTCCCACGTCGGCCAGGGTTCGCACCAGCGGGTTGGTGGTGAGGACGCCCGAGACCAGGCTCTGCATCGACGTCTGGAGCTGCCGCACCGAGGGCTCTCCCGCCAGCGTCTTGGTGGTGTCGTCGGTCGTCTGCACGTTGAGGTGCCGGCGCACCGTCGTCATCAGGTCGTTGTAGGCCGAGACGAATTTCTGCAGGTTCGTCTGAGTGGCGGTGGCATCGGTCGAGAGGACGAGGTCGCTCGAGGTCGTGGTGGGCGAGGTGAGGTTCAGCGTCACGCCCGGCAGCACGTCGGTCAGCGTGTTGCTGGTGCGCTCGAAGCTCAGCCCGTCGACCGTCACGGTGGCGTTGGCCGCCTGCTGGGTGATCGCCAGGCCCAACGGTTGCCCCTGCGTGCCGGTGGAGGTCTCGGTGATGCTGAGCGCGCTCGAGGCCGCCTGCCCAACCGTGAAGCCGGTGTTCTGGTTGGTGAGCGACAGGTAGCTCGTGCCGTTGGTGGTGAGCACCGAAGCTCGCACCGGAGCTCCCGACTGGTTGATCGCCTGGGCCACCGTGGCCAGCGAGTCTCCGTCGTTCACCGTGACGTCGTAGCCCGTGCCGTTCACCGAGAGGTTCAGCGTGCCCCCGGTCACCGAGGCGCCGGTCGCGAAGGCCGCCGAGCGCGCTTTGGCCGCCGCTGCCAGTGTATCGACCTGAACCGCGTAGCGCCCGGCTGATGCCGCCGTGCCTGGGGTCGCGGTGAACCCGTAGGTCGTGCCGACCTGCGAGACGCCGAGCACCCCACTGGTGCCCAGGTCTTTGGCCGCGGTCGCCAGCGCCTGGATTTTGGTGCTGAGGTCGCCGATGGAGCTGATCTGTGTCTGGAAGGCCGTCTGCTTCGCCGTGGCCATGTCCACGGAGTAACTCTCGATCTTCACCAGGTTGTCGATGATCGACCCGGTATCGAGCCCCGAGGCGAGACCGCTGGCTTGGAACGTCGGCGAGAGGGTGGTGGAAACTGAGGACGACATTTGACTTCCTCCGGTTCAGGGACGGCCCCACGAGGGGCTCCTGCAACGCCCACGCCCCTTCCAAAAACACGACAAGCGGGTGGGCCTTTGACTCACCCGCTTGCCTTAGGACTGCTGTTCAGCGTGTTCCGCCCTGGGTTACTGGAGCAGCTTGAGGGCGAGCTGAGGGGCCTGGTTGGCCTGCGCGAGGACGCTGACACCGGCCTGCTGCATCACCTGGCTGCGTGCCATTCGAGAGGTCTCCTCGGCCACGTCGACGTCGCGGATTCGGCTGTTGGCGCCAGAGAGTGACTCGGAGGACTGCTGAATCGTCTGGATGACCGAGTTCAGCCGGTTGCCCGAGGCGCCGAAACCGGCGCGGGCGCTCGAGACGGTCTGCAGCGCGGTGTCGATGGTGGCCAGCGCGGCCTGGGCACCGGCCTGCGTCGAGAAGTCGAGGGTGTTGACGCCCAGGGTGGTGGCGGTGGCGTCGACCGTGTTGATCGACAGCTGGTCGTTGGCGGCGACGTTGCGAATGCCGACCTGGAAGGTGAGGGTGGTGGCCCCCGAGTTGAGGAGCGCTTGGCCGTTGAACTCGGCCGCGTTGGCGATGCGGTCGATTTCCGAGATGTTCGCCGCGTTCTCCGTCTGAATGTAGCCGCGCTCGGTGTTGCCCACGCCGGACGAGGCCGACTCCATGGCGAGCTCGCGCATGCGGGTGAGGAGCTCGGTCGTCTGGTTCAGGTTCGCCTCGGCGGTGGCCACCACCGACTGGGCGTCTTGGGCGTTGCGGCCGGCCTGGTTGAAGGAGCGGATCTGCGACTCGAGGTTCACCGAGATGCCCAGGCCGGCGGCGTCGTCACCAGCCTTGGTGATCCGGTAGCCCGAGGAGAGGCGAGCGAACGAGTCCTGCAGCGAGTTCTGGGTGTTGAAGAGGTTCCTCTGGGCGTCCAGCGAGCCGACGTTGGTGCGAATTGAAAAGGCCATGATGTTCTCCGGTTTCCCTGGGCGAACGTCGTGTCCGCCTCACCCATCTGTTCGGCACGATGCGCGGGCCCCTTAAGCGGCCTCGAGGACGCGCGTCAGTCGCCCGAGACCCGCGGCCAGGCGTCGAAGTACTCGAGAACGCACGGCCAGCGTGAACAACGGCGAGGTCGTCGGAGGTGGGCGAATGAAGTTGACCCGCTGCACGCCCACGCGGCCCCAGGTGCCCGGTGGCCAGTGGCTCAGCACCGCTTCGGCCAGGGAAGTCCACGAGAGATCTCCTGGCCCGCAGAACGCCTCGCCGTCGAGCCACACCCGAATGGTCAACGGCCATTCACACTCCACGTCTACCGGGAGCGTGGGCAGCTCGGCGTCGAGGCGCCGGCCCGACAGCGTGGCGAGGGTGGGGTGCACCGTGACCGACATGAGCGATGGCGGCTCGGCGCGCCGCAGCAGCTCTCGAGCCTCGGTGAGGTGGGCCTCCAGGGTGACGCGGGCCACCTCTTCTCGAAGCACCAGGCCACCGGTGTCGAGAGAGAACACCGCGGCGCGGGCCTCACCCAGGGGGAAGGCCGTCACGTGGGCCATGACGAGGGGCCCGGGGGCTGGCCGCCTCAACGAGCGGAGCAGCTCCGGGTCGGCGGGGAGCCAGGACAGCTTTCGGGGCCGTGCCAGCGCGGCGCTCAGCGACGGGGAGCGGATTCGCCGGCCCTCGGCCAGCAGGAGCCGATCGCCCACCTCGAGGCCGAGCGTGCCGGTGGGTGACGTTGGGAGCCCATTGAGCTGCGCGACCCGGGTGACGAGGGTCTGATCGCTCCCCACCGAGGCCACCACCTCGCAGGGGGCGCCTCGGAGTCGCGCGGCGAGGGCGAAGCGGAGGAGCTCGAGCACCTCGACCCGTCGGGCTCGGGGGCGCCGGGAGGGGGTGAAGGAGATGGCGAGGTGCTTCACGACCCCCGACTCGATCACCACCACGCTGCGCGGGCTCGAGCTGGCGAGGAGCTGGGCGACTCGACCCCAGGGTGAGGCCTCGCGCACCAAGAGCGGCGTCTCGGCGACGGCGTCGGCTCGCAGCTGATCGAGCGTGTCGGCCTGGGCGAGCACCACCCCGTCGATGCACAGCTCCCAGCCGGTGGGGCCCGCTCGCTCGATCGCCGAGTGCCCGTGGATGCGTGCCTCGAGCACGGGGCGGAACACGCTGGGCAGTGAGGAAGAGAAGAGGTCATGCCTGAGCAGCGCGGTCAGGGGCCGGCGCTGTCGCGGAGGCACGTGGCGGAGCGCCCAGATACAGGCCAGCCGGAGCGCGGTGCCGGTGGCTCTGAGCTCGGCCAGCGGCTGAGTGTGGCACTGCACCGCGGCTCGGGCGGTCGCCGTGCCTCCCCAGCGGGCGGCGAAGGCCTCGGGTCGGCTGTCGCCGTGATCGACTCGCAGCACCTCGAGCGGTGGGGCGGCGTCGTCGTCGACCAGCAGCGCCAGGCAGCGAGCGAGCGGGGTGGGGGCCCGGAGCACGACCTCGAGGCGATCGACGGGCGCGGAGCTGAACGGCGGCAGCTCGCCGGCGCACACCGCGGCCCAGGGAATGAGCGACGAGGTGAGCTCGGCGCGGGAGGCGAGGCGGGGCTCGAGGGCTGGGCAGTGCCGGTTGGCCAGCTCGGCCAGCGCGTCGACCCGGCTGACCAGGCGACCCTGCTCGCTCCGGGGCACGTCGTCGATCGGGAGGATCAGCAGATCGAAGCGGCCGTCGCCCCTCGGCGCCAGCACGACCGAGGCGACCAGCGGCCGGGCCGTCGTGTAGGCCGTCGGAGGTGGGAGCTCGAGGGCGGCGCAGAGCTGGCCCCAGCGACGGCGCCGCGGCATCAGCCTGAGGCCTGGGGCGTCGCGGTCGAGAGAGGGCCTGCGGAAACGCGCGCAGAGGAGGATCGGGACGAGCCGTATGAAGGCCCGGCTCTTGGGGTCGAGCAGGCTCACAAGCCAGCTGGTGCGACGACGCAGCTCCGGCAACGCAGGGTCGAAGACTCGCCGGACCTGCTGCCATCGGCGCGCCACGGGACCTCTAGAGCTTGTCGAGGAGGGACAGCTTGAACTGCTGGGTGGCCGCCGACATGCTCGCCTCGAGCGAGCGCTGAGCAGCGGCGAGCCGGGTGTCGGCCTCGAAGATGTCGGCGTCTTCGAGGTGGCCGCGGGAGTCCTGGGCGTTCTGGCTGAAGGTCTTGGCCGTGCTCGCTGCCACGTCGAAGACGTTCATCAAGGCGCCTGCCCTCGAGCGGTAGTTCGTCACCTGATGAATACCGTCGCTCAGGGTCTGCACCGAGGCGCGGATCTGGGTGGCGTTGTTGGTGGACAAGGCGGTGCTCAGGGTGGTGAGGGCGGTGAGCACATCGACGCCTCCACCGGCCCCCTTGAAGGCCTGGTCGGCCCGCACCGAAGCGTCTTGCAAGAGGCCAGGGGCGATCTCCACCTGTCGCACGTTGGCGTCGCCGCTGTAGGCGCCGGCGGCGTTGAAGGGCGGGCTCCCGTCGAGCATGCCGCCGAAGACGTAGCGATCGCCAAAGCGCTGATTGAGCGAGCCGACGATGGTGGTCATGAGCTGCTGGACCTCGACGGCGCCGTTGGCGCGATCGGTCGCGTTGTAGGTGTCGCTCCCGAGTTGCACCGCGAGCTCGTGGGCCCGGGTCAACGCGTTGGTGACCTGGTCCATCGCCGAGTCGACCACCCCCAGTTCGTCGCTGGCCTGGGTAGCCGCGCCGTAGACGGCGGTCTGACGGGCTTGGTCTTGGGCATTGCGCGCGATGAGCCCCGCGGCGCTGGCGTCGTCCCACGGGTGGGTGACGCGCTTGCCGGTGTCGACCTGCTCGCCCGCCACCACCGACTCGGTGCGCGCGTTTCCGATTCGCAGGCTGGCCAGCCGGTAGATCTGCTGATCGCTGACTCGCATGATTCCTCCTGTCACGTCACTTCAGTGACATGAGCGTGTCCAACATGCTGTCGGCCACGGTGATGATCTTCGAGGTGGCCTCGTAGGCCCGCTGGGCTTTCTGCATCTCGATGAGCTCTTCGTCGATGGAGACCCCCGAGGCGGACTCCCGCAGGGAGGTGACGTTGGTGAGCACCGCGCTGTCGGCCTCGGAGTTGGACTGGGCCAGGCTCGCCGCCGCGCCGTAGCTCGAGGTGATCTTGGCCAGGGTCGCGTCGACGTTGGCGCCGGAGCTGAGCGTCTGTTGCTCGGTGTTGATGATGGCCTGGAGGTTCGTAGCGTCACCAGGGACGGTGCCCGCGCTCGAGGCGGCGCCGAGGAGCGAGACGTTGGCGACGATGGCCGAGTTCACGGTGAGCCCCACCGCGGCACCAAGAGCGGTGGCGGTGGTGGCGAAGAGGTCGCGGCCGGTGCTCCCGTCGAGGGCAAAGCCGTTCTGGTGAACGGCGTTGATCGCGCCCGAGAGATCGAAGGCGAGCTGATCGAGCGAGTCTTGTGCCGACTTGAGGCCGCCGTCGCGAGCCGAGAGGAGCCCGCCGAGCTGCCCGCCTGGGGGTGGGGTGACGCGGGTGGCGGACGAGCCGTCGGGTGGCGTGGCCCAGATGGCGAGGTGGCCCGAGTTGGTGACGTCGGGCTGGGTCGACAGGGTCGCCGCGTGCGAGCCGATGACCAGCGCGGTGCCGCCGGGCATGACGAGGTTGAGATCATCGTCGGAGTTGGGCACCGCCGTCGCGCCAGTGAGCTCGGCCAAGCGGTCGCCCAGCTTCTGCCGTGCGTCGAGGAGATCGTTGGGGCTCGCGCCGCCGGCCTTGGCCTCTCGGATCTTGGCGTTCAGGGTGGCGACCTGAGCCGCCGCCTGGTTCACCTCGGGGAGTGAGCCCTGAATCTGCTCGTCCACCGCGGAGCGCGCCGAGTCGAGGGCGCCACCCGTGCGGTTGAACGACATGGCCAGCTGCTTCGCCGAGGCGACCGCGGCTTCGCGGTAGTTCTGGCTTCCGGGGTTCTGAGCCAGGGCGCGGAGCTTGGTGTAGAAGTCGCTCAGGGCCGGCTGGACGCCGTTGTCGACGTCGAGAACGGTGACGCCCTGAAGCACGTTCATCTCGGCGGTGGAGAAGGCGTTTTGGCCGGTGGCCTGGCCGAACTGGGCCTCGACGAAGCGGTCGCGGCTCTGGGTCACCCCAGCGAGCACGGCGCCTCGGCCGATCCACGAGTTGCCCACCCGCTCTCCGGGCAGCACGGCTGCGAGCTCGGCGCGCTGCCGGGCATAGCCGGGGGTGTTGGCGTTGGAGAGGTTCTGGGCGACCGTCGAGCTCCATGCCTGGGTCGCCTGCAGGCTCCCGGCGCCTTGGCTCAGAAGTGAGAGGAGTCCGCTCATACGTGCTCCGAGTGGGTGGCCGCCTCGAGGGGGAGCGCGGCGCCGCGGCGGGAGTAGGCGGTGGGCCGGGGTGCGAGGTGCGTGAGGTACGCCTTCACGAAGGCCAGGGAGCGCTCGGCCAAGAGGTGGTTCAGCGCGTCGAGCTCATGGAGCGACGCGGTCAAGGCGCGAATCTCGGCGAAGACACTGGCGAGCTGCTCTCCTTCGAACGGGGCCCGGTGACGGAGATCGTCGAGCGTGAGATCGGCAGCGCCCCAGCCGGCGGCCACCGCTCCCAGGGCCTTGGCCAACTCGCCCGACAGGTAAGCGGAGTGGTGGTTGAAGGCGTCTCGCAGGCTCGCCTGCGCCATCAGCGCCTCGGCGTCGATGGTCTTGAGGAGCCGCCGGAGCTCCTTGGAACGGGTCACTTCGGTGGCGAGCGCGGCCTTCAACTGGAGGGCCGTGTCGAGGGCGCCGGCGAGGCTCATGGTTTAGGCCTTTCGACCGTCAGAGGAGCATCGCTCGGAGGCGCGCTTCGACCTCTGCCTCGGAGACCAGCTGCTGAGCGATCTGCTGTGGTGACGGGTAGTACTGCCCGCTCTTCACCGCGTTGATGACTTCCTGGACCCGCGCGACCCGTCCAGACGCGACCGTCGAGCGCACGGCATCGAGCGCCGCGGTTTGCTGTGGACTGGTGATCGACACCCGATCTTCGACGACCGGTTTCTGCTCCAATTGTTCCGCTTGGCCCGAGCCTGCGATGACCCGTGGCGTGGCGGCCGGAACTGTGACGGGTGTTTCATTGACCTTCATGGCTCGCCTCCACCTGGGTTTTCGGCACGCAAGGCGTAAGTCTTAAGTGCCAACCTCGGGTCGACGAAACGACCGCCTCGTCTCACCTCCAAATGCAGATGAGGCCCCGTGGTTCTGCCCGTTTGCCCGACCAACCCCAAGGGTTGGCCCGCCTCGACCCGTTCGCCCGGGGCGACGAAGACCTCGCTGGCATGGGCGTACAGGGTGGAGGACCCGTCGGCGTGTCCCACCTCCACTGCGTTGCCGTAGCCGCCACGGGGCCCGGCTGAGAGCACCACGCCATCGAGCGCGGCGGGAATGGGGGTGCCCTCGGGAGCCCCGAGATCGATGCCCGTGTGCGTCGACCGCTCACCGGTGATGGGGTCGCGGCGCTCTCCGAAGCCGCTGGTGATGTGAGCGGGAGTGGCGACTGGCGTGGTGGCGGCGGCGAGAGAGTGCTCGAGGAGCGGCGCGAGGCCCAGACCGCCAGCCTTGGCCACGGCCTGGGCGAGGGTGTCGGCGAACAGCTCGCCAGTGAGCGTGCTGCCGGTGACCGAGCTGTCTCCCTTGAAGGCCCCGGAGCTGGTGAGGAGCTGCTTCACCAGGAAGGACTCGAGCTGGGTGGCCGTCTCGTGGACGGTGTGGGCGGTCTCGGCTTGGGTGGCGGTGGCGACCTTCATCAGAGCACCTCGAGCTCGGCCTCGAGGGCCCCGGCGGCCTTGAGGGCCTGGAGAATGGCGACCAGGTCGCGAGACGAGGCGCCGATGCCGTTGAGGGCCTTGACGAGATCGTCCACGGTCGAGGTCGCGGGCACCGCCACGGCGGCACGTTGCTGCTCCTGGGCCGTGGCTTGCTGGCTGGGCACCACCATGGTCTGCCCTGCCCCGAAGGGTGATGGCTGAGAGACGGCGAACTGGCTGTTGATGGCGACCCGCAACCCGCCGTGAGAGATGGCCGCCGGGCGCAGCCGCACGTTCTCTCCCATGACGATGGTCCCGGTGCGCTCGCTGACGACGACCTTGGCTCTGACGTCGGCTTCGACCTCGACCGCTTCGAGCTTGGCGAGCAGGGTCACCGGGTCGTCCTTGTTGGCGTCGGGGACCTTGAGCTCCACCGCCGCCGAGTCGAGGGCCTTGGCGCTGGGGGTGCCCAGGGCCTTGTCGATGGCCGCCGAGATGCGCATCGCGTTGGTGAAGTCTGGTCGCTTCAGCCTCAGCACCAGCGTACCGGTGGTGAGGCTGGGGGTGACGGCGCGCTCCACCGTGGCCCCCGCGGGGATGTTGCCGGCCGTGGGGGTGTTCTTCCTGATCGCCGCCGCGACGCCGCTGACATCGAAGCCGCCGACTTGCACTGGCCCCTGGGCGACGGCGTAGGTCTGGCCGTCGGGGCCACCCAGCGGGGTCATGAGCAGCGTGCCTCCCTGGAGCGAACGGGCGTTGCCCATGGCGCTGACCGTGACGTCGAGGGTCGAGCCGGGCCGAGAGAAGGTGGGCAGCTTCGCCGTCACCATCACCGCGGCGACGTTCCGCGAGCGGATGTCGCGGGGGTCGACCCGCACCCCGAAGCGTCCCAGCACCGACGAGACGGACTGCATGGTGAAGAGCACCTGCTCCGAGTCTCCGGTGTTGGTGAGGCCGACGACCAGGCCGTAGCCGATGAGGGCGTTGTTTCGCGAACCCTGCACCTCGACGAGCTCCTTGAGGCGCGCGGGGGCGGCCCAGGTCGCCGTGGAGAGGAAGCAGAGGCTGAGGGCGAGGCGGCGCATGGTCATGGGCTTTCGTCAGAACGGCCAGATCCAGTTCCAGAAGCGGGCGAACAGGCCGGGCTTCTGGTTGTCGCTGAGCACGCCGCGGCCGGTGAACTCGATCTCCGCGTCGGCCACGTACGAGCTGCGCACCGAGTTGTCCTGGGCGATGTCGATGGGCCGCACCACGCCCGAGATGTAGAAGTGCTGCTCCTCGTTGTTGACCAAGACGACGCGATGCCCCTCGATGAAGAGGTTGCCGTTGGGCAGCACCTTCTTCACGATGGCGGGGACGGTGGCGGTCAGCTTCTCGGTGCGGGCCGTCTGGCCGTCGCCTTGGAAGTTGAGGCCGCTCTTGGTGCCAGCGGTGAGGTCGACCTGCGGGGTGGTGACCTGCACGGTTCGGAGGAAGGCCTGAAGGGCGACGTTGAGATCGGTGTTGCGCTGGAGGTCGGTGTCGGCGGTGCGCTTGGCGTCGGCGTTCTCTTCGATGCGCACCACCACCAGGTCTTGCTCCCGGAACGCCCGGTAATCAGAGAAGAGGCTGGCGTTCTTGGCGTCGGGGCGCCACAGACTCCCCGAGGCGTCCTCGGCGGTGGCGTCCTTGGCCACCGGCACCTCGTAGTTGCGCTGCTTGGGCACGTACGGGTCGATGTGCGGCACCCCGCAGGCCGACAGCAGGGCGATCAAGGTCACGGTGGCTCTCACAGGCGACCTCCTCCCGGTGCCGAGACGACGAGCGCCCCGTCGTCGAAGTGGCCGGTGACTCGCTTGCCGCTCGGCAAGGTGGCGCAGACGGTGTCGCCCGCGCAGGCGGCGGTGAGGCCTCGCTCCTCGACCGCGATGGCTCCCGAGATCACCCGGACGATGATGGGCGTGCCCGGCGGTGGGCCCTGGCGAACCGCCTCGGCCCACAGCACGTCGCCTGGGCGCATGGCGCGGGTGGCGGTGGCACCGGGGGCGATGGAGACGAGCGGGCGCCGGGACTGCCTGAGCTCGACGGTCTTGGTGGCCCAGGCGCCATCGAGCACGTCGCCGGTCTTCACCGCCTGGCTCACGACGGCGGCGCGCAGGGTGACTGTGACGGTGGCCCACGCCCACTCGTCGCAGCCGGGGCCTCGCACTCGCACCGCCACCCGGCCGCTGGCCGACACTGGAGCCGCCTCGTAACGCCCCTGACAGCCGGGGGCTCTCCAGGCCAGCACCTCGACCTGGGCCGAGGGAACTGCGAGGGCGGCCTCCAGTGACTCTTGGAGCTTCGGGTCGACAAGGAGCGCGAGGCTGAGGATGAGGCCAAGCATCGCTCACCTCACGTTGGTCAGCCGCTGCAGCATCTGATCGGCCGACGAGATGACCTTGGAGTTGAGCTCGTAGGCCCGCTGGGTGGAGATCATCGCGACCATCTCTTCGACGGCCTTCACGTTGGAGGATTCGATCCACCCTTGCTGCAAGGTGCCGGCCTCCTGCTCACCTGGCCGGCTGATGGTGGCCTGGCCGCTCGCGGCGGTCTCGATGAGGAGGTTCCCTCCGATGGCCTCGAGGCCCGCGGGGTTGACGAAGTTGGCCAGCTCGAGGCGGCCCAGCTCGGTGGCCTGCGTCTGCCCTGACTGCTTGGCTGTCACGATGCCGTCGGCGGAGATGACGAGGTCGCTGGCGTCCTTGGGGATGGTGATCTGCGGGTCGACCAGGAGCCCGGAGCCGGTGACCAACCGCCCGTCGCTGTCGGTGGTGAAGTCGCCCGCTCGGGTGTAGGCGTAGTCACCGTTGGGCCGCTGAATGCGGAAGAAGCCGTTGCCGGCGATGGCCACGTTCGTCGGGTTCTGGGTCTGCACCATGTCGCCTTGTGAGAACGAGCGGATGGTGCTGGCCACCCGCGTGCCGAGGCCGACCTGGAGCGGGAGTGAGGGGCTGCCACCTTGCGGCGCGGCGTCGCGGGGGCTGCGAATCGTCTCGGAGAGCAGATCCTCGAAGCTGGCGTTCACCTTCTTGAAGCCGGTGGTGGACGCGTTGGCGAGGTTGTTGGCGATGGTGTCCATGCGGGTCTGCTGGGCATCCATTCCAGTGGCGGCGGTGTAGAGCGAGCGGATCATCGGTTCCCCTTCAGCGGACGCGGCCGACCTCGATGGCCCGGTCGTCGAGTTTCTTGTAGGTCTGCAGCGCCTGCATCGAGGTCTCGAAGTGCCGCTGCGCGGCGACGAGCTGCACCGCGGCCTCCAGCGCCGTCGCGTTGCCGTGCTCGATCTGCCCGATGTGGAGCTGATCGGTCGAAGGCACGACGGTCGAGGGGTCTTGCGGCGCGAGCAGCGACGGCCCGATTCGATCGACCGCGCCCTGGGGCTCCCAGAGACCGATGTCGGCCACCTTGAGCTCGTTGGCGAAGACCGCTCCCGAGCTCTCCACTCGAACCGTGGCGTTGGGCGGCGTGACGATGGCGTGCCCTTCCTTGTCGACGACCGCGCGACCGGTGGCCGTCAGGGTGCCGTTGGCATCGACGGTGAGGTGGCCGTTGCGCGTCAGGGCCACGCCCTGCTCGGTGACGACCCCGAGGAACGAGCGCCCGGTGGGCACTACGTCCATCGGGTCGTTGGTCACCACGATGGCGCCAGGTGAGAGATCGACGCGGGTGGCGACCGCGGCAGTGTAGACCTTGCTGGCGCTGGCTCGCGCGTCGGCCTTGGCGAGGAACGCCTCGAAGGACGGCCGCTCTGCCTTGAAGCCTGGCGTCTCGACGTTGGCCAGGTTGTCCGCGACGGAGTCCAGTTGCGCCATGCGCGCCGCCGCTCCATTCATGCTGACGTAGATGCCGTCGGACATTTTCGCGCTCCTTCGAGTCTTCGTTGAGCACTGGCCATGCCAACGGCACACGGCCGGAGTCGCCGAGCGCGGCACCAGATAGGCGGACGCTGCCGGGCAGAAGCGGCCGGTCGCTCCACCAGCCGTCAGTGTGCTGACAACCCCGTCGGCGGAGGTTGACCCGGCTGTGCACCGGCGGTTCAAAGGGTTGCGCGGGCCTGCCACGTGCAGCGAGCAGGCGTCATGGTTCGGACGCGACTGGACACCGTGGTTCGCCTGCGAGAGCGCGAAGAAGAGAAGGCCGCTCAGTCCGTGGCCAAGGCCGAGTCGGCGGTGCGGTTGGCGGTGGAGCGGCGAGACGAAGCCCATGCGCGCCAGATGCAAGACGACCGTGCCAGGCGCGACGTGTCGGACTGGGAGACCAGTGAGCTGGCCCACCACCGGGCGTTGGCAGACGAGAAGAGCGCCGAGAAGGAGTTGGAGCAGGCCCGGCGGACGGCCAGTCAAGTCAGAGCCACCTACACGTCGGCCCACCAGCGCGCCGAGGTGGTTCGCCGGGTGGCCGACGCCCGCCGCCAAGAGAGCATTCGGGAAGAGAACCGGGTGGAGGCCAAGCAGCTCGACGAGGTGGCCTCGCTGCGCTTCAACCGGAAGGCGAACTGACACTCCCGAGGTGGGAGTCGACCTCCTGAGGTGCTCGCGCGGACGCGTGTGTGGGTGCATCGGCGATGAGGATGCCGCGAGGCCCTGTCGCGTCATTTGCCCCTCGGGCGATGTCGGGCTACGAGGGAGCCGGTGTCGCCGCAAGGGGGCGAATGACTCAGGGCCAGACCATCGTCGTCGTCAGCTCCTTGGCGACGCAGGCTGCCGTGACGCTCCTGCTCGGCGCCTTGGTGTGCGCGCTCCATCGTGGCTCCCACATCGAAGCCTTTCGGTGGTGGGGTCGAGCGTGGCTGGCGCAGGCGGCGTCGCTCGTCTCGATCGCCCTCGGCTTCGCCTTCGTCCACGCTCCCTCCCTCGTGGGGCTGCTCCTGGGGGTGAGGGGCGCGATGTGTCTCGTAGGTGGCGGTGCCTGTCTTCTCGCGGCCGCGATGAAGAGGGAAGCCCTGGTGCATCGGCGGCTCTGGGCCGGCCTGATGGCGTACGGCCTGTGGCAGCTCGGCGCGATGCTCCACGCCGTTGGGGTGGTGCTCGGGTGGTGGAGCGTCGAAGGGCTCGTCGTGCTCGTGGCAGGAGACCTCGTGCTGGAGGCCGTCCTGGGAGCGGTGTTGGTGGCCTCGCTCCTGAGCGTCGCCCGGGCCCAGGCCGATGAGGGCATCGCCGGCGCCCGCAAAGCCGAGGGGGCCTTGCGAGCGCAGGAGAACCGCTCCCGGCGGCTCATCGAGAACGTGAGCGACGTCATCGCCACCGTCGACTCGGGAGGCGTCTTTCGCTACGCGAGCCCGTCGGTCCAACGGGTGCTGGGGTACGAGCCGGCGCGGTATGTCGGCATGCGCGACGAGCAGCTCCTTCACCCCGACGACCTCTCGGCGACTCAGGCCGCCTTCGCCGAGGCCTTCGAGGCGCCGGAGCGCGTGCACCGCGTCGTGGCTCGCTGCAGGCACCGAGACGGGAGCTTCCGGACGCTCGAGAGCGTGCTCAACCGGCTCCCGTTGGGCGAGGGGCCGGTGGAGCTGGTGGTGACCTCTCGCGACATCAGCGAGCGCCGAACGCTCGAACAGAAGCTCGCCGAGGTCCAGCGGCTCGATGGCCTTGGTCGGTTGGCCGGTGGGGTGGCGCACGACTTCAACAACCTCCTGACGGTGATCGTCGGAGCGGTGTCGAGCGCGAAGGCTGGGCTCGCCGTCGGGCACCCGCTCAACGACGAGCTCGATGAGATCGCCCAGGCCTCGACTCGGGCCACGGCCCTCACCCGCCAGCTCTTGGCCTTCGCTCGCCAGCAACGGGTGGATCAGCCCCGAGTGCTCGATCTCAACCACCTCGTGGAAGGCTTGGCCAAGATGCTCCGGCGCCTCATTGGAGAAAGCATCGAGCTCGTCGGGCCCGGGCGCGGCCACCCAGCGCTCGTCAGGGCCGATCCCGGGCAGCTGGAGCAGGTCATCGTGAACCTCGCCGTCAACGCGCGCGACGCCATGCCTTCAGGGGGGCGGCTCACCCTTGAGCTCGTCGACTGCCGGCTCGAGGAGCCCGAGTTGCCTCCGGGTGACTACGTCGATCTCACCGTGCGTGACACGGGCACCGGCATCGCGGAGCACCTGAAGGATCACCTGTTCGAGCCCTTCTTCACCACCAAGGCGCTGGGGAAGGGCACCGGGCTCGGCCTGGCCACGTCGTACGCCATCGTCCGGCAGCACGGCGGGTGCCTGTTCTTCGAGAACGCCGAGCGAGGCGGCACGCGGTTCCACGTCGTGCTCCCACGCGCGGAAGAGGGCCTCGAGCCCGCCACCGTCCGGCCTCCGGAGGCCGAGAGCGGCCAGGGAGAAGTCATCTTGCTGGTGGAGGACGACGGGCCGGTGCGCACGACGGCGGCGCGGGTGCTCCGCGGTCATGGCTACCAGGTGCTCGAGGCCGCGAATGGAGAGGAGGCGCTCCCTCTGGCGCTCGAGTCCCCCGGGCCCGAGCTGGTGCTGACCGATCTCGTGATGCCCAGGCTCGGAGGCCTGGCGCTCGCCCGACGGCTGAAGGGCTCGAGGCCCGAGCTCAAGGTGGCCTTCACCACCGGCTACTCCGAGCAGGAGGAGCTCGGCCAGGTGCGCCGCGAGGATCTCCTCGCCAAGCCCTTCGAGCCCACCCAGCTCCTCGTCTTCGTCTGGGACAAGCTGAGGTCGCCGCCCTCGTAGGTGCACCTACGTGTCACTCCTTATCGATGCCCAGCTCGGAGAGGATCGTCTGTGCCTTGCGCACGGCCTCCCCGTGGAGCTGGCAGACCCGCGCTTCGCTCACCTCGAGGGCCTGGGCGATCTCCTTGTAGGTCAGCCCTTCGACGTAGTGCAGCGACAGCACGAGCTGCAGCCGCTGAGGGAGCTGCGCGATGGCGCGGGTGACCATCGCCACCCGTGACGCGTGATCAACCTGCTCGTCGATGGGCTGATCGGCGCTCGCCAGTGGGAGCTCGGCCTGCAGGGCCATCGCCGGCTGGGCGAGCTGATCGAGGGCCTCGATGTCCTCCCACGGCAGCCCGAGCTGGGCCGAGAGCTCTTCGGTGGTCGGCTCGCGGCCCAGGCGGTTGCCCAGCGCCTGCCGGGCCTTGCGAACTCGATCGGTCTCTGCCCGCAGGCGACGGGGGAGGTGATCCATCTCGCGCAGCTCGTCGATCATCGCCCCGCGAATGCGGTGCTCGGCGAAGCTTTCGAACTTCACCGCTCTCGATGGGTCGAAGCGGCGGTACGCGTCGAGCAGGCCCAACGCCCCGACCGACCAGAGATCCCCTGGGGCCACGGTGTTGGCGGTGCGGGCGCTGATGCGCCGCGCCACGCGATCGATGAGGTGAGCCCAGGTCCTCACGACCTCGTCGTCGGACAACCTCGGCTCGTGGCCGGTCGACGTGTAGGAGAGGGCGGCGAGATGCATACCTGACTCCGGCTAGGCTGCTCGGGTCTCCCGAAGCAGACGGTTCCACAGAAACTTGAGGCCCCCATCGAGGTGCGGAGGGGGCGGCTCGGACAAGAGCGTGTCGGCGATGATCTGCAGTGCCCGGCTGGCGGGCGACGAGGGGAACAGCTCCACCACGGCGCGCTGTGACATCACCGCTCGGTGAACGTTCTCGTCGCGGGGCAGCCACCCGAGCCACCTGATTCGCGCGTCGAGGAAGCGGCTGGCCACCGCCGACAGCTTCTCGAAGATGTCGTGGGCGATGGCTTCGTTGCCGGCCTGGTTCACCACCACGTCGAAGAACTTCACCCCCGCGTCCTGGCAGAGCACCTTGATGGTGGCGTAGGCGTCGGTGAGCGACGTCGGCTCGGGGCTCACCACCAGCAGCGCCTCCTGCGCCGCGCCCACGAAGAACATCACGTTGTCACCGATGCCCGCCCCGGCGTCGAGGAAGATGACGTCGAAGTCGTCCTCCAGTTGATCGAGCGCGGTCACCAGCCTCAGCCGCTGAGCGTCATCGAGGCGAGCGAAGTGCTGCACTCCGCTCCCGGCCGGCAAGACCCGCACGCCCGCTGGGCCCACGGTGAGCACCTCGCTCAAGGGGATGTCTGAGTCGAGCACGTGCCCCAGGTGGTACTTGGGCCGCATGCCGAACAGAATCTCGACGTTGGCGAGGCCGAGATCGCCGTCGATGATCAACACCCGTTGGCTCGCCTTGGCCGCCAGCACCGCGAGGTTGGCCGCCAAGTTCGTCTTGCCCACGCCGCCCTTGCCGCTGACGACGCCGATGATCCGCAGCGGAGCCTTGGACCGCCGCTGCTCTCGAAGCATGTCCCTCAAACCGCCGGCCTGGTCCATGTCACTCACCTCCCACCTTTACCGAGGAATCGGCTCGCATCTGGCGGAACGAGCCGATGACCAGCTCGACCAGCTCGGGGCCGGACAGCGCGTGAATGTCTTCTGGCACCCGCTGCCCGTCGGTCACCGCGACGATGGGCCGCCCGATGCGCACCGAGGCAGACAACAGGCTCCCCGGGCCCACCGCCTCATCGACCTTGGTCACCACCAGGCGCTCGGGCTGCAAGGCACGGTACCGCTCGGCCGCCGCCGCCATTTCCCTGGGGCCGGTGCAGGCGCTCACCGTCAGGTACAGCTGAATGCCCTCGATGCTGCGGAGCATCTCGGCCTGCCGGGCGACGGCCTCGCTCACGCTGCGCCCCGCGGTGTCGATGAGCACCAGATCGGCGTTGGCGCTCCGCTCGATGGCGCGGGTCAGCTCGATGCGATCGCGGGCCACGTAGGTCGGAACGGCCATGATCTCTCCGTAACGGATGACCTGCTCGCTCGCCCCGATGCGGTAGGTGTCGATGGTGACCAGGACCACCTTGAGCTTCGACTCCATCAGCGCCCGGGCGGCGATCTTCGCCAGCGTGGTGGTCTTGCCCACCCCGGTGGGGCCCACCATCGCGATGACCCTCCGGCGGGCGTCAGGCAACCAGGGAGGGCGGCCCGACACCACCCGCTCACCGAGGGCGTCTCGGAGCGAGGCGAGCAGCGTGGCCGGTGAGTGGTTGGGTGACGCCTCGACGGCCTGGCGCACCGACTCCTCGGCCAGGGCCTCCTCGACGCCGCGGTTGATGAGGTGGGTCAGCAACTCGGCCCCCACCGGAGGCAGTCGGTAGTCGCGCTCGATGCGCACCTGGCCGGTGACGTGCCGCATCTCGCGGCGCATGTCGTCCATCGCACCTCGCAGGCGAATGAGCTCGTCGGACAGTTGCTCTTCCCGGCTCGTGACGGGCGCCGCGGGCAACGGGGGGGCGCTGGGGCGCGGGCTCGAGGGCCGGGGGGAGTCGGTGGCGAGGCTGATGGCTCGCTGCACGTCGCTCGAGCCCACGACCGGCGTGGCGACCCGGCTCCCCGACGGCACGTAGGCCTGGGCGGCGAGCGACTTCGTCTGCTGCGGAGCGTCGGGCAGCGCCGCGGTGACCTCGATCTCCTTGGCGCGGAACAGACCGTTGAAGACCTCGCGGGTCGAGAGGATCACCGCGTCCGAGCCCAGGGCGGCCTTCACCATGGCCAGGCCGCTGCGGGCGTCGGGTGCTCGAAACGTGCGAAACGTACTCATGGCTCACCTCACGACAACGACACGGTCCCAGCTGGCTCGATCGTCGTGCCAGGCGCGAGCTCCCGCGCTGACACCACGAAGAGGTCCGGGACGAACCGGGAAAAGAAGTCGAACACGGGCCGCCGGAGATCCGGAGGCGCCAACATCACCGCCGACCGGCCCGCCGCGGCCAACGCCGCCGCCCTGGTCTCGACCGACGCGATGAGGCGCCGGGCCACCTCGAGGTCGGGCGCGAGCACCGGCTCACCGTCGTTGTGCCCCAGGGAGTGGCGCAGCGTGTCTTCGGCCGGGCGATCGAGCGTCAACGCATAGACGACCCCGTTGTCGGCCACCCGGCCGGTGATCTGCCGCGACATGCGCCGGCGCACTTGCTCGACCAGGAAGTGGGTGTCCTTGCTCCGCGGCGCGGCGTCGGCGACCGCCTCGAGGATCGTTCGCAGGTCGCGCACCGAGACGCCCTCGCGGAGCAGCCCGCGGAGCACGCGCACCAGCTCGCCCAGGGTGATGGCGGTGGGAATGGTGTCCTCCACCAGCTTGGGGGCCTCCTTGGCGCAGGCACCGAGCAGCTCCTGCACTTCTTGGCGGCCCACCAGCTCGTGGGCGTTTCTGCGGATGAGCTCCGACAGGTGGGTGGTGACCACCGACGGCGCGTCGACCAGGGTGTAGCCCTTGGTCTCCGCGTGCTGGCGCTGCTCCGACGCCACCCACACCGCGGGCAACCCGAAGGCTGGGTCCTTTCCCGGCAGACCCTGAATCGTCGGGGTGCCACCCGCGGGCTCGAGGCACATCAGTTTGCCGAGGTAGGCCGTGCCTCGGCCGATCTCCATGCCCCTGAGCTTGACCCGGTAGTCACTGGGCTCGAGGCGCAGGTTGTCGCGCAGGTGCACCGAGGGCAGCACGATGCCGAGGTCGGTGGCGAGCTGCCGCCGGAGCGCGGTGACGCGGCCGGGCAGCTCACCGCCCTTCTCGAGATCGATGACCGGCAAGAGCGCGTAGCCCACCTCGAGCTCGAGGGCGTCGATGGTCAACAGGTCAGTGATGCGCTGCTCACCTTTGGTCTTCTCGTCGACCGGCTTCTTCCCCGCGACGGTGGCCGCGGCCTGGGTCTTCTTGGCGTGGCGCGCGATGAGCCAGGCCCCCAAGGCCAGCGGCCCGAAGGCGATGGCTGGCAACCCGGGAATGAAGGCCATGACCGCGAGCACGTAGGCCGAGTAGGTGAGGGCCCGGGGGCTCCCGAGAATCTGGCCCGACATTTGGGTACCGAGGTCGGCGCCCTCGGCGCGGGTCACCAGCACGCCCGCGGCCGTCGAGACCAGCAGGGCGGGGAGCTGCGAGACCAGGCCATCGCCCACCGTGAGCAGGGTGTAGGTCTCGACCGCTTGGCCCAGGCCCAGGTGATCCCTCAAGACGCCAGCCACCAGCCCTCCGACGATGTTGATGGCGGTGATGAACAGCCCGGCCATGGCGTCGCCGCGCACGAACTTCGAGGCGCCGTCCATCGCGCCGTAGAACTCGGTTTCGCGGGCCAGCGCCGAGCGACGGGCGCGGGCGTCCTTCTCGTCGATGGTGCCGGCGGCGAGATCGGCGTCGATGGCCATCTGCTTGCCGGGCAACGCATCGAGGGTGAAGCGCGCCGCCACTTCGGACACCCGCCCCGAGCCCTTGGTGATGACGGTGAAGTTCACCAGCAGGAGGATGAGGAAGACGACCGCGCCGACGATCAAGCTGCCGCCCACCGCGAAGCGCCCGAAGGTCTCGATGACGTGGCCCGCCGCTGCCGAGCCCTTGCCTCCATCGAGGAGGATGAGCCGAGTGGTCGCCACGTTGAGCGACAGACGAAAGAGCGTGGTGATGAGCAGCAGCGAGGGGAAGACCGAGAAGTCCATCGGCCGGGTGAGGCCGAGGGACACCAAGAGCATCAGCACCGCCAGCGCCACCGACAGGGCCAGCAGCGCGTCGAGCACCGGCGCGGGCACGGGAATGATGAGGATGCCGATGACGCCGAGCACCGCCAGCGCCAGCAGCCCCTCGGCTGGCACCTTGGCACCGGCGCTGGTGGGGGTGGCGCTCACAGCCTGGCCTCAGGCTGCGCGGCGGGCCGGGTGAGGCGGTAGACCAGGGCGAGGATCGCCGCGACCGCCTTGTACGTGTCAGCGGGCACCTGACCGCCCATCTTCACCTTCTTGAACAGGAGCCGGGCCAAGGGAATGTCTTGCACGATGGGCACTCCGGCCGATCGGGCGCTGTCCCTCATCGCCTCGGCCAGCACGCCCTTGCCCTTGGCCAGCACCCTCGGCGCCGCGCTCTCATCCTTGCGGTAGCGAATGGCGATGGCGATGTGCGTCGGGTTGACGATGAGCGCGTCGGCTCTCCGACTCTCGGCGATGGCGCTCTTTCGAACCAACTCGCGGTGACGGCGCTTGCGCGCGCCCTTCACCAGCGGGTCGCCCTCTTCGTCCTTCATTTCCCGCTTGAGCTCGTCTTTGGTCATCATGTGGCGTTGCCGGTATCGCCACCACGAGAGAGCAAAGTCCGCACCAGCGAAGGCGATGAGCAGAACGATGGCTCGGACGGCGATTTTCGACACCCCGCCGAACAAGGCCGACAGCTGCTCTCCGGGCGCCGAGTGTCCCAGGCGACCCAGCGTCAGAAACTCGCCGCGAAGCACGCCCCAGGTGCCCAGGCCAATCGCCACGACCTTGACGACGGCCACCAGCAGGTCGACGACGAGCTCCTTCGACACGAGGCGCGTGAGTCGTTCAGTGCTGAAGACCCGCGTCAGATCAGGAGACGGCTTCTCGGACCACACGTGGGCGCGGGTCTGCGCGAAGGTCAGCGCCAGCCCACCCACCGCGATGGCGCCGAGAATGGCCAGCACGGGGCCGCCCAGCGGCAACAGGAGTGAAGGGAGGGAGGCGTAGGGCGCGGTCGGCGCGAGCACCAGCGTCTGCGACACCAACCGCACCAGCCGGGCTTCGAGGCCGTTGCTCAATGAGAAGAGAGCGATGAGGCCCAGGGCGAAGGCCCCGGTCGAGACGACGTCGCGAGACAAGACGATGTCGCCCTGATTGAAGGCCTCTTCAAGCCGTCGATCGGAGGGGGCTTCGGTGCGGTTCTCTCGGTCGTCCTCGGCGGCCATGGCCCTAGCCTCTCGAGAAGACCCGGACGGCGGCCTGGGCGCAGATTCGCGCGCCCTCGGGGGCCATCAGGTACAGGGCGCCGCCCCCCGCGACGATGGTCACGCCGAAGCCCAGGTTCGACAGCGAGAGCTGGGGGGCTGCCTTGCCCAACAGCCCCAACAGCGCGTAGCCCAGGAGCGCCGCGGCGAAGAGCGGGTAGCCCACCCGCACCGCCAGGGTGAGACCGAAGATGATCTGGCCCACCAGTGCGCTGGCCAGTGACTGCACGTCGACGGTGGCTCCAGGAGGCGCCTGCCGCACCGAGAGGGCGAGCCAGGCCACCGCCTCGCGGTGCAACCCCAGCGCGAGCGCCACGCCCAGGGCCAGCGTCGAGTACAGCTCGCCAACGGAGGTCGACTCGGCGTTGCTGTTGGGGTTCAGCACCTGACCGAAGCCGAAGCCCATCGACATGGAGGCCGCTTGGGCGCCAGCCTGGGCCGCCTCGAGCAAGAGCCGCGACGAGAGCCCGGCCACCAGCCCCAGCGCGGTCTCCGAGAGAGCGAGGGCGGCGAGGGCTCCGAAGCTCCCTGGGAGCGGCACCCGAGGGGCACCCGCGGCGGCGAAGATGGCCACCGAGAAGACGAGGGACATGGCCAACTTCACCCGCGCGGGAATGGACTTGGAGCTGAGGATGGGCGCGGCCACCACCAGGGCGCCGGTGCGCAAGAGCACCAGGAGGAACCCCAACACCAGTGGCAGGGCGAGGGCCACGGCGGCGCCTAGAAGCCCCGCTCGCTCAAGCGGGTGAGCGCGAGCGACACGAAGCGAGAGAGCCGCTCGACCATCCACGGGCCGAGGAAGAGGCTCACCGCCAGCACCGCGGCGAGGCGGGGCACCACGCCGACCGCTGGCTCCTGAATCTGAGTGGCCGACTGGAGCACGCCGGTCACCAGCCCCACCACCAGGAGCACGGCCATGAGCGGCCCGCCGACGACGAGCAAGAGCATCATGGCCTCCCGGAACAGGCCGCCGACCGCGTCGCTCATGCGAAGCTCCGGACCAGCGACTGCACCAGGAGGTGCCAGCCGTCAGCGAGGAGGAACACGCCGATCTTGAGCGGCAGCGAGACGAGCGTCGGGGGCACCATCATCATGCCCAGCGCCATCAGCACCGCCGACACCATGAGGTCGATGATGAGCAGGGGAATGAAGATGAACAGGCCCATGCGGAAGGCCGTGGTGAGCTCGGACACCATGAAGGCGGGCACCGCGATGGTGAGGGGTACCTCGTCGGCTCGGGTCGGCCGGGGCCGGGCGGAGATCTCGTAGAACAGCCGCAGATCGTCAGGGCGGGTCTGCTTCAAGAGAAACTGGAGCACCGGGGCGCTCCCACGCTCGAAGGCCTCCTCGCCCGTGATGCGATCGTCGAGGTAGGGGCTCACCGCGTCGGCGCTGACCCGAGAGAACGTCGGCGCCATGACGAAGGCGGTCAGCGCCAGCGAGAGGGCGATCACCACCTGGTTGGGAGGGAGCTGGGGTGTTCCCAACGCCTGGCGGAGAAACGACAGGACGATGACGATGCGGGTGAAGCTGGTGATGGCGATGAGCGCCGCGGTGGCGAAGGAGAGGGCGGTGAGCAGGAGGAAGAGCTTCACCGCTGACGAGCCACCGCCGACCGAGATCGACAGGGGGCCGTCAACCGCCGCTGCCCAGAGGGGACTCACGGCACGATGCCTCGCATTCCCTGGGCCAGCTTCGCCCTCAGCTCCTGGTCCTCGATGGACTCCCCCAGTACCTCCTCGAATGGCACCGCCGGGGTCTTGCCGAACAGCCGGGCGAAGAAGCCCATCGGGGCGACGCGGGGCGCGCGCGGGTAGACGGGCTCGACGGTGGGCGCGATGAGCGGGTCGGCAGCGGTCTCGGCGGAGGGGGCCGGGCGGCTCGACAGCACCGCGATGCCTGCCTCGCTGACCCCCAGCACCAGGCGATCGCCCAGGACGTCGGCGATGACCAGCGAACGACGTGGGCCGAGCGTGGCGGCCTCGAGTACGCGAATGGACCCGTGCACCGCCCGACGCCGTCGGGTGAGGCCCAAGGCCAGCCCGGCGAGGCCGATGATCGCCAGGGCGGGAGCCACGAGGCTCGACCAGCCCATGGCCGGGGTCGGCGCGGCCTTCTCGGTTTCGCCCACCGTGTCGATACCCTTGGCGAAGGCGGCGGCGACGATGGAGTCGGCGGCCGACGGAGGGGCAGGCCGCCCGGCCTTGGCGGCAGAGCCTTCCGGGACGACCGCCGGCGGTGTCGGCAGTGAGGTGGCGTCCACCAGGCCCAAGAGGCCAGTGACGAGGAGCGTCGTGAACATAGGGAGTCCCTCCGTCGGCGGCTAGCGCAGCCGGGCGATGCGTTCGGCCTTCGAGATGATGTCGGTGATGCGAATGCCGAACTTGTCGTTGATGACCACCGCCTCGCCTCTGGCGATGAGCCGATCGTTGACCACGATGTCGAGCGGCTCGCCGGCGATTTTATCGAGTTCGAGCACGGCTCCGGGCGAGAGGGCGAGGAGATCTTGAATCGTCATTCGGTTGCGCCCGAGCTCGACGGTGACGTCGAGGGGCACATCGAGGAGGAGATCGAGTCGGCGGGTCGAGACTTCGCCTTCGGGTGCTTCGCTGCTCATGGGTTGCTCCATCATGCGGCGGTCTTGTTGAGCGGGTTCACGGCCTCTTGCTCGAAGGGCCGGCGAATGTCCTCCAGGGGACCCCGGTCGAGCTCGATGGCCATGCTGCCGCAGGAAACTTTGGGTTGGCCGGTGAACTTGGCCCGGCCCTGAACGAAGACGGGGAGGGAGACGCCCTCACTGGTGCCCAGGGTGAGCACATCGCCCTCCTCGAGCTCGAGCATCTTTCGCAGGCTGAGCCGGGTCTTGCCCAGCAGCACCCGCAGCTCGACGTTGACCTGGGCGATCTCCTCGGCGAGCTGGAGCGCGAAGCGCGAGTCAGAGTGGGTGCTGAGCTTGGGTGGCGACATCAGCGCCTTCTTCGCGGGCTCGATGGCGGTGTAGGGCATGGCGAGCTGGATGAGGCCCTTGAGCGCCCCGTCGAGTTCGAAGGCGCACAGCACGGCAGCCTCGGTCACCGGGGCGATGATGGCCAGGCGGGGGTCGGTTTCGAAGCGAGCGATCTCGGGCTTGAAGGGCAGCACCGGAGCCCAGGCGGTGGTCATGCCTTCGGTGAACAGAGACATGAGCCGGCGCAGCACATTGCGCTCGACGTTGGTGAACTCTCGACGGGCATCGGGGGGAGGGGGTTCATCGGCGCGGCCCCGCTTGTCGCCCAAGGCCGCGGCGATCATCGCGTCAGCCAGCCCAGGCTCGAGCACCAGGAGCGCCTGGCTCCCCGCCTTTCCCAGCGACATCACGCAGACCGTCGCTGGCGGGGCCAGCATGGAATTGAAGTCGCCGAACTTGAGCAGCGACGCCGGGCCCGACGCCACCTTGATGGAGAGCCGAGTCCGGCCGGCCAGGCCGATGGCGAAGGACTGGGCGATCTGCTCATTGATGGCGTCGAGGGTCGGCATCTGACCGCGAATGACGCGGTCTTGACTGGTGAGATCGTACGGAACCGCCGTGCCCCGGTTCTTCGGCACCTCGGTGGCGACGCGACCATCTTGGATGGCCGCCATCAGGGCGTTGATTTCCTCCGGGTTGAGCATCGCACCAGCCATACAAAGCCCTCACTGAATGACGAATTCCGAGATGTAGAGCGCGCGAATGCGCGTGTCGGGGACCACCTGCCGCAAGGTGTTCTGCAGCGTCTCCTTGGTGCGGGCCAGCCCCTCGCTGCCCCTGAGGTCTTCGAGGGTGCGATCAGACAGGTAGGTGATGAAGGCGTCGCGCACCTTGGGCTGCTGGGCCAACAGCCGGTCCTTGTCGGCCTCGCTGAAGACCTCGACGTCGAAGGACATGCGGGCGTAGCGGTCGGCGTCGGGGTTCCTCAGGTGAATGACGAAGTCGGCGACCTTCACCAGGGGGCCGAGCTTGCCGGCCACTCCTGCCTCGCTGGCGCCGTGACCCTCTTCCTTCTTGCCCTCTTCACCGCCCTCGCCGTGCTTCTCCTCGCTCTTCTTTTCGACCTCCGGCTCCTCTTTCTCGACCTTCTTCTCGACCTTCGCGTGCTCGCCCGAGGCCCCCATGGCTTGACTCTGCTGGCGCATCTGCAGGACGAGGAAGGCCATCACCCCGACGAGCAAGAGGCTGTTGACCCCCACGAGGATGGTCAGGAGCTTGTTGCCACCGCCGCCCGCCTTCGGCGCCTCCTCGGCTTTGGCCTCGACTTTCTTGGGGTCCTTCGCGTCGCTCATATGACGCTGGTTGAGCAACGCATGTGCCCACCAGCGTCAGGGTGATGACGGGGCATAACCGCGCGGATCGAGCGGCGGAAGCTCGAGCACCAGCTCGATGCGGCGGTTGAGCTCTCGGTGGTTGGGGGTGTCATTGGACACCACCGGCTGAGTCGACCCCAGGCCGCCAGCGGACAGGCGCTTGGGGTCGATGTCGTGGGCCGCCTCGAGGTACGACACCACGGTCACCGCGCGCGCCGCCGAGAGATCCCAGTTGTTGCGGTATTTGGTGTTTCGAATTGGCTCGTCGTCGGTGTGGCCCTCGACCCGAATTTGAAACCCCGAGCTGGCAACCTCGCTGGCGATGGCGTCGAGAACGGCGAGCGAGTCGGGGCGCAAGGAGGCGTTGGCGGGGTCGAAGAACCGCTGCGCGGCGAGGCGAATGTGGAGCCTCGCGCCCTCGAGCTCGAGGGTGATCGAGGGTGACTTCTCTTGCTTGAGCAAGAAGGACTTGAGCTGCTTTTCGATGCGACGGCGGAGGTTCTCGACCATCTGCCGCTGCACCGCCGAGGTCATGGGCTTTCCGCCGAGGCTGGCGACGCAGCCTCCCTCGGTGGGTGGACCCTTGAAGATGGACAGCTTGGTGATGCCGCCCTCGCCAGCGAAGTTGAGCGCCCAACGCATCGACTCGCTGGCCGCGGCGAGCTTGTTGGTGTCGACCTGGCTCGAGGCGTAGAGCACGACGAAGAGGGCGAAGAGGAGCGTCACCATGTCGGCGTAGCTGAGCACCCAGCGTTCGGCGTTCTCGTGCTCTTCGTGCTTGGCCTTCCTCGCCATGGGTCACTTCTTCTCGGCGGAGGACTTGGCGTGCTTGCCGTGGGAGCCGGCGAAGGCCTTGAGCTTCTCTTCGAGGATGCGCGGGTTGAGGCCTTCTTGAATGGACAGGATGCCCTCGGCGATGAGGATCTTCCGCTCTCGTTCTATCGCCGCCTTCCGCTTGAGCTTGTTGGCCAAGGGGAGCGCGATGAGGTTGGCCGAGCCGACGCCGTACACCGTGGCCGAGAAGGCGGTCGCGATGCCCGGGCCCAGCTTGCTGGGGTCGTTCAAGTTCTCCATCACGTGAATGAGCCCAAGCACCGCGCCGAGCACGCCGATGGTGGGGGCGAAGCCGCCGAAGGCCTCGTACATTTTGGAGGCCACCACCAGCTCTTCGGCCTCCATGTCGATCTCGGTCTCCAGGGCAGTGCGGGCGACGGAGGCCTCGACCCCGTCGACCAGGAAGCCCAGGGAGCGCTTGAGGAAGGGGTCCTTCACTTCTTGGAGCTTGCCCTCGAGCGCCAGCACGCCGTCGCGGCGAGCCACCGTGGCGAGATCAACGAGCTGAGCCATGAGCTGGGGAATGTCGCCCTTGCGCTCCGAGATGGTCTCCTTGATGGCCTTGAGGCCGGCCACCACGTCGCCCATCGGAGTCGCGACGAGCACCGAGCCCAACGCGCCTCCCATGACGATCATGGCGGCGGAGACCGAGACCAGAGAGCCCAGGTGGCCACCTTCCATCGCGAAGCCGACCAGAATGATGCCGATGCCGAGCACGAGGCCCGGAATGGTCGTCTTATCCATGGTGTATCGCTCCAGCTACCTCGAGGGGGCCTGCCCGCTGGCGGAACTCCGCCACCTTCGTCACCACCTCGTCGAGCGTCTCCTTCACCATGAGCCGGTGGCCGGACGTCATGGTGATGACGGTGTCCGGTGTCTTCTCGGCGAAGACCAACAGGTCCTCGTTGAGCGCGATGGGGTGGCCGTCGAGTCGAGTGAGGATGATCATGAGGCTCCCCTCCACCGGCTCTTCGACACGGGGTGTGAATCCCTTCAACCGTGGCTGAGAACCGGAAGGCGAGGTGGGTCTCATGGCGCCAGAGGCGCGAAGTGGCCCACCTCACCTCAAGAGGCGTGCTTTATCGCTTGAGCTGCATGAGCTCGGACAACAGGCCGTCGGCGGTCTGAATCGTCTTCGAGTTGGCCTGGAAGCCACGCTGAGCAGCGATCATTCTGACGAACTCGTTGGCGAGGTCGACGTTGCTCTGCTCGAGCGCGCCGGTGACGATGGAGCCGCGTCCGCCGGTGGCTGGCTCACCCACGGTGGGTTGACCGGATCCCGTCGACTCGATGGCCAGGTTCCCACCCAGGCGCTCGAGCTTGTCGGGGGCCTCGAAGTTGGCCACCGCGACCTGGCCCAGTATGCGCGTGCTCCCGTTGCTGAACGCGCCCAGCACCTCGCCCTTGTCGTTGATCTGCACCGACGAGAGCGACCCGTACCCGCTGCCGTCTTGGCCGGTGAAGGTGGTGGCTGACTGGCTGCCGCCGAGCTGGGTGATGCCCAGGCTTCCGGTGCCGCCGGTGCCGGTGGGGTCGCCGAAGTTGAAGGTCAAGGCCTGGGGGTTGATGGCGCCTACCGGGTTGAAGTTGTTCGTCTGGGTCGATGTGACGAGATTGCCCTGGGCGTCGAAGGTCAGAGTGCCAGTAGCGATCTCGACCGGGGTGCCGGCGGTGGACCCGGTGATCCCTCCGCCGTCGGTGATGGCGTGGAAGTCCCACGAGCCGGCAGCGGTCTTCTGGTAGTACACCGCCACGCTGTGCGCTTGCCCGAGGGAGTCGTAGACCTCGACGGTGGTCGGCTTCGCGCTCGAGGTGTTGATGGGGTCGGCGGGGTTGAACGCCACCGCGGAGACAGCGGTGTCGGCGGCGAGGTTCCCCTTGATGCTGACGGTCGCCGTGGCCTTGGCCGAGGCGCTGGCCGTTCCCACCTGGAGATCACCGAGCGTTCCCTGGACGACGTTGTTGGTGGCCTGATAGCCCTGAACTCGCAGGCCCTCGAGGTTGACGAGGTAGCCGTCCTTGTTCACCGTGAATTGGCCGTCTCGGGTGTAGAACGAGCCCTGGAGCCCGCTGTGGTTTCCCTTGAGGAGGAAGTACCCCGAGCCCTGAATGGCGAGATCGGTGGCGTTGCTGGTCTGCGACATCGCGCCCTGGGTGATGAGGCGCTGAATCGCCTGCAGCCGGGTGCCGAGCCCGAGCTGACCACCTCCTGCGAGCCCGATGAGCTGCTGAGCCAGGGCGTCTTCGAAAGCGGCGCGTCCCTGCTTGAAGCCGATGGTGTTGGCGTTGGCGATGTTGTCGCCGATGACGGTGAGCTCGAGGCTGTTTGCCTGGAGGCCCGAGGTTGCTGTGCTCAGAGAGGTGAGAAGTGACATGGCGTGCTCCTGGTTGAGGTCTTGCGGTTGTGGTTGGAAGCGATCGTCACCCGCCCGACGAGTCGCTGATCTCCATGACGTCGTTCATGCTGATGGGGAGGCCGTTGACGATGAGCTGGGGAATTCCCTGGGCGAACTTGACGCCGGTGACCTTGGCGCGACCCTGGGTGTCGACCGTGATGCTCGTCCCGCTCGAATCCTTGGCTTCCAACTTGACGCTGTAGGTGCCGTTGGCCAGCTTGGCTCCCGAGTCAGACAGGCCGTCCCAGGCGATGGCGAGGTCGCCCGCGGAGACAGCGTCCTTCTTGATGGTGCGCACCGCCTTCCCGTTGGAGTCGGTGATGGTGACGGTGAGCGTGGCGGCGTCCTTCGCGAGTTGGCCGAGCACCGTCGCGCCCGTGTCGGTGAGTGCCACGTCGGTCGACTTGAAGAGCACCGACTTCCCGATGAACGAGGTGGCCGAGGTCTGGTTGGCGGAGGCCTGGGCCAACAGCAGGGAGTCGAGCCGCGAGTTGGTCGCCTGCTCCTGCTCGAGCGACGAGAACTGAGCCAGCTGGGCGATGAACTGCTGGTTGTCGGTGGGCGCGGTCGGGTCTTGGTTGGCGAGCTGGGCCAACAGGAGCTTGAGGAACTCGTCTTTGCCGAGGGCGCTCGACCCGGTCGTGGAGGCCGTGGTGAGTGTGCCTCCCGCTGGGACTCCGACGCCGCTGACGCTGGTGGGCATGGTTCTTCTCCTCAGGCTTTGACGTGAATTCGTCCGTCACTGGCGACGGAGTCGGACAGGGAGCGTCCGACCTGTGATGGCTTCTGTGGACGTTCGACCTCGACTGGCTCGGGGCGCTCGCGGTGCTGGTCCCGCTGGTTCAGGTCGAAGCGGCCCAGGCTGAGGCCCTCCTGTGCCAGCGCCACGCGGAGCTCGTTCTGGCGAGCGTCGAGCATCGGGGCGGCCGGCCCGCTGGCTCGCACATCAGTGACCCCATCGGTGACCTTGAGCTGCACCGACAACCGGCCGGCGTCACCCGTGTCGACGGAGACCCGTGCGATCGATGGCGTCAGGGAGATTCGCGCCGACGGGTCTTCCACCAGCTGAGCGACGAAGGGCTCCAGGGCCGGCGCCACTGGAGGGGGCGCATCGGGCACGACGGTCGCCGCGACTGGGAGTGGTGATGGGGCTGGACCGGGGGTGGTGACCGCAGGGCCCGCGGTCTCTTCGGGGCGTGACTTGACCCTGCTGTCTCGTTCAGTGGGCTCATCAGAGTGACCGTGCGGCTTGTGCTTGGTCGCTGTCGGCTCGGGGGTCGATACGCGGAGGGTCTCGGAGAGCGCCTTTGATCTGCCGACAACGCTGTCGAGGGCCCGTGGGGCGGCGGGTGTCGCAGGCTTAAGGGTGCTCGGTTTCGTGTCGAAGCTCTGGGTGGAGCGGGCCTGACCGGCCAAGACGCTCTGAGCGAGAGAGGGGTCGGCCTCGGTCGAACGCACGCGGACCGGGTGCTCCTGTGCCTCGGTGGAGGGCGAGGTGTGGTGGACAGCGCCGTCGGAGGCTGGGCGAGCGGGAGTACGAGGCTGGGCCTGGGCCGGCGAAGAAGAGCTCACCGCGGTGTCAGCGGAAGGCTTCGGTGCGGACGTCGCGAGGCCAGGAGCGGGGGACGCGCGTTCGACGTGTTCCCGGGTGGCGCCGGGGGGCGCGGAGGAGCGCTGGCTCGGCGAGGGTCCGGACACCCTCCACTCCCTCGGGTCGAGGGGGCCTGGGCTGGTCGTGTGAGCAGTCGCCTCGCCCAGCTGATCAGCCATTGCCGTGGCGCTCGCTCGCGAAGCCGTCTGGGTCGGCTGGGCGCGAACGTCGAGCTCGGGGATTCGGGCTGATGTGCGACCCGTCTCGAGGCCGCCTCGCGAGGTGTACGCGCCCGTCGAGATCGACTGGGAAGTGGGTGATCGAGCGGTAGATTCTGAGGTCGCGGGGCTCGACGCGTGTGAGCTCTCCGGGTTCGTCTGAGAGATCGGCGCGAGGCCGTGGCCAGTCGAGGTCGCGATGCTCGATGCGAAGGCTTTCTCTGGGTTGGTCGGGGAGATGGGCGATCGGGCACTGAGCTCCGATGCGCTGCGACCGGTCTCGAGACGCTGGCCACTCGAGGTCGCGACGCTCGAGGCGAAGGACTTTTTCGGGTTGGTCTGGGAGATGGGCGATCGGGCACTGAGCTCCGATGCGCTGCGACCGGTCTCGAGACGCTGACCACTCGAGGTCGCGACGCTCGCCGCGAAGACCTTCTCAGGGTTGGTCTGGGAGATGGGCGATCGAGCGC
>PMBV01000172.1 GCA_003153055.1 Myxococcales bacterium
AGCGGGTCTGGGCGAGCGTCGAGAAGGACCCGCGCAAGGTGATTCGCCAGGCATTTGAGGAAGCGCTGAGACGCGACCCCGAGCGTCGCCGCCGCTGGGTCGTTCTGGTCGACGGCGAGCCCAGACAGCTCAAGGCCGTGAAGGCCGAGGCAAAGCGCGCGGGCGTCAAGGTCGCGCTCGTGCTCGATGTTGTGCATGTGCTCGAGTACCTGTGGCTCGCTGCCCGAGCGCTCTTCGCAGGCACTACCCAGGAAGCCGAGACGTGGGTCGGCCATCGCTTGCTCGGCTTGCTGACAGGACGGAGCGGCGGTGACGTCGCGGGAACCATCCGCTGGTGGGCCGAAAGCCGAAAGGCCCAGCTCGACACCGCCGGACGCAAGGCAATCAAGAAGGCGTGTGGCTACCTTGGGAACCGTACCCGAACGCGGCTGATGCACTACGCCGGAGCGCTGCGCGATGGCCTGCCAATCGCGACCGGAGTAATCGAGGGGGCGTGCCGGTACCTCGTGAAGGATCGGATGGATCGAACCGGCGCGTGCTGGTCCCTCGAAGGCGCAGAGGCTGTGCTGCGATTGCGCGCGCTGCGAGCATCGGGTGACTTCGACGACTACTGGCTCTTCCACCTCGCTCGCGAGAAGGGACGCAACCATGCCTCGCGCTACGCCCACGGCGAGATTCCCGACCTGCTACCCTCGCGCAAGCGCCACCTTCGACGGATCAAGTGATCGAGATCGCTACGACTTCCGGCCGCCGCTCAAGAGCCGCACCCTTCGCGGTTCCACGCTGCGCCGCCACGGGTCGAGGGAATGGGAACCTTCCCGGTGCGGGCCTATGCGGTGGTGGGCGGGTGAGCGGCCGAAGCTCGACGCCTCTTCAGGCTGGGGTTTCGCGCGGGGAGAGGTAGTAGTCGCCCAGGCCCGAGACGAGCTCGAACTCATCGGCCTCGACGCTCTCGACGTAGGCCGCGAGCCATTGGGGCACCGAGGGCGCGACCAGGTGCACGGGGGTTTCGTCCTCCGCCTCGGTGAGGTCTCCGGCGAAGACTCTCCCGGTCCCCGCGTGCACCACCAAGGACACGTCGCCCCGCGCCGCGATGGGCAGCCAGTTCGTCGACTCGGCCTCCTCGGGAGTCAGCCCCGCCGACTTCCACCCGCGCCTGGTGCCCCGAAAACGCGCCACGAGTTTCAGCGTGTTTGCGCGCTCATTGAGGACCCAGGCGATCGGCAGCAACTGCAGCGGGCCGATGAAGCCGTTGAGGGCCTTGCGCTGCCCATCGTGGAGCAGCCAGAGCGCCCGCAGGCCAGCCGGCACCTTGAAGCCCAGCTTGTGCTCGAGTTTCTGGATGGGCCCGGGCTTCGCTCCCGGGGCGAGGTTGTCGGCCAGCAGCGGCGCGCCATTGGAACGCATCCATGAGGTGAGGCGCCGGAAGGAGTCGAGGAGTGAGGCGTGGTCTCCCGGCGGTCGGGCTCCAGCGGCAGCTTTGGTCCGATCGATGGGCATGGGGTTCCCTACCAGCAATTGCCCTCCCGTGGGCGGAGGTGCCCCACTCACCGCATGGCCTACTCCGCGACGAGGTCCCGGCCCTGGTGTGCTCCCTCGCCCGGGTCTGACGTGCCAAACTCGATCCGTGGGTCCGTCACGTCGGCGCATCGAGGAGTCTTGGACGCGGGAATGCCCCGGACGAGCCCCCTGGCCGACGACGCTCGCCCTCACCCTGCTCCCGCTCCTCGCGCTGTGGACCCTGCCCCAGACCGTGGTCGGCCTCGCCTATGCGGCGTACAAGCGGGCGCGCGGCCACCGACTGATGGCCTACCGCTTCGGACCCTTCGTCTTCCTCGTGGTGCCGTCCCCGCCCTACGGCGCCGCCGGCATCTCCTTGGGCCTGGTCGTCCTCGCCCGCGACGCCAGCCTCCTCACTCACGAGTTCTGCCACGCCTACACCGGACTCTGGCTCAGCTGGCTGTACCTCCCCGTGTATGGGCTGGAGTACCTCGTGTTCGGCCATGATGGCTCGCCGCACGAGCGCGTCACGGTACACCTCGAGCGCACCAGCGGCGCGGCCTGGCGGCGGCTCTTCTGAAGGCATCATCTCCGCTCAAGGAAACGAGAGCTGCGTCCACACCCGCCGCCGCGTGGTGTCTCCCAACCCCAGTTGCCCGCCGGAGTTCTCACCAGTGCACCAGATGGACCCATTCCCCCTTCGCTGGCAGCTGGCAAAGCGTCCCGTGGAAATCTCCGACAGTGGCCCCTCGGCGAGGGTCGTGGGGCTGGCCCGCGCGTTGAGGTCACCCAGGCCGAGCTGGCCCTCGATGTTGCGACCCCAGCAGACGCCCGAGCCGCTCATCGACAGAGCGCAGGCGTGGAACACGTTCGTCCGCACCATGGCCCACGAGCCCGACAGCATCAGCTCCGGGGCCTCGGAGAGGCTGCTTCGCTCCGGGAGCAGACCCCAACACCACGCGGTCCCGTCGGCTCGCAGCCCGCAGGTGTACTCCTGGTTGGCGTCGACCTGCGTCCAGTCGGACTCCGGCCCAACGCGCCGGGGTGCACGAAACTGGATGCCCCCGTCGACCTTCTGCCCCGACATCGCCTCGGTGTTTCGCCCCCAACACCACATCGACCCATCGAGCCGAATGCCGCAGGCGTGTCCCTGGCCCGTCGAGAACGTCTTCCACCCGGCGTCCGAGGAGACCCGCACCGGCGACAGCTGATCAACCCCAGGGAACCTGTCTGCCAGGCCGAGCTGGCCCTCGTAGTTGGTGCCCCAACACCACAGCGACGCGTCGTCGAGCAAGGCACACGAGAAGCTGGATTTCGACTGGACCTGTACCGCCGCTGCCGGCAACGACACCGGGCTGGGGCTGTGACGCGAGCTCGTATCGCCCTGGCCGAGTTGCCCAGCACCGTTTCCTCCCCAGCACCACACCGAGCCGCCCTGCCGCAGGCCGCAGGTGTGCACCTCGCCCCCGCTGACGGTGAGCCAGTTCCGCTCGCTGCCCACCTGCACCGGCGAGAGCACCAGCCCCGCGTCGGTGACCCCGACCTGCCCGTCGTCATTGGCGCCCCAGCACCACAACGGCCCGCCACGCACCGTGCAGGCGTGCCGGTCGCCCGCGGTGAGAGAGAAGGCGCCGCTCGCCACGCCACCGTCGCTCGTCGCCAGAGAGGTGAGCACCTCCACCGACTGAACACAGGACGCGAAGAGGAGCACCACGGTGAGCCGTCTCATCGAGGCGCTCCTCCCAGAGCCGCGCCGAGCGCGACGAAGAAGCCGAGGCCACCCACGCCCATGGCTCGCTTTCCATCGGCCGTCGCCTCCACGCCGAGAATGGGCAAGCACACCCCCGCCCGCGCCAACAGGAGCGCCTGCCCGAGGCGCACGTCGGCGGCCAGGCCCACCTTGGCGTCTACCACGCCGCGCCAGACGACTGCCCCCGTCGACTGCGCGCCTCCGTTGCCCGCGAGCCTGAGCGCGTTGGCGCTGATGCCTCCCGTCGCGTGGAGGCGAACCGGGCCCTCATCCAACGCCAAGACGAGCACCGAGAGTCCACCTCCCAACCCTGCCATTCCCACACTGCCTTGGGGTAGGGCGGCATTCGTCGCGGTTCGACAGGACAGGACGCCCTCCACCGAGAAGATGGGGAAGCTCAAACGACCCACCACGTCCGCGCCCCACAGCCAACCAGAGAAGGCCGGGTAGCCATCGAGCGCTCCCTGAGCTCCCAGGGCCCAGCCGAGCCTCTTCGGAGCGGGCTCGGACGGTGCAACCGCCTCACGGACGAGGTCCCCCAGAATGAGGGCCAGTTCCAGCACCGTGCCCTCGGTCTCGGCAGTGAAGGGCACGTCTCGGCCGAGGATCCTCCCCTGCCGTTGGGCCTCGAGGCGAGCTGACCCGGGCCGCCAGGTGACCCGCGCGACGACGGCCGGGAGCCCATCGACCCCGCGACAGGCCTCGAGACCGAGGCGCCGGGCCTCGACATCCAGCTCCGACGACATCCGCTCCGCCACCTCGGCCGGCACCCCGTCGGCCTCGAAGACCAGGGCTCGGCTCGCCGACTCACAACGCTCCGGCAGCGCTGCCTCACTCGCCGCGGCGAAGAGCCCGAGGCCCAGCGCCGCCATGCTGCTCCAGTGGCCAATGATGGTTGTAATTGACCGTCCGCGGAGCGTCTTCCTCCGCCGTGCGTCCATCGCCCAGGCCCGATTGGTGCTCCGGAACGGTTGGGTTGGGCTATTCGCCGCAGAGCGACGAGAGAGACGAGGCATAGGTGCCCTGAGCGTAGCGCGCCAGGTAGCGAGCCCTCGCAGCTTTGCACGCGCCGGAGTCATGCCGTTGATCCAACAGCTGGACCACTCGGGCCATGGCGTCTTCAGTGAAGGCCGCCGTCGGAGACAGCGCCACGGCCCGCTCCAACGCCCGGAGCGCGCCCGGGGCATCGTGACTCACATCCATCTCGATGCGGCCCAACTCGAAGGCGGCCAAGCCAGCTCGCGGGTCATCGGGGAAGCTGGCCAAGAAGTCGGACCAGGCCTGCGCGGCGGCATGGGGCCTGGAGGCTCGGCGGGCGTCGACGGCGGCGCGGAAGAGGTCCTCGGCCGAGGGGCCTTCGGGAGCCGGGGGGAGGCCGGTCGAGGCTCCGCCGCTCGCCGCCTCACGAGGTGCACTGGGGCTCGGTGCTCGCTTCACATGCCGGTGTGGTGCCTTCGTCTGGGCCCGGGGGCTCTCCGGCTCCTCCACCACTGGCTCGGCGGCCTCCGTGTCCGAGTGCGCCACGGGCGGAGGCTCGGTGACGGCCCACGAGGTGCCTCGAGTCAGACGCTTGAGCTCCTCGCCCCGCCGCACCTCGACCACGCCCTCCTCGACTGACACCACCACGCCGTCTTTGGTGTGCTCCACCACGAAAGTCGTGCCCACCACGCGCACCTCGGTGGTGCCGGCCAGCACGCGGAACACCCTCGCCCGGTTCTTCGTCACCTTGAAGCGGGCGCGGCCATGCTGGAGCCGGACTTCGAGCTGCCCCGGCCGGGCGGCATCGACCTCCAAGACGGCGTCGGCGCCCAGCTCGACCACGCTCTCATCAGCCAATTGCACCATGCGCGGCCCCTCGGCGAGCTGGCCCTCGGCGAGGCGGGGGAGCTCGATGGCGGGGTGAGAGACGCGCCAGCCCGTGCCTGCCCCGGCCAGCACCACCACGACGGCCACGGCGGTGAGACGGCGGGCCCGGGCCCGGCGCTCCTTCACGAGAATCCTGGGTGCGCTCGCCCGCCACAGCGCCTCGAGTCGCTCGTCTGAAAGCGGGGGATTCAGTCTCTCCGTCCTCTTCATACCGACCTCCCTGCGAGCCCGGAGAGATGTGCCTCCGCGGCCGCCAGGCGACGCTTCACGGTGGCCACGGACACGCTCATCGTCTCGGCCACCTCCTTCAGCTCCATGCCCTCCACGCGCCGCAGCACCAGGGCCACTCGCTCTTCCGGTGGGAGCCCCGCTAGAATCGCGTACACCTCGCGGAGCTCCACCTGCGCATCGGCTGAGAGCCCCGTCGTCATCGCGTCAGGGTCGATGCGCTCACCCTTTCCCAGTCCGATGCGGAACAAGAGGTGTTTCCTCCGCAATCGGGTCATCGCCAGGCGCACCACGATGGACGACAGCCACGCCGCGAAGGCCTGGGGCTCGGTCAGCTTGTGGAGGTTCGTCAGAGCGTGCACCAGGGCGTCTTGGGCGAGGTCCTCTGGATCCTCCGTGGGAATCAGCCGCCAGGCCTGGCCCAACGCCACCCGCACATACCGCTTGAAGAGGGCCTCCTGCGCCCAGGCCTGGCCGTCACGCGCGGCCTGCACCAGCGCTCCGTCGGGCATTTCGTCGGTCTGCCCGAAGAGGCGCCGCACATTGTCACCCATGGCCGGTTGCACTCTCACGTCACCCAAGACGCAGGAGAGACTCGAGGTGGCTCACCACAGCAGGAAACTTCCACCACCACCAGGAATTCGCCGAACCACTGAGCCGTCTTCGCGAGCTCGCTCGTCTTGGGCACGTCATGCGAAGAGCGCTCCTCGCGGTGTTGATGGCCAGCTGTGTCGGCAGCATCGGAGAAACCACCAGCTCGAGTCTCCAGGCAGGGACCGGTGGCTCCGGTACCGCTGGTGGAATCACTGGTGGCTCGGGAGGTGGCGCAGGAGGCGGAGCCAGCTGGACGGCGCCCCGCTTCGCCTGCGACACCGGCCAGACGCCCACCGAGCTTCCCCTGAGGCGCCTGTCGAAGGCCCAGTACCTCAACAGCGTGAGGGACCTGGTCGCCGAGAGCGGCCTTGCGCCGGCCGACCGAACCGCGGTGATGAGCTCGCTGGCCGCCTCCTTCACCCGAATTCCCGATGACCGGTTGGTGGGGCTCCCGAGCGAGAAGCGGGGTGGCTTCTCCCGGCTCGACCAGGCCGTGCAGCAGACCCAGGTCGACGGGGCCTATGAGGTGGCTACCTTGCTTGGCGCCCAGTTGACCTCCTCCACGGCGCGGCTCACCGCGATGGTGGGCGCCTGCGCGACGGACACCAGCACTACCAACGATGCTCAGTGCCTCTCGGACTTCGTCACTCGCCTGGGCCGGCTGGTGCTCCGGCGGCCCATCACCGCGACCGAGCGCACCTTCGTCATCGGCGTCGCTGGCACCACGCCGGTGGCCGCCGCGGCCCTGGCCGATGTCATCGCGCTCCTGGTGTCGATGCCGCAGTTCCTCTACCACGTGGAGGAGGGCGACCCGCTGGCCTCCGGGCCCTCCACGCTGGACGCCTGGGCGCTCGCCAATCGGCTCTCGTACCACTTCTGGCAGACGTCCCCCGACGCGACGCTGCGGCAGGCCGCCGACAACGGCACTCTGTTGACCGACGCGAGCTACCAAGCCCAGGTGAACCGGCTCCTGGCCGACGCCCGCACCGACGAAGCGGTGAAGTCCTTCTTCTCGGAGTGGTTCCGGTTGGCCGAGCTGACGCCGCTGAACACCTTCGTCGGCACGCCCCTGTTCGACGCCTTCGCTGGAAACGACAGCCCCGCGGCCGACCTCCACACTCAGATGCAGCTCGAGATAGGTGACCTGGTGGTGTCGGTGATGCGGCGGGGCGGCACCGTCACCGAGGTGCTGACCAATCGAGACCAGTTTGCTCGTCGTGCGGACCTCGCCAAGCTGTACGGGGCTCCCGCGTGGGATGGCGGCTCGACGCCGGCATCGTTGCCCGAAACTGAGCGCGCCGGCCTGTTGACCCGAGGGGCCTTCGTCGCGTCGGCCAGCGGCAACACCCGGCCCGTGATGAAGGGCCTCCGAATTCGCAATGCGCTCTTGTGTGAGGCGATTCCTCCTCCTCCAGCCGGCTTCGTGCCCCCGCCGGTGGAGCTCAATCCCGACCTGACGACCCGCGAGGTGCTCGAGGCGATGACGCAGAGCCCCGGCTCTTCGTGCACCGGTTGCCACACGGCGTACCTGAACCCCTTGGGCTACCTCACCGAGAACTTCGACGCCCTCGGCCGGCACCGAGCCGCGCAGACGCTCTTCTTCCCCGACGCCGGCGTGGCGGCCCAGAAGCCGGTGACGACGAGCGGCGTGCCCAACGTCGCGGGGGTCACCACGCCCATCGCCGACGCCCGGGCCCTCACGGACCTCATCAAGGCATCGGGGGAGTTCGAGCAGTGCTTCTCCCGCCAGTACTTCCGCTTCGCCTTCGAGCGCATCGAGGACGACGCGAAAGACGGCTGTGTCCTGCAGGCATTGCAAGACGCGGCCACCGGTGGAGCCACGCTGTCCCAGGCGCTGGCGGGAATCGCGCTGCGCCCGGAATTCAAGAGGAGAGACCTTCGATGACGCTGTCACGCCGCTTCGTGCTGCGGGGCATGGGGGCCACGGTGGCGCTCCCGGTGCTCCCTTCGTTGCTCAGCTCTCGCGAGGCCAAGGCCGCGCCGGG
The DNA here is from genome assembly GCA_003153055.1 of Myxococcales bacterium. The sequence goes on from PMBV01000172.1 coordinate 7,945, forward strand.
AGACGTGAGGCCATGCTTCGTCTCGTTCTCGACGAACCACGGAGGCATCTGGGCGAAGAACATGTTCCCCACCGCTCCGGCTCAGGGCGTGGTGACCCAGAGCTACGCCGGGCGCGTGAGTCGGCGATTCCCGCTGACGGCGGCGCGGTCGAACGGCACGGCGACGGTCTCTCCGGTGCTCTCGGCGCCCGACACCAAGCTGACCGATGCGCTGGTGGCGAAGATGTTCACGGTGCAGGGCTTCGGAGTGCCCTTCTACCTCGCCCACAACACCGGCGGCGCGCTGGGGAACTACTCCCGCTGTGACGGCAACGGCGCCGACGCGGTCGCGACTCAGACCGCGGCCCAGCGGCCGACCATCGATCAAATCATGGGGTGGTCGACGTCTTTCTATCCAGACCTCTCGGGCGTTCGGCAGCGGGTGATGGTGGTGAACGGGCGTGCCTCGTACAACTACGCAAACCCGGAGACGCGCACTGGGGCCCTGCAGGAAAACACCGGCATCAATTCACCCAACGAGTTGTTCGACGCGCTCTTCCCACAGGCTGGCGGGCCTTCGCCGCGGCGGCCCATCGTCGACAAGGTGCTGGAGGCGTACCAGAACCTCCGGGCGAGCCCCCGGCTGTCGACGGCGGACAAAAGCCGACTCGACGAGCACCTGCAGCGGCTCTCGGAGGTGCAGCGCCGCCTCAGCACTACAGTGAGCTGCACCAACGTGGGTCGACCGACCAACCCGATGATGTCGAGGACCATCGGCGACATCATGTATGGGCAGAGCACCGCGCTGGACCCGGCGGCTCAAGCCCAGTACCTCCAGGCCATCAACGACGTCATTGTGCTGGCATTGAGCTGTGGTGTGTCGCGCATCGCGGTCAATCGCATCGACTTCAACTTCAGCGACTATTCGGGCGACTGGCACCAGGACGTCGTCCATCAGTCGGACCAGAAGGACGGCGTGAAGCAGACCATTCTCTACCAGGCGCTGCAGCGGGTGTTCGCCAACGTCATCGTCGACCTGGCCTCGAAGCTCAACGCTGTCGACATGGGCTCGGGCTCGACCTTGCTCGACCAGACGTTGCTCTCGTGGGTGCAGGAGAGCGGCAACCAGACCCACGACTCCACCACCATTCCGGTGGTTGGCTTTGGGAGCGCCCAGGGCTTTCTCAAGACGGGCTCGCACCTCGACTACCGGAACCTCGAGTTACCCTTCAGTACCGCGGAGACCGACGCTCGGTACCCCGGGCTGGTGTGGAACCAGTGGCTGGGCACGGTGCTCCAGGCGATGCGGGTGCCCAAGAGCGAGTGGGAGAAGCCGGCCGTCAACGGTGGCTACCCCGACTACAACCTTCAGAAGCTCGATTGGGTCAACGTGACCGCGGCGCAGGCCTGGCCGCCGGCTGTGTGGGCAGTGGCTGGCGAAGTTCCACCATGGCTCAAAGCATGATTTCCCGGGGGCCTCGAGGACGAGTTGGGGGCGCGGTACTGGGGGTCGTCGAGGCTCTCGGGCAGCAGGACCTGGGCATGTCCCGGGCCCTCGTCGTGGCCACGGCGGCCGGACTCTGGTTCACGAGCTGTCTGGGCTTCGTCTCGCCCACCGACACTGATTGGAGCACGGTCGTCGAGGGAGGAGCGCGGGACGCGGCGGTGGTGGGTGACGGGGGCGGCGTGGGGACGGGCGGGGGCAGCGCGGGAACAGGTGGTAGCAGCGCGGGGACAGGTGGTGGCAGCACAGGGACAGGCGGGGGTGGCTCGGCGGACTCGGGAGTCCACGATTCTCGCATCGACGGCGGCCCCCTCGCCCACGAGGACGCGGGGAGCAGCGTCATCCCGATGTTCGTCGCGCAGGGACACCTGGGGCGGACGACCATCAGCTGCGACCTGGGACGGAGCTGGGCGGCGGACCAGAGCGACGTGGGGCCGTTGGATCGCTGCTGGACGACTCCCCCCGAAGGTGGCGTGCAGTACGAGTGCGACCACCAGCCCACGGCGGGCCGAGGCATCGCCTTCGGTGGTGGGTGGTGGGTGGCGAACTTCGGCTGGGGCCCGGTGGGGACCGTGAGGCGCTCGCCGGACGGCGTGCATTGGGAGCGGGTGGACGCCGGGCAGAACTTCGCCTCCATGGCCTACTCCGGGGGCGGCTTCTTCGCGGCCGACGGCTACCCCAGGCGCTCCGAAGACCTCGGGCTCACCTGGAAGGGCGCCGGAGTCATCCCCGATGTGTGGACGAACCTGAGCAACGTACGGCGTGGGAGCGCGGGTGAGCTCAACGGGCTCGTCTTCGTCGTCTCGGCCGACAACGGCCTCGGGGTGGGCCGTCCCTCGGGAGCCGACGTGCACTGGACGCTGCCCACGGTGCCCACGACGTGCCGAGCCCCGATGACTCAAGGTGGCGTGGTGGTGGCCCAGGGGCGTGTGTTGCTCGTCTCGGGAGAGGGAGTGGCCTGCAGCTCGGTCGATGGCTCCACGTTCCAGACGTCGGCGATGGGCGGCCCGGTGACGAGCCATCTCGTCTTCGACGGCACCCACTTTCGCGCCTGGGGCAGGACGACGTCGGGTACGGCGGTGGCCTTCCAAAGCACTGACGGCGTGAGCTGGACCACGACTCCGACCAAGCGCCAGGGCGCCTCGGGCAGTCCAGACATCGGGCCAGTGGCGTTCGGGGCTGGGGTCTTCGTGGCGGCGACGGGCGGGTGGGGGGCCTGGTACCAGTCGCAGCGGTTCTACCGCAGCACAGACGGCGTCACCTGGGAGGAGCTCCCAACGGCGGCTTTCACTCCCAGTCACCCCATCATCAACATCGCCTTCGGGGCTGGGCGGATCTCGGCCCAGTGCATGCCGTAGCGGGCCCGGTCGGGTTCGCCTGCTCAGACGGGTGGGCCAGGCACGCGACATGCGTCGACGCCGCGAGCGGAAGCCCGCTATGCCCGTCAACATGAAGACCATTCTCCTCACTGGAGCGACGAGCGGCATCGGCCTTGAAGCGAGCGCCCAGCTGGCCAAGGAAGGCCACCGGGTGGTGATGGTGGGTCGCGACGAGCAGAAGACCCGCCAGGCGGCCGAGGACGTGAGGCGGCGCTCGGGCGCCGGGGCGGTGGAAACGCTCCACTGCGACTTCGCGTCGCAGGCATCGATCCGCGCCCTCGCCGCCGCGTACCGGGCGAAGTACGACCGCCTCGACGTGTTGATCAACAACGCGGGCTCGGTGTTCCAGGAGCGCGGGCTCACCGGCGACGGAGTCGAGCGAACCTTCGCGGTGAATCACCTCGGCTACTTCCTGTTGACCAACCTCCTCGTGGACCTCTTGGAGCGGAGCGCTCCGGCGCGCGTCGTGGTGGTGGCCTCGGTGGGCCACTACCGCGGCACGATGGATCTGGGAGACCTCGGCTTCGAGCGGGGTGGCTACAGCATCATGGCCGCGTACCAGCGATCGAAGCTGGCCAACGTGATGATGACCCGCCGCCTCGCGGCTCAGCTCGAGGGCAAAGGCGTGACGGTGAACGCGCTCCACCCGGGAGTGGTGGCGACGAACATCTGGTCCGGGGCTCCGCGGTGGAGCCGGCCCTTGCTCGCGGCGGCGAAGGCGCTGTTCATGATCAGCCCCGAGGAGGGCGCCCGGACCCTGACCTACCTTGCATCCTCACCGGAGGTCGAGGGCAAGACTGGGCTCTACTTCGAAAAGAACCTCCCGAGGGAGTGCGCGGCGCTGGCGAAGGACCGAGCGCTCACCGAGCAGCTGTGGGTGAAGTGCGCCGAGCTCGTCGGGCTCTGAGCAGCGCCTTCAAGAAACATGAACTGACCTGCCTGTAGACTGCGGCGCCCGCGGAAGAGTGCGCGGCCACGGCCAGCACGACCTCCAGCGGTGTCGCGATCCGGGCCTCTCTCCGCGGAGGCGGACAGCCGTCGCTTCGTCGTAGATGGTCGCGGTGAGGAGCTGCGAATGAGCGTCTGGCTGGCTCCCGGGTGTGGTGCTCGAACGCCGAGCTCGGCCAGTTGCCGCCCGCTGGTCCACAATCCAGCGACGAGGCGAAGCGCTGAGGTTGGCTCAGGCGGCGAAGCAACTCGTCGTGGCGAGCCTGCTGCGCAGCGGTGACGTCGAGGGCGAGCATGCCGAGCCATGAGAGCGCAGCTCGAGGCCGCAGGCTTTGTCGCCAACGCTGAGTGTCCGGTCCTCTGTCTGATGTCGAAGGAGCCGACCTCGGTGAGGGGCGAAGAGGACCCCACCTTCTCTCTGGTAGTGTTTCATGGGCCACGCGAGGGGGTGACGGGGCCGCGTTCTCCGAGAGCGGGTAGGACGGTGCGAGCATGCCTTGAGGTGCGAGGGTGGGGCCGGTACCCGCCGACCGGGGCGGTCTGGCCAGCGCCTCGACCCCAGACCTCAGTGAGCACACGTGAGGGGCCATGAGCCAAGCCCCGCACCACTCGACCGACCGGAAGTGGGGGTCCTGATGCTCGCGGACCCAGGTCGGAAAGCGGTGTCGGAAGTCCCGTCATGGGTGGAGGAGAGCCCCTCGATGCGCGGGGGTGAGACCCAAATGGAAGAGCAGCTTCCATTCGTGTCCGGGGCCCGCGAGCATCAGATAGAAGGCCCACTGCCGGTCGGTCGAGTGGTGCAGGGCCTGGCTCATGGCCCCTGGAACACGACCGGAGGTGGTGAGGAGCGCCCCCTTTCTTCGGGCCCGAGCGTCACGAATGGAAGATGCTCTTCCATTTGGGCCTCACCCACGCGGGCCTCGGACCTGGCGTCGAGAGGGCGCCTTTCTCGAGCAGGCTCGTGGCTTCTCAGGTGTGCTCACAGCGCTCACGCGCCGAGGGGCTTGCCAGACTGCCTCGGTGGTTGGGCACCGGCCCCACCGTCGCACCTCAAGGCAAGCTCGCCCAATGAGAGAGGCCGTCGCGTCGGCAGTGCGATGACGGCGGCACGCGAACGACCGGGCAGTAGGGCTCTTCCGTCGACGGCGTTTCGGCAGGTCTCTGAGACCCGCCGCCTCTCAGCCTGTGTCGACTCTGGTGACGTCACCCGAATCGCCGCTCCCCGAGGTCTCCAGCCACCTAAAGAATCTTCCGCGACGGCAGCACCACGTTGGCGACCAAGAGCCCCATCACCAGCGCAGCAGCGGTGAGGACCATGTCTGCGAACTGCCCGGCTCCGGCGGTGTAGTCGCCGCGGAGCAAGGCGTCGAGACTCCGAAACCCGAAGGCCCCCGGCACCAGCAGGAGCAACCCCGGGAGTGAGAAGAGCTGGCTGGGCCGCTGAGAGACCCGGGCGTAGATGTTGGCCGCGACCGAGAGCGCCATGGCGGCGAGGAAGGCCGCGTGAAAGCCGGGGAGCGCCCGAGTGGCCTGACTGGCGGCCCACACGACTCCGTCGGAGAGCAGCGCCACCCACAGCCATTCGCGTCGCAGCCCCAGGAGCACGCCGAAGCTGATCGCCGCGGTGACGAGGGCGAGGAGCTGGAACGGCCACGACGCGGCGATGACTGGCGCCGCGGGCTCGGGCTTGAAGCCAAAGCGTTGCTCAAGCCCCAGCATCACCAGGATGCCGAAGACGAGTGCGAGGAGCGTGACGGCCGCCTCCATCAGCCGCGCCGTACCCGACACCAGGTTGCGATAGGTGAGCTCGGCGAGGCCGGTGGTCAGCACCATGCCGGGGAGCAGCGGAATGATGACGGACAGCACCAGCACCTCGCGGGAGTGCGTCGGCCAAACGAGGGTCGAGAGCCAGGCCACCAGGCCGGCCACCGCTCCGCCGAGGAAGTTCTCGAGGAAGCGTGCCGTGGGAGAGCCCCGGGCGAGGTACATCAGCCCGCGCAGGGCCAGGGCGCCCATCGCGGCGAGCACGAAGTCCACCTGGTCACCGCCGAGGGACACCGCGGCTCCGGCGCTGGCTCCCATCGTGGCCAGCGTCACCGCCCGAGGAGACCAGGTGTCGGTCTTGTTGGTGATGGCGGCGATGCGGCGCCGGGCTTCGGCCACGGTCACCGTGCGGTCAGCGACGCCGTTGAGCACTTCGTCGAGGGCCGCGAGCCGCTCGAGGTTCGTGCTCCACTCGCGCACCCGTACCATCTGCATCGCCGGTGGGGCGCCCTCGGGAGTCCGCACCGAGAGGAAGAGGCCAGTGGGCACGGCGAAGGCGTCGCACTCGAAGCCCTCGTGGGCCGCGACCACCCCGAGGAGGTCCTCGAGGCGATGGGTCGGACACCCGGCTGACAACAGACCCGTTCCGAGCTCGACGAGGTAGTCGAGGAGCAGGTTGGCGCTCAGCGTCTCGCTCACATGGTCTTTCAATCAGGGCAGGGCAGTGAAGAAGTCGTACATCGCCTTCGTCGCGAAGCAAGGCCAACCGTGGCTCGTGCCGGAATAGGCGGGGTCGTTGTGTGAGCACCAGAACGTCGGCTTGGAGCACCCCTGGTACTCCACGCAGCCGGGGTTCACCGTGGTGCTGCCGCTCATGCACGTGCTCACGCTGGTGTCCGGCACCTTGGTCGTGGTGCACGTGTTGACCTTCGTGAATTGTGCGACGACGTCGGCGCCATCGCTCTTTCGCTCCGAGTCTTTGGCTCCCTGGATGTACATGACTGGAATTGGGGTGGTGAAGGCGCCGTAGTTCGACGCCGCGACGGGCGCCACGGCCTTGAAGTTGAAGTGTCCGGCGTCCGAGGCCTTGGTGAGAATCTGCACTATCATCTGTGCCCCGGAGCTGTGGCCAGTGGCAAAGACGCGATTCGTGTCGATGCAGTAGCTTGCCATCAGCTCGTCGTAGACGGCGATGACCTTGGCTCGGTCGGTGTTGTAGACCCACTGACTGCCAGCGCTCTTGGGGAAGGCGCGCACGTAGCTCGTCTCGAATTCGGAGCCGTTCGTCAGGGTTCGAATTTGGTCGATGGGGTTGCTCGCGGCATGAAACCCCATCAGCAGCGGGAACGGCTTGGTGCCGTCGTAGGTCGCCGGGAACGTGTAGATGTGGTCGTTCGTGACCGTCACCGTACCTCCGCTTGGCCGCCCGCCTTTGCCACACCCGGCGCTCGGCTTGGGCGGGGTCACGGGCCCGATGACGCCCGAGTCCTGGCCACCGGATTCTCCCGCGTCAGCAGGTGCTCCAGAGTCGGGCGGCGATCCACTGTCCACCACCGCCGGGCCGGCGTCTCGGGCTTGAAATCCGGCGTCGACGCGCGCTCCAGCATCAATCCCCGTTCCCGCATCCAGGGAGTCGATGCCTCCCTCGCATCCGGCCAACACCAACAGAGCGGGCACGGCGAACCTCAACGCGCGCGCCAGGGCGCCATCAATCATGCTCTCTCCGCGGTCATGTAGGAATCAGCCAAGAGAGCGCCGTCAGCACGAACGGGTCAGAAGTCCCTTCGGATGACCCACCGCTCCCCCAGCCAATTCCGTGGCTTAGCCCCGGCTCAACTGTCTTTCCAAATTCGTCCTGATGCTCCTGACCCACCACCTGCTCCACGAGGCTCTTGTGTTCGAATGGGAGCTTCGTTCCCGTGGCCCCTACAACACCGGAGGTGCTGGTCGTGAAACAACTCACACGAAGCGCTCCTGACGCACACCGGAGGGCCCCTTGAGACATCAGATCGGGCTCGCCAAGCGCGCGACGGCCATCGGCATCGCCGGCAGCGGGCTCCTTCTGGCCGCTGCCGCGTGCCAGGGGTTGGTATCGGCTCTTCCCAATGACGCCAGCGGCGGTGGTGGAGGTGGTGGAAGCCACGCCGCTCCGGGAACCGAGGCCGCCGTGGCGAGCTCCCGTGCGCCTCGGTTGTCACATGCGCAGTACGAGAACACCGTGAAGGACCTCCTCGGGTTGGAGGCGCCGGCAAACGTCACCCAGACCTTCGTGGGAGACTCGACATCGAGTGTCTTCGCCAACAATGGTGGCGAGCTGGTCGTCAACGGCGACCTCTGGGCTGACTACCAACGGGCGGCCGAAAGCCTCGCAGAGAAGGCCACTGCCACGCCCGAGGCGCTCGCCCGTGTCTTGCGGGCCGTGAGCACCACCGAGCCCCGGGTCTTCGTTCAGCAGGTCGGCCGCCGAGCGTTCCGGCGCCCGCTGACCACCGCCGAGGTCGATGCCTACGTCTCGCTGTTCGCGAAGGGGGCGGCCCTGTTCCCGGAGCTCAAGGCCTTCGACGCCGGTGCGCAGCTCGTGCTCGAGGCGCTGCTCCAGTCTCCGCACTTCCTCTACCGATTCGAGCTCCAGCCCTCCGGTCTCACCGCCTATGAGCTGGCCTCCCGGTTGAGTTACGCCCTGTGGCAGACGATGCCTGATGACGAGCTGCAGGCGGCCGCCGAGAGCGGAGCGCTCAAGGGCGCCGGCTACTCGACCCAGGTGCGGCGCCTGCTCGATTCCGAGCGCACCCGCGACACCGCGTGGGCCTTTCACTCGCAACTCCTTCAGGTCTTCAAGTACAGCGACGTGACGAGGGCGACGACCCTGTTTCCCGAGTTCTCGACGGAGCTCCGGACCTCGATGCTGGAGGAGACCCGGCGCTACACCGACGACGTCTTCGCCGGAGGAGGTGACCTCGTGCAGCTCCTCAGTGCGCCCTACACCTTCGTCGACGCCCGTCTGGCCAAGGTGTATGGGGTTCCGGCGCCCGCCAGTGGCTTCGCGAAGGTGACGTTCACCGACGGCAAGCGAGCCGGGCTGCTGACCCAGGTGGGCTTCCTCGCGGCGAACTCGAGCTCCACCCAGCCCGACGCGATTCACCGAGGGACCTTCGTCAACTTTCGAATTCTCTGTTCAGCGCTCACCCCGCCGCCGGTGGTCGCGCCGCCGCTCCCGGCCGACGACCCGAACCACCCGCGCACGCTGCGCGACCGCATCACCGCTTACTCCGGCGAGGGCACCTGCGGGGCCGGCTGTCACAGCACCTTCATCAACCCCGCCGGCTTCGCCTTCGAGCACTACGACGCACTGGGCCGATGGCGAGACCAGGAGAAGTCGCTGCCGGTCGACGCGACGAGCACTTTCACCTTCGAAGGGGTGTCCCGAAATTATGACGGCGCCGTCGAGTTCGGAAAGGCAGTCGTCGAAGCCCCCATGACCCACCGCTGCTACGCCAAGCAGTGGACCGAGTTTCTCTTCGGCCGAGCCAGCGCCCCCGAGGACCAAGCCCTCACCCTGCGCGTTGGCCTCGCCTCCCTCAATCAACACCTTCCTCTGCGTGGGGTGATGGAAGCCCTCGTCACGAGCGAGCCCTTCAAGACCCGGCCGGTGGACCCATGAACCTCTCTCGACGCCGCGTCCTCAAGGGCGCCTTCGGTGTGACCCTGGCGCTCCCAGTCCTGGAGTCGCTGACCGGCCTCGGCCCCAAGGCCTTCGCTCAGTCTGCCCGCGACCGCTTCTTCATCGTGGTGCGGGTCGGCAATGGCATCGTCCAGGAGTCCGACGAGGGGCCGGATCGCTTCTGGCCCACCGCGCTCGGTGCCCTCACCACCAACGGCCTGAAGCAGGCCACGGACCGCGCCATCAGCGAGCTGGCCACCTACGCCTCGAAGCTGACGCTGGTTCGAAACGTGGCCCTGCCCTTCGCACGAGGCGGCTGTAACCACTCGGAAGCCATTCCCCAGGTGCTCACGGCGCAGAAGAACACCGGCGGCTCTGGCAATGCTCCAAAGGCCCAGGGCAAATCCATCGACTGGGCCATCGCCGAGGCCCTCAACCCCAAGGGCGTGGGCCCGCTCGCTTTCATGGCGGGTCCACAGAGCGCCTTCATCGCCGAGGCGCTTTCCTGGAGCGCCCCGCAGCAGCGGACGCCAGCGGAGCGGTCACCCCTCAACGCCTACATGCGGCTCACTGGCCTGGCTTCTGCGCCCCCCGAAATTCAGAAGCTCGTCGCCAGCCGCCGCAAGAGCGTCAACGACCTGGTGCGAGAGCAACTGCAGTCGCTGTTGTCGGTTGGCAAGCTCAGTACCTCTGACCGGCAGCGGCTCGAGCAACACCTCGCCTCGGTGCGCGACATCGAGGTCCAGGCTACGTGCGAGCTGGTGACCGACCAAATCGACGGCGTCAAGGCGATCACCAACCCTGAGGCGAACGACGTGCGTCCGGCGGTGGTGAAAGCGATGATGGACATCGCCGCCTGGGCCTTCAACTGCCGCCTGAATCACGCGGTGACGCTGCAAGTCGGCGACGGCAACGACGGTACCCAGTACATCATCGACGGCGTGACGCTGCCGCGGTTCCACTGGATCAGCCATCGGGTGAAGTCCGACGGCGGTTCTGGAGAAGCCATCCCCGACGCCATCGACCTGCACGCCTCCATCGACCGCATGCAGCTCCAGTTGTTCCGCCACCTCCTCGACCGCCTCGCCTCGTATTCGTCGCCTTACGGGGGGACCTTGCTCGACGACACCGTCGCGGTGTGGACCAACGACCTCGGCGCCGGTCCGTCTCATTCGGGCGACAACACCCCGTGGGTTCTCGCGGGAGGCGCCAGCGGCTCACTCAAGACCGGCACGTTCATCGACCTGGCGAAGAAGCCCAACAACCTCATGCTGAACACCCTGCTCACGGCCGTCGGGGTGAAGAAGGCCGACGGCTCGCCTACGGACGACTTCGGCGACGCCAGCCTCAAGAAGGGTGTCATCAGCGAGATCCTCGCGTGAGGTCGAGCGTGGCGGTCGCGCTCTGCGTCCTGGCGGGCGCCTCTGGCTGCGGCATCGAGCTGACGATGGACGGCTCCGTCGCGAAGCCGCCGGCCCGAGACGCCTCGGTCGAGGCCCCGGCCATCGACGCGGGAGGTGGGCTCGTCGTCACCGGCTCGGACGCGGGCGCCCCTGACGCCGGCGCTCCCGGTGCTCCTGATGCGTCGACACCGGCCTCGGGCTGTCCGGCTGGCACGTTCTCGCCACCTTCGCTGTCGGGCGTCACCCTCGCGAAGGTCGACTCGATTCCAATCCGCGACGGCTTCGCGCCAGGCTGGGGCATCGTCGAGGGGCCCGTGTGGGTGGGCGACGCGCTCTACGTCTCTCACTTCGGCAGTGGAGCCACGCCGGCGTCTCGCATCTACCGTGTGAGCGCGGCAGGGGTGGCCTCCGTCGCAGTGACCGCCTCGGGCACCAACGGCCTCGCCCTCGGCCGAGATGGCCGGCTCTACGGCGCGAGTCACCTCATCGGGGGCATTGTCGCCTTCGACGTCGCCCACCTGGAGGCCCCTCCACGGACCATCGTCGCCAGCTATGGCGGGGCGCGCCTGAACAGCCCCAACGACCTCGCCGTTCGCTCCGACGGAACCATCTACTTCACGGACCCGAGCTACCAGGCGCCTGACGTGCACCCGCAGAGCGCCAGTCGCGTCTACCGCGTGCTCCCGGACCACACCGTCGAGGTCATCGACGCCACGCTCTCCGAGCCCAACGGGGTCGCGCTCTCACTCGACGAGCGGACGCTCTGGGTGGGGAGCACCGCGGGCCTCTCCCGGTTCCCCCTGGCGGCTGATGGCTCGGTCTCGGGCTCGCGCGCCCAGGTGGCAGCCATCACCGGCGCGGTCGACGGCCTCGGCCGTGACTGCGCGGGCGACCTCTATGTGGCCGGTGGCGATCGAGTGGTGGTGCTCGACCGGAGCGAGCGTGTCATCGGGGTCATCTCGGCACCAGGAGCGACGAACGTCGCCTTTGGAGGGGCCGACCGACGCACGCTCTACGTGACGGCCCTTGGCAACCCGCCGACGCTGTGGAGCGCGAGGCTCGAGGTCCCCGGCCTGCCTGACTGAACCCTCGTGCCGAGGCTCAGCGGTACCCCTGGGCCTGGAGCGTGAAGAGCCGCGCGTACCGGCCCCCTTTGGCGAGCAGCTCTTGATGGCTGCCCAGCTCGCTCACCCGACCCCCTTCGATGACGGCGATGCGGTCGGCCATGCGCACGGTCGAGAAGCGGTGCGAGATGATGATGGCCGAGCGGTTCTTCGCCAGGTCCTTGAAGCGCTCGAACATCGCCACCTCGGCCTCCGCGTCGATGGCCGCCGTGGGCTCGTCGAACACCAGAAACTCACTCTCGCGCATGAAGGCCCGAGAGATGGCCAGCTTCTGCCACTGCCCACCCGACAGCTCGTGGCCCCGCTCGAACCACCCACCCAGCATGGTGTCGTACTGCTTGGGCAGCTCCTCGATGAGCTTCTTGGCGCCGCCGGCCTCGGCAGCCACCTCGATGGCGGGGCGGTCGTCGAGCTTCGCGGGGAGCCCCAGCCCGATGTTGTCGCTCGCGGAGAACTGGTACTGCACGAAGTCCTGGAACACGGCGCCCACTCGGCTGCGCACGTCCTCCACCGAGAGCTCCCTCACGTCCACTCCGCCGTAGCGGATGACACCCTCGGTCGGCTCGTACAGCCGCAGCAACAATTTGATGAGCGTCGACTTGCCGGCGCCGTTTTCACCCACCAGGGCCAGCTTTTCTCCCGGCTCCAGCGTCAGCGTGATGTCCTTGAGCGCCCAGTCTTCCCGGCTCGGGTACCGGAACGAGACGTGGTCGAGCTCGAGGAGGTGCGGGCCCCGGGGCAAGGTCTTCTTGGGGTGCGCGGGGTCGCTCACCTCGGCGCCGGTAGGGAGCTCGAGGAAGGCGCTCAGGTTCGACAGGAACAGCGCGTCTTCGTACATGCCCGCGACCGACAACAGCACCGACTCGAAGGCCGCCTGGCCCTGGCGAAACACCGCGAGGTACAAGGTCAGGTCACCCAACGAGATGGCCGCCGAGGCCGCCCGGGCCGCCACCGCCAGGTAACAGAGGTAGAAGGCCGCCAACGACACCATGCCCAGGGCGATGCCGAAGAGGAGCCGCCGCACGGCCAGCGGGCGATCCTCCGCCATGAACTTGGCGAAGAGCTTCCGGTACCGGGCGAGCAACAACGGGCCCAGACCGAAGAGCTTCACTTCCTTCACGTGGCTGTCGCGGGTGAGGATCCACTCGAGGTAGTTGAGTCGCCGCGTCTCCGGCGCTCGCCACGAGTAGATTCGAAACGCCGCCGTCGACAGCCTCGTCTCGGCGAAGAACGAGGGCAGCGCGGCCCCGAGGAGCACCAGCACGCTCCACCACGACAGGCTCCACAACAGCACCGCGAAGGACGAGAGCGTCAACAGGTTGCGCGCCACGCTCACCGCGTCCATTGCCAGGGCCAGCGGCCGGGCCGACGCCTCGCGCCGCGCGTTCTGCATCGCGTCGTACGTCTCGGAGTCTTCGAAGTGCTTGAGCTCGAGCGTCAGCGACTTCTCGAGAATGCGCTCGTTGATGAGGTTTCCCAACGAGATGCGGAGCAGCTCTCGATTGAACGTGAGCAGCCGCCCCACCACCAGCGCCACCAGTGCCAGCCCCAGCTCGAAGCTCACGTACCGCCACACCAACAGCCGGCTCCCGTCTGACGGGGCCTTCGACGCCGCCACCACCGCGTCGATGATGAGCTTCCCCACCCACGCGAGACTCGCGGGCAGCGCCGCCTGCACCACTGTCAGCGCCGCCAACACCACCGCGTTCGACGCGCTCGCCTGCCACACGAGCCTCAAGGCCTGAGGGAGCTGGCGGAGCAGCTCCGCCGTCGTTACTCGTTTCTCTGATGTCCGCTGAGACCCGTGCGGCCCTCCATGAGCACCACGAGCGACTGGCTTGATCATGCTTGACCTAGATCAAGCATTGCTGTCCGCGCAATTATTGCAAACAATTGCGACAGTGACCGCAGTTCATGCAGGTCATCCGAGTGAAATTCACCCACTAACGCAGCGCGCCATCCAGTGACATCACCTGATGGGGCTTGTGAGCCAGAGTAAGGGCACACGATTCGCAGTCGTCCGAGAAATCGCCTTGCGCGATCCCCGCATCGACGAGTCTTGGAGGCCCGCATCACATGGTTGAGACATTTTATGGGCTGCTGCGCAGACAAGGCGTCAGCCGCCGCAGCTTCACGAAGTTCTGTTCCCTGACGGCCGCGAGCATGGGTCTGGCGCCCGCGTTCGCGTCGAAGGTCGCGCACGCCATGGAGACGAAGCCCCGGGTTCCGGTCATCTGGCTTCATGGGCTGGAGTGCACCTGCTGCTCGGAGTCGTTCATTCGTTCGGCGCACCCGTTGGCGAAGGACGTGGTGCTCTCGATGCTGTCGCTGGACTACGACGATACCATCATGGCGGCGTCGGGGCATCAGGCCGAAGCCATCCTCGAGGAGACGCGCCAGAAGTACAAAGGAAAGTACATCCTCGCGGTGGAAGGGAACCCGTCTCTCTCTGAAGACGGCAACTACTGCATCGTCGGCGGGCGCCGCTTCGTCGACCAGCTGACCGACATGGCCTCGGACGCCATGGCCTGCATCGCCTGGGGCTCCTGTGCCTCGTGGGGCTGCGTGCAAGCGGCGAAGCCCAACCCGACGATGGCCACGCCGATCGACCAGGTCATTCGCGACAAGCCGGTCATCAAGGTGCCGGGCTGCCCGCCCNNCCGAAGATGTTCTACAGCCAGCGCATTCACGACAAGTGCTACCGCCGGCCCCACTTCGACGCGGGGCAATTCGTCGAGGCGTGGGACGACCCGGGGGCGCGCCAAGGCTACTGCCTCTACAAGATGGGGTGCCGCGGGCCCACCACGTACAATGCCTGCAGCACCACCCGGTGGAACGGCGGGGTCAGCTTCCCCATTCAGTCGGGGCACGGGTGCATCGGCTGCTCTGAGAAAGACTTCTGGGACAACGGGCCGTTCTACGAGCGGCTGGCGAACGTGTCCGGTTGGGGCGTGGAAGGCACCGCCGACTCCATCGGCGTCAAGGTGCTGGGCGGCGTCGCGGTGGGCCTCGCGGGTCACGCGGCGGCCTCGGCCCTCAAATCTGCAGCAAGCAAGCCTGAGCAGCACGGAGGTGAGAAGTGAAGACCCCTAACGGCTACGAGCTGGACAGCTCGGGCAAGCGCGTCGTCGTCGACCCCGTCACCCGCATCGAGGGGCACCTCCGCGTCGAAGTGAACGTCGATGACAAGAACGTCATTCGCAACGCCGTGTCGACCGGCACCATGTGGCGAGGGCTGGAGATTATTTTGAAGGGCCGCGACCCCCGCGACGCCTGGGCCTTCACCGAGCGCATCTGCGGCGTGTGCACCGGCACCCACGCGCTGACCTCGGTGCGCGCGGTGGAAGACGCCCTCGACATCAAGATTCCCAACAACGCCAACACCATCCGCAACATCATTCACCACACGCTCTACGTGCACGACCACCTGGTGCACTTCTACCACCTGCACGCCCTCGACTGGGTCGACGTGGTGAGCGCGCTCAAGGCCGACCCCAAGGCCACCAGTGAGCTGGCGATGTCCATCTCGCCCTGGCCCAAGGCGTCGGTCGGCTACTTCCGCGACCTGCAGAACCGGCTCAAGAAGTTCGTCGGGTCGGGGCAGTTGGGGCCGTTCAAGAACGGCTACTGGGGGCACCCGGCGTACAAGCTGCCGCCCGAGGCGAACCTCATGGCGGTGGCCCACTACCTCGAGGCCCTCGACTTCCAGAAAGACATCGTGAAGATCCAGACGGTGCTGGGTGGCAAGAACCCGCACCCCAACTGGCTCGTCGGCGGCGTCCCCTGCGCCATCAACCTCGACGGCGACGGCGCCACCGGGGCGGCCATCAACATGGAGCGCCTCAACCTCATCGGCTCCATCGCCCAGCAGACGCTGGAGTTCGTCGAGCAGGTCTACATTCCCGACCTCAAGGCGGTGGCCAGCTTCTACAAAGACTGGCTGTACGGTGGCGGGCTCTCGAGCCAGTCGCTGCTCGCCTACGGTGAGTTCCCCGAGTACGCCAACGACTACTCCAACAAGAGCCTGGCGCTCCCCCGTGGCGCCATCATCAACGGCAAGCTCACTGAGGTGCACGAGGTCGACCTGAAGGACCTCCAGCAGATTCAGGAGTTCGTCACCCACTCTTGGTACAAGTACCCCGACGAGACCAAGGGCCTCCACCCCTTCGAGGGCGTCACCGAGCCGAACTTCGTCTTGGGCCCCAACGCCAAGGGAGACAAGAAGCGCATCGAGCAGCTCGACGAGGGCGCCAAGTACTCCTTCGTCAAGGCGCCCCGCTGGAAGGGCCACGCCATGGAGGTCGGGCCCCTCGCTCGCTTCGTGGTGGCGTACTTCTCTGGTCACGAAGGCGTGAAGGAGCTCGTTGACTCCACGTTGAAGGACCTGGGCGTGCCCATCACCGCGCTGTTCTCGACGCTGGGGCGCACGGCGGCCCGCGGTCTCGAGTGTCTGTGGAGCGCCAAGGAGCTGGTCCGCAACCACCAGAAGCTCATCGCCTCCATCAAGGCGGGAGACCGCGCCACCGCCACCACCGACAAGTGGGAGCCCTCGAAGTGGCCCGCCTCGGCCAAGGGGGCCGGCTTCTCCGAGGCGCCTCGTGGTGCCCTGGGCCACTGGGTGCACATCGAGCACGGGAAGATCGCCAACTACCAGGCCGTGGTGCCCACCACCTGGAACGGCAGCCCCAGAGACCCGGCGGGCAACATCGGCGCCTTCGAGGCGTCGCTGATGAACACCCCGATGGCCGACCCAGAACAACCGCTGGAGATCATCCGCACCATCCACAGCTTCGACCCCTGTCTCGCCTGCGCCACGCACGTCATGTCTCCCGACGGGCAAGAGCTGGCGAAGGTGACGGTCAAGTGAGGGCACCATGAGCTCCGCACTCACGGCTCCACCGGCTGCCGCGCGCAAGCTGCCGCGGGCGGTGTATGTCTACGAATTCGCCGTTCGCGCCTGGCACTGGATGACGGCCCTCGCCATCACCGTCTTGTCGGTGACGGGGTACTTCATCGCCCAGCCGCCCAACTCCCTGTCGGGTGAGGCGAGCGACCACTTCTTCAACGGCTTCGTACGCACCGCGCACTTCACCGCTGGCTATGTGTTGGCCATCGGCTTCCTGTTTCGGGTGTACTGGCTCTTCGTGGGGAACTCGCACTCGAAGGAGATCTTCTTCGTGCCCCTCTGGAGGCCCTCCTTTCTCAAGGGCCTCTTCCACGAGCTGAAGTACTACGCGCTGCTCAAGAGCGTTCCGCCCAAGCACGTCGGCCACAACCCTCTGGCGCGGACGGTGATGTTCTTCTTCTTCGTCTTGGGGACGACGTTCCTCGGCATCAGCGGCTTCGGCCTCTACTCCGAAGGGTGCGCCGCGGGCTCGTGGCAGCAGCGGCTGTTCGGCTGGACCATCTCGTTCGCCGGGAGCAGCATGACCCTGCGAACCTGGCACCACCTGGCGATGTACTACGTGCTCATGTTCGTCATGGCGCACCTCTACCTCGTCCTCCGGGAAGACATGATGGGCCGCACGTCGATGTCCTCCACCATGGTGTCCGGGTGGCGGATGTTCCGCGACGACGCGCCCGTCGACGAGGAGCACTGATGTCCGAGCCGCGCACGCCGGTGCTCGTCCTCGGCATCGGGAACCTGCTCTGGGCCGACGAGGGCTTCGGCGTGCGCTGCGTCGAGGCCCTGCACCAGCGCTACGACTTCGCTCCTGGAGTGGAGGTGCTCGACGGGGGAACCCAGGGCATCTACCTCGCGAACACGGTGGCCGCCGCCGAGCGGCTCCTGGTGTTCGACGCCCTCGACTACGGCGATGAGCCGGGGGCGCTGCGGGTGGTGCGCGACGCCGAAGTGCCCTGCTTTCACGGCGTGAGGAAGATGAGCCTCCACCAGACCGGTTTTCAGGAGGTGCTGGCGGCCACCGAGCTGCTCGGCAGCCCACCGGCGCGGGTGACGCTGGTCGGCGTGCAGCTCGAGGAGATCGACGACTTCGGAGGCTCCTTGACCGAGAAGGTGGCGGCCCAGCTCGACGCCGCGCTGGCGCTGGGGCTGCGGGAGCTCGAGGCCTGGGGCTTTCCCGCGCGGCTCCGGTCAGTGCCGGCCGGGGGCCTCCTCACCTCGGGGCTGGACCGCACGAGCTACGAGGCCGAGCGCCCGTCGACCGACGTCGTCTGCCGAGAAGGCGATGCCCGGTTCCTGAACCTCCGGGCTTTGGCGGTGGGCTAGTCATGTGTATTGGTTTGCCGATGCGGGTGCTGGAAACCGACGGCGTGAGCGCGGTGGTGGAGGGGCTCGGCTCACGGCGGCGCGTCAGTCTGTTGCTCGTGGGTGACGTCGCCGTGGGGACTCCGGTGCTGGTGCACATCGAGACCGCTGTGCGGGTGCTGACCGAAGAAGAGGTGCCCTTGCTCGAGGGCGCTCTGGCCGCGGCCGAAGCGGCAGCCCGGGGAGAGCCCTGGGAGCACCTCATGTCTGATTTGCTCGAGCGAACGCCCGAGCTTCCTGTTCATCTCCAAAACAAGGAGGCGCTCCCATGAGCCTTCAACCACTCGACGCGCTGGTGCGTGACTTCACTCACGTCAGCCTGGAAACCCTCGATGTCTTCCTTCAGCGCCCAGGGTGGAGCCTGTTGGTGGTGGCTGGCGACGCCAAGCAGCGCCCCGAGGCCCAGGACGTCGCGGTGGTGGCCCGGGAGCTGATTCGGCGCGCCCCCCAAGGGCTCCAGCTCGGCGTCGTCACCGAGAGCAATGAAGAGGCGGTGAAGCAGCGCTTCGGGCTCACCGCGGTGCCTGGCCTCCTCTTCGTGAAGAATGGGCGAACCGTGTCGACGGTGCAGCGCATTCAAGATTGGTCAGTGTACCAGCGCGCCGCCGAGACCCTGTGGGGCCGCGCAGCGCCGGAGGCCCAGGCATGAGCAGCCCGCTGTTTCCCATTCTTCAAGACGGCCAAGACGAGCTGGGCAGCCAGGAGGCCTTCGGCGGGCTCGAGAGCCCTCAGCCGCGGCCGTTGTTGGCCTTCGATGGCGAGGCCGGCTCGGCGGAGTGCGTGCCATTGCTCAAGGCGTGTCAGGCGGCGTTGGTGCGGTGCGCCGAGTCGGGCGTTGGGGCGGTGCTCCCGGTGGTGGGGCTCTCTCCAGCCGGGCTCAAGTTCCTCGAGTCGACGCTGGGCGAGGGTGAAGTGGTGGTGAACGTCGCCGGGGGCCACCAGTACGAGGCCAAGGAGACGGTGTTGCCGGGGCTGTGGCGGGTGTGGACGCGAGAGGCGTCGGGAGAGCTCCGCTCGATGCATCTCGAGGTGGGGCCGGTGCCTCACGTGGCGGTGGCCGCCAACCGCGGAGGCACGCTCGCCGACGTCAGCATCGGGCAGCCTCCCGAGGGGGTGATGAATGTCGTTCCGGTGTTGGCTGAGCTGCGCCATCGGAGCCAGACGTGGCAATCGGGCCAACCCAACCATGTGATGAGCTTCACGCTGTTGCCGATGACGGAGGCAGACATGGCCTTCCTCGAGGCGCAGCTCGGTCACGGGCCGGTGCGCGGGGAGTCGAAGGGCTTCAGTCGCTGCCGGGTCGAGCTGACCACGGTGCGGAACATCTGGAGCGTCCAGCACTTCAACGCCATGGGGAAGCTCATCCTCGACACCCTCGAAGTGGGTGATGTGCCGTCGGCGCTGGTCGCTGGTGGGCATGACTTCGAAGACTCGGCGACGAGGCTGGGGGAGTGGCTCGAGGTCGCGGTGTCGTGAGCACCTTCGAGTGCGGCGTGTGCTGGAATGTGTACGACCCGGCGGTGGGCGACGACGTGGCGCAGGTGCCCGCGGGGACGGCCTTCGGGGACTTGCCCGAGGGCTGGAGGTGCCCCAAGTGCGACTCACCCAAGGAGCGGTACCTGCCAGCGCGTGAGGAGGCTGACCCGCGCGTGGAGCGGCTGGTGGAGGAGTATCGCCTCATCGCCGACACGAGGATGAAGGGGTTGCCCATCGTGAATCCCCGGCTCGGGGTCGAGGCGGTGGGGTTCGAGGTGACGGCCGCGGGGCTCTTGGGGGCGCTGGTGACGCCGTGGTCCATCAACGCGGTGTTGTTCCCCGTGTCTGGGGAGGCCCCCGTCGATGGACATCAGCGGGTGTTGCCCGGAGGCTCGTTCCGCTTCCTTCCGCAGCGCCTCGATGTTGCAGGGTACGTGGAGCTGTGCTCGTTGTTCTCGCCGGTGTTTCAGTTCGACGGGCAGGCGGCGGCGGTGGCCGCGGCGCGGGTGGCGTTGGCTCCGATGGTGACTCCGCCGAAGCCCGTCGAGGAGCCTCCGCCTCAGGCGCCTGAGCCCACCAGCCGCCGGGAGTTGTTCCAGCGGTTTCGCCGGCAAGGGTGAGGCTGAGTGTCTCTTCCATTTGGCCCTCACCCCTGAGAGCCACCGACCTCGCGTCGAGGGTCGTGCTTGGGATGCGCGAGAGGATGCAGTCGAAGCATTGGGCGTGGGCACCGTGGCGTGGGCTGGGCCATCGCACGGGAACGGCTCGAGGCAGGGGTCGAGGAGAGGGGGTCGGAAGCCTCGGGCGAGCATCACGAGCCCCTTGGCCGGTCGGGGCGCCGGTGCATGGGTGGGTGTGCTTCTCACGTGTGCTCACCGAGGTCTCGGGTCGAGGGGCTGGCCAGATGGCCTCGGTGGTTGGACAGCAGCCCCACCCCCGCACGTCAAGGCATGCTCGCCGCCCGCTGGTGGGTCCCTCCTCCTCGGTGGGACGAGGTCTCCAAGCGTGTCATCACGGTGTACAAATCTGTACTCCGTGATGACAGGGCTGGAGAGTGGCCCGTCATCGAGGTCGGTGCCGAGGTTCAGAGACCCGAGCTCGCACCGTGCGCGGCGAAGGACCGGATAAGGCGCCTGCGAACCCTGGCCCTCTCGCGACCTGCTCCGGGTGCCTGTCACGATGGCCACTCGCGAAGTAGAGTCCCTGGCCGTGTTCGGCTGGTTCTCGAGGAAGAAGCGGAGCGGGGAGGCCCCCAAGGACCCCATCGCGGCCTTCGACAGCGTCATCCAGTCCCTCGAGCGGCAGGGCGCCGAGGTGCGCAAGTCGGCCGCCACCTTGTTGGCCCTGCGAGCCGAGCTGGGCAGAGACGAGAAGCGGTACGGTGCTCGTGACGACGAGCTGGCGACGCGCATCGCCACCGCCAGCCACGAGGGCGATCCTCACGTCGAACGGGTACTCCTCCGCGATCGAGAAGACGCCCGCCGAATGCTCGAGAAGACCCGAGAGGCCTTGGCCAACGCCGAGACCAACGCCACGCTGCTGCTCGAGGTGGCTGAGTCGCTGGGCCGCGAGGTGGCCGAGCTCAAGGCCGAGCGGCAGAGCGCGCGGGCCCGACTGTCGGCCGGCGTGGAGGTGACCGAAGCCCTGCGCACGCGAGCGGCCGAGTTCGAGCGGGTGATGAAGCTCGACGCGGCCCGCGACGAGATCGAGCGCGCCCAGGCCCTGGCTGACCTCTACCGGGAGGACGCCGCGAAGGCTCGCTGAGCGCTCACGGGGCCCGATAGGCCTGGGCGAGCTCCACGTACACCTTCCACGCGTGGGCGATGGCCTCGAGCTCCTTGGCGTTGACCTCTCGCACCCGCTTGGCCGGCGCGCCCATGATGAAGCTCCGCGGCTCGAAGACCTTCCCCGGGGGAATCAGGGAGCCGGCCGCGACGAAGCACCACTCGCCCAGCGTCACGTTGTCGAGGAGCGTGCTGCTCATGCCCACCAGGCAGTGATCGCCGACCCTGGCTCCATGGAGCGTCACCCGATGGCCGATGGTGCATTCGACCCCGACGACGGTGATGGAGAACCCCCGGCTCCCATGGGCGATGGTGCCGTCTTGGAGGTTCGAGCGCGCGCCGACGGTGATCGATCCACAATCTCCGCGCAACACAGTCGTGGGCCAGATCGACACCTCTTCGGCGAGATCCACCTCGCCCAGGAGCTCCGCGGCCGGGTGGACGTAAGCCGTGGGGTGAACGCGAGGCGTGAACTGGCGATAGGGAGAACTTGCCATGGGCGACCTGTACCCGAAGCGAGGTATGTTTCCCATCATGGTGCGCTCAAGCCAAGCTCGCGTCTTCGTCGTGGTGCTGGGGCTGTTGGGAGTCAGAGGATGGGCGCAAGGGGCGCTCGACGGGCCTCCTCCGACGAAGGTGATCGTCGTGCCCCCGATGGTCGACGCTGGCGTGGCCGCGGGGCCGCGAGAGGTGGCCCAGCCGCCGCCCATGCCTCCTGCAGAGCCGTCGCCCGCCGACGCGCCCAGCCGCACCTTCGAGGCCGTGTCCCCACCGCCGCCGCCCCCGTCGGTCGACACGGCGCCAGTGGCCATGCCTCCCCAGGGGCCCTCAGCGATGCTCGACGGCCACCCACGTGAGGGGGCCTTCCTCTCGGGCCCGGGGAGCCTCACCTTCATTCTCCATCACACGCTCCTCACCGGCGTCGGCGCCCTGGCGACCCAGATGATTCCCCGGGCGCTCGAGCACAACAGCCAGACGTTCACCAACCAGGACGCTCGCCTGGCCTACCTCGGCTTCGGGCTGGGTGGCGCGGCGGTGGGCTTCGCCGGCTCGGCCGTGTGGCAATTCACCCATTGGATGAGCGAGCGGACGGCGACCTTCGGCATCGTCAACTCGGCCTTCGGGGCCATGTTCCTCGGCGGGCTGACCAACCTGTTCAGCACCGAGCCGTACGCCATCAGCTGGCTGACCCTCATCGGCAGCTTGGCTGGGGCCTGGCTCACCCCGATCGTCGGCGGGGGCGATCTCCCGCTGAACCACGGGGCGTTGATCACCACCGGCGGTATTTGGGCCGCCATCTACACGGCATTGATCGTCGCCATCGTTCGGACCACGGGTGGGGCGGTCGATGGGCGGTCGGCCCTCGACGCCATCATGCTGACGCCTGCCATCGGTGCCGCCGCGCTCGCCTTGGCGACCCTCAAGTTCAACCCCAGCACGGCGCAAGTCATGCGCGCCAACATCTTCGGCCTGGGAGTGGGTGGCGCGGTGCTGCTGCTCTCGGCACTGGTGCTGGCAGGGAACTTCAACCACCCGGTTCCCTATGTGCTGGCTGGTGTCGGGGCCATCGGGGCCCAGACGCTGGTCAGCCTCTTGTGGGTGGAGGCGGCGGAGTCTCCGGGCACGCCAGCGCCGGAAGTGGGTCAGCCGGCACGCTCTCGTTCGATCCCCTGGTGGTGAAGGTTGAAAGCGGGGTCAACCTGAGGCGAGATGCAGGCTCGATGCCGAAGAAGCGCACCACAGGGGCCCCTCGTCGACGCACGCCCAGGGAGCCGAAGCCGGCTCGACCCGAGGTTCGTGGCCTCACCTACAAGGTGGTGGAGCTCTCGGTGGTCGATGAGGGAACGCTGGAGCACGCCGTCAACGAGTGGGTCAGTCGGGGATGGTCGCTCGAGGGCGTGCAGTTCGCCATGCGCGAGTCGTCGAAGCGCCCGTCGATGGCCTTCGTGTTCTTCACCCGAGACGGCCCCCGCTCGGTGCGGGCCCAGGGCGAGGCGCCTGAGGCCGATGCGTCTCCAGTAGAGCAGATCGCCGCTGGGGTCTTGCGCGAAGAGATGAATCCGGTGACAACCTCGGTTCGAGATGCCTGGGCTCGCTTGCGGGAGCTGGCGACCGACGGCGAGGACGAGGCGTGAATTTCAAGCGACATCGGTTGCGGCTCGTCGACGGCCATGAGGGGCCCATGTACCCCCGCGCGTCGATGTGGCTGCGGGCGGGCGCGCGCCTGGTCGACGTTGGCATCGCCTGGTCCCTGTACCGAGCCTCCGGGCCGGCCGGCGTGGTGATGGCCCTCCTCTTCATTCTCTTCGCGGACGGCATGCTGCAGGGCCAGAGCCCGGGGAAGAAGGTCTTCGGGGTGAAAGTCATCTACCTGCCCACGCGCAGCGGCGCCCGGCACCGGGACAGCGTGCTGCGCAACGCCCCCTTCGGCCTCATCATCATTCTCTCGATGATGCCCGAGCTCGGGCTCAAGGCCTTTCTCGCTGGCCTGGTGGTCATCGCCGGCATCGAGGCCATCGAGGTGGTGCGCGACGAAGACGGGGTGCGGCTGGGCGACGCCTGGGCGCAGACCCAGGTCATCGACGGCAAGGTCCCGACCGATCTCCCCCAGCGAATGCCCGACGAGCGTGAAGCTCGAGCCGGAGTCCGCTTCTCGCCCACCCAGCTCCCTCGCCGCGTCGAGGTGCTGTCGCGGCGGCAGGACGACACCTAGAGACCCATGCGCATCGCGCTCACCCACAACCTGAGGCTGTCGGATTCCGAGGAAGAAGCAGAGTTCGACACGGAGGCCACCGTCACCGCGCTCGCCGCGGCCATGGAGCGGCTGGGCCACCGCGTCGAGCGAATGGAGGTCAGCGGCCCGGCCTCGCGCACGGTCGCGCGCCTCGAGGCATTTTCCCCCGATCTCATCTTCAACACCGCTGAAGGGCGCAGAGGCCGCTTCCGCGAGGCCTTCTTCCCGGCGCTGTTCGACGAGCTGGGCTTCCCCTACACCGGCTCCGACGCCTACGCGCTGGCGGTGACGCTCGACAAACAGCTCACCAAGCTCATCCTCCGTGACGAAGGGGTCCGCACTCCGGGCTGGCAGTTCATCGAGAAGCCGTCGGATCTCAAGCCGGAGGACCTGCACTTTCCGGTGATCGTGAAGCCGAACTTCGAGGGCAGCTCGAAGGGCATCACCCAAGACTCGGTGGCCGAGAACGTCGACAGCCTCAAAGAGAAGGTGGCCGAGGCCCTCTCGCGCTACCCCGCCGGCCTCCTGGTCGAGGAGTTCATCGCCGGGCGCGATCTCACCGTGCCCTTCCTCGAGATGGTCGACACAGACTTCGACGGCGTGCTCATTCCCGTCGAGTACCTCATCGACGAGAGCTACTCGAAGAGCCGCCGGTACGCGATCTACGACTACGACCTGAAGACCAAGCTCGAGAAGTCGGTCACCGTTCGAAGCCCGGCGAAGATCTCCGATGAGATGTCGGATCGAGTGCGGAAGATGGCCCGGGGCATCTTCAAGAAGCTCGACTGCAAAGACCTCGGGCGCATCGACTTTCGCCTCTCCGACGCGGGGGTGGCGTACTTCCTCGAGATCAACGCCCTACCGTCGCTCGAGGCGGGCTCTTCGATCTACGCCGCGGCCGCCCTCGAAGGCCTCCACTCCGACGGGGTCATCGACGCGGTGATCCAGGGCGCGGCTCGTCGCTACCGCATCAAGGACAAGCCCCGCGGGCTCTCCCGGGCGACGCGCCGGGGTCCGCTCAAGGTGGGCTTCACCTTCAACGTCAAACGCATCAAGCCCACCACCGCGGGGGAGGATCGAGAGGCGGAGTACGACGCGCCCTCGACGCTCCAGGCGATCCGCGAGGCCATCGCGAGCCACGGTCACGAGGTCATCGATCTCGAGGCGACGCCCGATCTGCCCATGCTCCTGTCGACCAGCCCGGTCGATGTCGTCTTCAACATCGCCGAGGGCTTCCGGGGCCGGAACCGCGAGAGCCAGGTGCCGGCGATGCTCGAGCTCCTCGACATTCCCTACACCGGGTCTGACCCGGCCACCTTGTCTCTCGCCCTCGACAAGGGCCTCGCCAAGCGGGTGGTGCGGGCGGCGGGCATCGAGACCCCCAACTTCCAGCTCATGACGACCGGCCGTGAACGGCTCGACAAGCAGTTCACCCGCTGGCCGTTGATGGTGAAGCCGGTGGCCGAGGGGAGCTCGAAGGGGGTGCTCAAGAAGAGCGTGCCCCAGAACGAGGTCGAGCTGCGCGAGGTGGTGAAGGAGCTGGTCGAGCGCTACCAGCAGCCGGCGCTGATCGAGGAGTACATCGGCGGGCGCGAGTTCACCGTGGGCCTTTTGGGCGAGCGCAGGCCGCTGGTGCTCCCGCCGATGGAGATCGTCTTCACCGACAAGTCGGACAAGACGCCCATCTACAAGTTCGAGGACAAGCTCGAGGCCAACGATCGCATTCGCTACGAAGTGCCGGCGCGCCTCGACCCGGGCCAGCTCGAGCGGCTCAAGACCGCGGCCCGCGGAGCCTTCATGGCGCTGGGCTGTCGCGACGTGGCTCGCCTCGACTTCCGCATGGACGACAGCGGCCGCATCTACTTCCTCGAGTGCAACCCGCTGCCGGGCCTGACCCCGGGGTGGAGCGACCTCGTGCTCATCGCCCAGGGTGACGGCATGGACTACCGCACGCTCATCGGAGAGATCCTCTCCGGCGCCATTCGCCGCTACAAGGAGCGGCCAGCGGGAGCCCGCCGCGGCGACCCCACCTGACGGATTTCTTCCCCCGTGGCGCCAACCGCTGTAGGTCCGGTGCATGACCGAGCGTCGCGTCCGCGCCCGTGAGCTGGATCTCCCCCTTGGCCGCTTTCGCCCCGGCCGGTTCAATGCCATCACTGACGTGGAGGGCGTGCTGGTCGGGCACTCCACCATCGTGCGTGGGGAGCCCGGACCGCTGGTGGTGGGGCAGGGCCCGGTGCGCACCGGCGTCACGGCCATCATTCCCTCCGACGGCAACATCTTCATGGAGCGGTTGGCCGGAGGGGCCTTCGTGCTCAACGGGGCGGGAGAGGTCTCGGGGCTGACCCAGGTCGTCGAGTGGGGGCTGCTCGAGACGCCGATTCTGCTCACCAACACCATGTCGGTGGGGGCGGTGAGCGACGCGGTGGCCCGCTCGATGGTGGAGCGGTACCCCGGCATCGGCTCGGAGCACGATGTCATCATTCCCGTGGTGGGGGAGTGCGACGACAGCTACTTGAACGACATCTCGGGCCGCCACGTGAAGGAAGAGCACGTGCGGGAGGCCCTCGCCAACGCGAAGACGGGGCTGCTCGCCGAAGGCTGCGTGGGCGGGGGCACGGGGATGATCACGTGCGACTTCAAGGCCGGCATCGGCACCTCGAGCCGCAAGCTGCCGCAGGTCTTCGGCGGGTTCACCCTGGGCGTGCTGGTGATGAGCAACTTCGGCAAGATGCACAACCTCCGGGTGGCGGGCATGCCGGTGGGTGAGGTGCTGGCCGAGAAGCTCCGCGACATGCCTCGCCGGCACCTGTCGTACGGGTCGATCATCGCGGTGGTGGCCACCGACGCGCCCCTGTTGCCGCATCAGATTCACCGGCTCTGCAAGCGCGTGGCGCTCGGCATCGGCCGGGTCGGGAGCTACGCCGCCCACGGAAGCGGGGAGATCGTGGTGGGCTTCTCGACCGCCAACGTCATTCCTCGGCGGACGCGGAAGATGGTCTACAAGATGAAGATCCTCCTCGATCAGCGGCTCGACCCCCTCTACGAGGCGGTGATGGAGGCCACCGAGGAGGCGATCCTCAACTCCATGTGCATGGCCACGCCCTCGGCCGGGGTCAATGGTCACGTGGTGCCCGCGCTACCGCTCGACGAGGTGCGCCGGTTCGTCGACGCCACCAGGCCCATCTTCGCCTCGGTGAAGAAGCGGCCCGATCAACCGGCCATGCCCGCCGGGAAAGACGAGCCCAAAGACACGGACCTCGAGGTCGGCTTCGCGCTCGACGAGGCCACTCCATCGGCCGTGCGCAGCGCCGAGGGCATTCCGTTCCCTACTCGGCCTGGGCCTGATCAGGACGAAGAGTGAAGAAACCCTGGTGTCTCGCTGGGGTTGTCGTGCTACACGCCCGCCCTCGCTTTCGAAGTTCTTGAAGGAGCTCACCATGGCCAAGAGCAAGTCCAAGCATCAGCGCGTTCGTCATAAGATCCGCCTCAAGTGGAAGAAGCGCCGCGAGCGCAAGAAGGCCGCTGAGAAGGCCACTGCTGGCAAGAAGAAGAAGTAGTCCTTCGCGGGACTGACCACGCGAGGCGTGCGCCTGACTCGAGCGGGCCGGCGGAGCTGTACGCCGGGTTCGGGTATGAGGCGCGCCCTCGAGGGTGAGCGCTCACAGCGCCATTGAAGGCGCTGGCCCACAACGGCATAACCTGGTGCATGGTGCTTGCCTCCCGATGGCTCGGGTTCTGCGTGTGTCTCCTGGGGGCCTCGGCCTTTGGGCAGCGCGTGGTGGTTCTGGAGATCGATCACGACACGGGCGGGCGGCTCAGAGCCCAGCTCGAGAGCGCCGTCGAACGCGGGGGCGTGGTGACGCTGGTGCCGTTCCAGAGCTTTCGCAGCGCCGCGTCGAAGAAGAAACTCAAAGGGCCAGCGGTGAACACCGGAGCGGCCGTCGCCCGTGTCGCGCGGCAGCTCAAGCTCGACGCCGCCGTCGGTGGCGAGGTGGTGGGCGGGGCCTACCATGTCCTCATCTACGACCGAGCGGGGCAAGAGCTGTGGACCAAGGAGCTCGCCCTCACCCAAGGGCAGCTGACCGACGAGCTGCTCTCGCGCCTCGCCCGGGCCATCGCGGCGGCAGGAGCGCAGGGCGCGGCTCGGTCGGTGCCCTCGGGTGACCTCGAGCCGGTCGAGGAGCCAGAGGACGAGCCCTCGCCAACGGTGAACGAGCCTTCGCCGGTCGTGGAGGAGCCCGCCACGGAGCGACCGACTTCACCGGTGTCCGAAGCGGTGGTGCCGGCGCCGCCCATTCTTCGGGGCTGGCTCGCCGGTACCACGACGTGGCGCTCCCAGTGCCTGAGGCCAGGGGTCAGCCGATGCCGCGACTACGACCCGGCCACCAACCAGCAGCTCATCATCGACTTCAGCCCGACCGTGCCGTACCTCGGCCTGGCCGTGAACCTCGAGGTGTTTCCCCTTGCCGGGCTCACGCAGGCGCCGGCGCATCGCTTCCTCAACGGGCTCGGGCTGGCGGGGAGCTTTCGCTTCGGCCACTCGATCACCCGCATCGTGGAAGAGACGGCGCAGGGCAACGGGCCGGTGAAGGACGTCGACAGCAACGAGGTAGGGTGGTCGGCCGAGCTGGTGTACCGGGTGCACTTCCAGATGGGCTACGGCGCGCCCCAGCCGGTGGGGTACGTGGGGCTCCGAGGGGGCATTCAGGCGACCACGTTCAACATTGATCCCACCGCGGCCACCACGTTGCCCTCCAGCCGTCGCCTGGAGACGCTGACCGTCGGCTTCCCCGTGTTCGGCCTCGACGCCTCGATTCCCCTGGCGCGCTTCTTCGGGGTGGACGTCAGCGGCAGCGTGTTCATCAACCCGCGCCCGGCGGCCGACGTGGTCATCCGCTTCGGGAATCCCGATGATCCAACAGGGGGCGTCACGTCGACCGGCTTCTCGCTCGAGGGGGGCTTCTCGGGACAACTCATCGGCCCGTTGGGGTGGGTGCTCCACGCGCGTTTCACCTCCTTCGTCGACCACTTCCATGGGCAAGGCCAGAAGTGGGCCTGCACCGGGACCTGCACCGGCGTCGGGGAGGAGACCTCCACGCAGATCATCTGGGGCCTCAGGGGACAGTATTGACAGATGTCCGGCAGCCCGGGCGGGTGACTTCTCAGAAGGGCTGGGCGGGGTCGAAGGCCGTGTCGGCGACGCGGGCGGGCTTGAGGTCCGAGAAGACGTAGCGCTCGATCAGCGCCCCGTTCGCATCGTAGGACTCCACCTTGGTGGGGATGCCCGCTGAGAGATCCATGCACACCCGTGACTTGGCGTAATCGAAGCCCTTGCCACTGCCGGGCATCACGTGGAGCTGGCAGTAGTGGCCTGCCTCGTTCCACCCCTCGTCGGTGACCTCCATGCCGCCCAGCGCCGTGGCCTTCTTCAGCTCGCGTCTCAGTCGGCTCACCAAGTTGCCCAGCCCCGCCTCCTTGATGGTGTGGTTGGAGTCGGCCTTGGCCATCACCGAGTCGACTGGAAACCACAGGGGCCCGGCGAAGCTCAAGAGCCCCCCTTCGTGAACCCGGAACTGGTCGGCCGAGGCGGCGCTGTTGAAGATGACGATGCGCCCCTGGTTCGGGCCGGCCTCGTATTCGAGTCGCGTGGCGAAGGGGTGCTCCTTGGCCAAGACGTGAATGACCTGCTCCTCGAGGAGTACGCCGCGGACCCGCTCTCGCTTGGCCATCACGTAGGAGTACGTGCCCATCGCCAAGATGGCCTGCTCGCTCAGGGAGAGGAGTCGATCCGGCGGGGTGGTGCGGAGGAACCTCGCCAGCTCGTCCCGCGACGCGTGAGACACCAGGGCCCGACGCTCGGCATCTGTCGTCGGCGGCGACGAGCTCAACAGCGCCATGAGAAGGAGGAAGCACATAGGCAGGTCGGGGCGTCGCAACCGGCCTGCGACTCGCCACCGTATACTAGCGGGGCTCCCCTTCACCCGTCGACCGAAGGTGGCCACTGCCGCGACGTCATCGACCGTAGAGGGTCCACACGCCAGCGCGACGCAGGGGTCTCCACGTTGGCCCACCAGCCTCGGCCGGCGGGGGAAACGAAGGACCTTGCCCCCGAACCAAGATGACATCGTACTGGGGCCCCTCGCGGAGGTTGTCGTAGTGCTCGGGGCGGAACTCCCACGGCCAGGGGCGCAGCCACGGCTTCTGCGCGGGCAGGTAGTGGAGCACCGACTGGGGCGTGTCGACGAAGGAGGGCTGGTTGGGCCCGTGGTTCCAGACTCGATGGTACCCGCCGGCGTGAAGTGACACGGAATCGCGGATGACCTCCGAGTCGTGGTCGAAGGTCAGTTGAAGGAGGCGGGCCCCGGTGAGTCCGGTCAGCACGGTCTCGAGGTCGTCCATTTCATTCTGGTAGCGCGACGTCTGCCGCTCAGCCAAGGCCGCCGACGCCAGGGTCAGGGCGACTCCGAGGAGTGGAATGAGCCTCCGTGACCAGTGCTGTCGCACGCCCGAGGCAGCCGGCAGGAGCATCATGAGGAATGGGGCGAAGCGTTGATTGAGGCCCCACAGCCAGCCCTGTTCGAAGGGAATGGCGAACCACAGCAGCGCCGTCGCGCCGACGAGGGCGCGGGCCACGGGCAGGGCGGTGCCCGGAGCTCTCCGCGGGAGGAAGAGGTCGAGCATCAGGAGCGCCCAGCCACCGAGGAGCCAGAGGCCCAGGTGGCCTGGCCACAGGTCGGTCAGCCACTCGGGCGCGTCTGCGAGGACCTTCCACGGCGGGTGAAAGCGAGGGAGGAAGTCCTTTCGGAAGGCGGTCGGGTCGGGGTGCAGCACGCTGCTGGTCACAAGCCACTGGCCCAGCGGGACCACCAACACGCCGAGGCCCCAGAGCGCCGCGACCATCGGCCGGAGCGCGAGCTGACTCCAGAGGCCTTGGGTTCCCGGCCTCCGTCCATGGGCAGCCCAGGCGACCGCGGTGGCGCCCACGCCGAGCCAGAGGACGTTCGAGAGGTTCAGGTAGAAGCAGCACAGGGCAATCGCGGCGAGCAGGACCTGGTTGGGCCACCGGGGAGCCGTGGCTCGGGCGACCAACCCGAAGCCGAGGAGCACCAGGGGAGCTCCGAGGAGAAAGGGGATGAAGCCGAGGGTCACCGGCCGCGACCACACCATCACTCCCGCGAGGAGCGTCAGCCGGCGGTCGACCCCCAGCGAGCCGAAGAGCCATCGGAGCGCCAGGAGCTGCCCAGCCAGCGCGAGCGCCAGGAACCATCGGAGCGCCTCGGCGGGGCCACCGGCCAGTGGGCTCAGCGCGGTGGCGAGCAGCGCAGCCAGCCAGTACTGGGTGTGCAGGAAGTCGGCCGAGTACCAGCTCGCCAGTTGGCCGCCGCCGCGGAGATCGGCGAGCGTCGCCACCGTGGCGGCGTGCTCGGGGAAGTCGATGCTCACGGGAAAGCGATGGAGCAGGGGCCAACACACCGCCGCGGCGCAGACCCAGGTGAGGGCGAGCCACGCACGATGCCCCTCGTCGTCCCACCAACGCATGGGAGCGACGTACCCGAAGCCTTCCCGGTTGGGAAAGCAGAACCTCGTTCGAGGCGTCAGGTTCCGCCGTCGGGAGCGGCTGCCCGGGCGCCACTGGCGATGCTACTTGGCCTGAATGTACCCGTCGTGGGTGAGCAGCTCGGCGCTGAGGATCGCTCCTCCCGCGGCGCCCCGCACGGTGTTGTGCGACAGCGCGACGAAGCGATAGTCGAAGAGCGCGTCGGGTCGGAGCCTGCCGATGGTCACGCCCATTCCGGCTCCGGCGTCGCGGTCGAGCCGCGTCTGGGGCCTCGAGTCGTCCTCGAAGTAGGTGAGGAACGGCGTCGGGGCGCTCGGGAGCTTCAGCTCCTGTGGCCGGCCGACGAAGGCGCGCCAGCGGGCCAGCACCTCGTCTCGCGACGGCTTCTTGCCGAACTGCACGAAGACCGCCGCCATGTGGCCGTCAGAGGCGGCGACTCGCAGGCACTGGGCGCTGATGACGGGCTCGACCGCCGGGACGATCTTCCCGTCGATCACCGTGCCCCAGATCTTCATCGGCTCCTTCTCGCTCTTCTCTTCTTCGCCTTTGATGAAGGGGATGACGTTGTCGACCATCTCGGGCCACGACTCGAACGTCTTCCCCGCGCCGCTGATGGCCTGGTAGGTGCACACCGCGACCCGCGTCGGCCTGAACTCGAGCAGCGGGTGGAGCGCGGGCACGTAGCTCTGCAACGAGCAGTTGGGCTTCACCGCGACGAAGCCCCGGGCGCTGCCGAGCCGTCGACGCTGGGCCTCGATGACGCCGGCGTGCTGAGGGTTCACCTCGGGGATCATCATGGGCACGTCGGCCGTGCCCCGGTGCGCCGAGTTGTTGGAGACCACTGGCGTCTCGGCCCGGGCGTAGTCGTCCTCGAGCTTGGCTGTCTCCTCCTTGCTCATGTCCACCGCGCAGAAGACGAAGTCGACCTGAGCGGCGATCGCCTTCACCTCTGACGCGTTCTGCACCGTGAGCGTCGCGGCCGAGGCAGGCACGGGCGACTTCATGGCCCAGCGACCCTTCACGGCGTCGGCGTAGGTCTTGCCCGCCGAGCTCGCACTCGCCGCGACCAGGTTCACTTCATACCAGGGGTGGTTCTCCAGCAAAGCCAGGAACCGTTGCCCGACCATGCCGGTGGCGCCCAGGACTCCGACCTTCAGCTTCTTCGTGCTCATGAATCTCCAACGCTCCGTCTCAACGGGGGCGTTCAAATTACTCAATGGAGAGGAGGGCTACAACAACGGCCCGAGGCTTTCACTGGAGGGGTGAGTTGCGTCCACCGTGCGCTGGGTCTCGTCTTTCCACGGGGGCGCGGCCGTCGGGCCGTCGTGGGGCAACAGGTCCACCGACCGCCCGCGCTTGAAGCCCTGGCCATTGAGAAATGGGCTGTCGCTCTGATGTGCGATGAGCCGATGCGATGGGGCCGGCAGCGTGGCTCCGAAGTTCGTTCGCCGCGCGAAGTCGCGAAGGTACTGGTACTTGTTCAGCGTGACGAGGCGCCGGTAGAGCCATTGCACTTGGGGCACCATGCGGTAGTGCCATTGGTAGAACTGGTACAGGTTGAGGCCCAGGTAGGCCGGCGTCTTGAACCAGGAGTGACCGAAGGCGGGCAGCGCGTCGTTCTTGAGGCACTTCACGGCCCGCTTGGCGCAGCGGGCGAACGAGTAGACCTCGGTGGCCAGCCAGCGAATACCGTCTTGCAGCTGCTCCGGGGTCATCTGCTTCGGGCGCACCACCACCTGGTCCTTGCCGAGGTATTCGTCGTAGTCGGTGGTGAGCAGGCGGCCCTCGCGAGCGTAGCGCTTGAAGGCGGCGGTGCCTGGAAAGGGGATCTCGGTGGTGAAGCTCGAGTGCATCAGGTCGGTGGAGTCGAGGAACTCGAGCGTCTCCCTGAAGGTCTCTGGCGTGTCCCAGTCGAAGCCGAACATCCAATTGCCGCTCGGGAGCATGCCGGCGCGAAAGATGTTGGCGATGGTCTCTCGGTAGCCGTCGACTCGGGCGTGCTTCGCCGTGCCATCGAGTGACGCCTGGTTCACCGACTCGTAGCCCGAGGAGATGAGCACGCAGCCGGCCTCGCGAGCCAGCCGGAGATCGTCGGGGTCGCGGGCGAACTCGTGCCGAGCTTGCATGCCGAAGCGGACCCCGGTCTTGGCCAGCGCGCGGAACAGCTCGCGGCCGTAGGCGGGGTCGCCAGGGAGGTTGTCGTCGACGAAGTAGCAGGCGTTGATGAAGTCAGGGCGGCGGCGCACCTGCTCCAGCACGTGCGCGATTGGGTAGGTCCGGTAGCCCAACGTCATGCGCTTGGCGAAGCAGAAGGTGCAACCCTCTGGACACCCGCGGCTGGCAATGAGCGGGAAGTAGTACGAGCCGTAGCGATCGAGCCGCATCAGATCGATACGTGGCTGCGGGAGCGTGGCGAGGTCCGGCGGGTCATCGCGATACAGCCCGTGGACGCGGGAGGGGTTGCCGAGGAAGTCATCGCAGAGCCGCTTCCAGGAGGTCTCGCCCTCGCCGCAGACCACCGCGTCGGCGTGGAGGAGCGCCTCATCGGGCATGGCGGTCGCGTGGTGGCCGCCCAGCACGACCGTGACGCCCTTCGCGCGGTAGAGGTCGGCGAGCTCGTACGCGGCGCGAATGCGGGGCGTCGAGGCGGAGATGCCTACGAGATCTACCTCCTCGTCGAAGAAGAGGTGCTCCCGCGTCAGGTCGACGATGGCGATGTCGAAGCTGTCGGGGGTGACCGCGGCGAGAGAGGCGAGACCCAGCGTCGGCACCTCGAGCTCCCACGGAATGGTGATGAGCTTCAGCCGGCGTCGGCGCATGGGGTCGGTATGAGCCGATGGGCGCCCAAGTCAACAACGAGATGACGCTCGAGGTCGCTGACGAACGTCACGGCAGGGACGGCAGGGAGGCAGAGAGAAGCGCCTTGATGAGAGGCTGGCGGGATACTTGCCCGTCCTCATGGGCGAGCCCATCCAGCCCCTCGACCAAGGGCCAGGTGGGCGAGGGTCCCCGGCAACGTCACCAATGGTACCATTCGTGGGCCTCGCGGCGGACATCAGCGTGCGCGTTTTGTCATGTCAGAACGCCCCCAAACGCGCACGCTGGTTCCGGCGTCAGGCCGTTCCGCCCGACATGGCGGTCAGCACCTTCTGGGCATACTCGTTTCGCGACTGCATCTGAGGGTCGGTCGGCTTCTCGAACTCGTTGCAGAACGCGGCGGTGGCGCCCGCGAGATCGGTCGACTTCTTCACCGCCTCGATGGAGCTGGCATACGGCCCAGACAGCTCCTGCTTGAGGAAGCCGTAGTTGGCGGCCTCGCTCGTCGGATCGATGCCGTGATCCGCGGCGTACTTCAGCAGCCCGTCGGCGCGGGTGCCGCCCCACTGGGCGATGCCGATGCCGTGCTGGTTGTCGTCTTGGTGGTCACCAAACGGGCCGATGCGGCCGCCCTGCGAGATGCCGGAGTTCATGCCTCCGCTCTCGTGCCACAGGTTACCCACGATGCCCGCCGCCTGCGCGTCGGTCAGACCGAAGTCGCGCTTCAGGTTCGCGGCCCAATCCCCGCCCACCTTGGCGCTCTGATCGGGCGTGAGCGCCTGAGTTTGCGGGGTCGTGCTGAGGTTGCCCCATTCAGCAGAGCCAGGGGTGCTCGTGTCGGTGCTCGGTTTGATAGGACGGATGCCACCCTGTAGAAAGCGAGCGATGTTGTTCGTGCTGAGCGTCGCGACCTGAGCCGAGGCAACCGCTTTGGCTTCGAATCCGCTGAGCCCCTGGTACGCCGACATGGCGGGGTGCTCTGAGACGTGGTGGGCGGTCGCGGCGCCGCGGAGACCCGCTGGGGCAATGCCCTCCGACGCCGGCTGCGAAGCCACCCGGGTGCCTCGATGCATGATTCGATCGATCATTGTATGTCCTGTCTTTCGGTTGGTTTGAGGCCAGCGCCTCGTGATGGGAGGCTGAGACTGCAACAGCGCTGCCACCGCCTGTCCCCCCGGGAGACAGGTATTTGGACGTGCGAAGGTGCCGAGGGGGGCGTGCGGACGCGATCTCAAAGATCACCCCAGAGGGGTGATCTCGCCGATCGCGCAGCATGCTGTCGACCGTGGCTCGGGGTCGCGGCGCCCTTCCTGGCGAGTCATGGCGGCGCGAGCGTGGAGACTCGATTTGCTCCGAATTCCCTGACACGCGGGCCGCCCCCCGGCGCATCGATTGCAGCTACGGCGGAGGTCGTCCGCAGCGCATTCGACCCCGATTCAGAGTGAAACCCGTTGCAAGGAGCTCGACAGCGATGATCACAGAACTGGAAAGAATTCGGCGTGGCCTTGGTTTTGTTTGGATGCAGTCAGACATGGTGAACAGGAAGCGGGTCGCGGTCACGGGACTGCTCGCGGCGATGCTGGCAGGCTGTGGGACCGGCTCCGGCGTCGAGGCCGAGGGGAGCGTGAGCGAGGGGCTGGTGGCGGAGCAGCGGTGGACTCGCCCCATCGTCGCCAGTGATCTGCGCAAACCAGCGGGGGTACCGGTGGACTTCGTGGCGACCCCAGTCGGGTATTTCCACCCGTCGTGTCTGGTGCACGTCGATGGCAACCAAGGGCTGGCGGTGAAGAGCGCTCCTGCCTGTGTGCACCCACACTACGATCGCGCAGGGCGACGCGCTGGTGGCACCGAGGGAGACCGCGCCTCGTCGACGGACGCCGCGCTCCAGGCGCCGCAGCCGGCAGGGGTGGTTCCAGTGCCCCTCACCAATGACATCGAGGGCTGGTCGCTGGCGGACCACTCGAGCTACAGCCCAGGCATTGCGCGCCTGACGTCGACCTGGAAGGTGCCCCCGGCGCCGCCGCAATCAGGGCAGGTGCTCTATTACTTCCCCGGGTCGCAGTCGCTCGACGGGAAGGCCGGCGGGACGATCCTCCAGCCTGTGCTCGCCTATATCAACTCGCAGTGGTTCGTGCAGAGCTGGAACTGCTGCGAGGGCGGAGGCAACGCCCAGTACGGCGACGCGGTCACGGTTCGTCCGGGAGACACCATCGTGGGGACGAACGTCGGGAGCAACTGCAACCCGGCGACGGGCATCTGCGACACCTGGAGGATCACCACCGCCGACGTGACGACCGGAGGAGCCTCGGTGTTCGACACCTTCTCCTTCGGTCATCCGCATCAGTGGATCTTCGCCAACGTGCTCGAGCTGTACAACCTCACGTCCTGTGCCCAGCTCCCGACCACCGGCAGTCTCACCATTCATGGCTTCGGCATCTGGGATCTCTATGGCAGCCGGATCAACGTGCCGAGTCTGACCTGGCACGACGACGTGGACGCGCAGCTCGCCGGCTGTGGGGTGACCTGGGGTGGAACGCAGTCGGGCACCGACTTCACGATCAACTGGGGAGGCGCCTCCCTCACCGCGGGCGGCGGGACCTTCAGCGTCGGCCTCCCGTTCAGCGGGAAGTGTCTCGATATCAACGCGGCCGGCACCGCCAACGGGACCAAGGTGCAGGAGTGGACGTGCAACCGCTCTGGCGCCCAGCAGTTCCGCGTCGAGGGGGTCGGCAACGGGGCCTACCGGCTCATCAACACTCGCAGCAACAAGTGCGTGGACATCAGCGCCTCGGGGACCGCCGACGGAACGCCGGCCCAGCTCTGGACGTGCAACGGCACCGGAGCCCAATCATTTCGCTTCAATGATCTCGGCAATGGCAACGTCACCTTCGTGAACACCAACAGCGGGAAGTGCCTCGACGTGAAGGCCTCGGCCACCGGAGACGGCACGCAGATTCAGCTCTATACGTGCAACGGGACCGGTGCTCAGGTGTGGCGGTTCGAGCAGTTCTGAGCGGGAGCGGAGACCAGCGTCCCGGATGCCTTGGGTGTCCGGGAGACTGCCGAGTTGCTCGACCCACTCCTCGAGAACGCGTACCAGGAAAAGCTCTCTTCGCTCTCAGCGGCGTCGAGGTGCCCGCGGCGCTGATGGCCCGGGTTGAACGGCGGGTCATCGGATTGAGAACGAGGCCCTCGACACGGCCCTTCCTGAACGGTTTCTGGGCGGGAGGCCCGGCCCGCGATAGGTTTGCCCCGTGTTCACGTCGCTGAGCCTCAAGAACGTTCGCAGCTGGCAGGAGGAGACGATCGCCCTGTCGCCGTTGACCGTTCTCGTGGGGCCAAACGCCTCCGGAAAGACGACGGTGCTCGAGGTACTCCACCTGTTGAGCCAACTTGCGGGTCCGAGGCACCCAAGCGAGGTCCTCAAGGGTTGGCTCTCTCCTGACCGGTTTCTCCGCGACGGCGCGCCGGAGCTCGCGATGTCCGTGCAAGGCCGCTCTGGAGACGCGACCTTCTCCGTTTCGTACGTCTCGGCCATCCGCCCTGAGGGTGGCTTCTACCAGCGGGTCGAGTGGAGCAGTCCGGGAGCCGAGTACAAGACCGAGTGGCACTCCGGGCCTGAATCGAAGGCGGTCGGTCCCCTTCCATGGGGCAACGGCGAGCCGAAGCATCCGTGGCTGAGCGAGCTCAGCGCCTGCTCCTTTCTTCACCTGGATCCTCGAGTTCTCGCGCGGCCCAGCTACAGCGAGGATGAGAACCCCCGTATTGAGTTCGATGGCGAAGGGCTCGCGGCCGCGCTTGCCTACATGAAGCTGGAGCGGGTCGATGATTTCTCCCGAATCGAGGAGGGGCTTCGACGGATCGTTCCCAGCGTGAGAGCGGTTCGCCTTCCGCGAGCCAAGGTATACAGGAACGTCACGCGCTCGGTAGCCGTCGACGAGATGAAGACCCAGCTCGCTGGCAAGCAGGAGTTCATGGGCAACCGCGTGGTGTTCGAGACGAGCACGGCGGCCAACGTCCACGCCGCGCAGGCTGGCGAAGGCACGCTC
Organism: Myxococcales bacterium; assembly: GCA_003153055.1. The sequence continues at coordinate 46,396 of PMBV01000172.1, forward strand.
CTCGCGCTTGGGCTCATCAGCATGCTTACGGGGCCAACGCATCCGCGACACGCCCTGGTCGACGACATTGACATGCGCCTTCACCCGAAGGCGCAGGGCGAGCTCGTCAGTCTTCTCCGATCCATGATGCTTGAGCAGAGAGCCTCCGAGCAGTTCATCGGTACCACGCATTCCCCGTTCTTCTTGCAGCACCTTGCAGCCAGCGAGGTGGTCGTCGTCTCGCTCTCTGGGGCAAAGTCGATCGCTGGCCGGCTTTCGGAACACCCGGAGTACGAGAAATGGAAAGATGTGATGGGGGTTGGCGAGTTCTGGTCCTTCGCAGGTGAATCGTGGCTACTGAAGAAGTAGCGGGCCCAAGGAAATGGGCGTCGGTCGCCGAGCACGAGACCGATCACGAGTAACCGTTCAGGGGTGGGGTTGAGG